>CAMCEN010000004.1 GCA_945873855.1 uncultured Campylobacter sp.
TAGCTGATAACTTTACTGCTAACTTCAAAGATTTCAATGCACTAATCACTGCAAATGAAAAAGCAGAGCAACTTAAAAACCTAGTAACAATGATGAACGGTGTAAACAAAGATAGCCAAGTTGATCAATACGTAGAAGAAATCACAAAAGTAGGCAATGAGTACCAAAAGATCGCTGCTGTTCAATTCACAAAAGCTGATGATGACAACCTAGGAATAGATCCAGAAACAGGCGAGAGCAACCTAAAAGGCGCTGCTAACTTCACAGGTACTTACAACCTAACTGACCCTACAAAAGGCACTATCCAATCAAGCGATAGCGCTACTGGTACAGAAGCATACCTAACAGATACTCTAACTATCAATGTAACTGGCTATGACAAAACTACTCACGATACATTCAACCTAAGCGAGCTACCAAGCACTTCAAGCGTTGAAAAACTAGTTATCAACAATGGTGCTGCTAGCGTAAATGGCTCAGTAGCTGGTGACTTCCAATACATAAATGTAAATGGTACTGGCGAATTTAATATCGTGGCTAATACAAATAACGCTCTAAAAGATATCTCTCTTAACTCAACTTCTGACAAAGATAATAGCTTTACCACTATTAATGACCTAGATAGCATCAAAACAGGCGCTGGTAATGATACTCTAAACCTTGGCTTTGTTTCAAAAAGCCTAAGCACTGGCGCAGGTGACGATACTGTAAATGCAACTCTAGGCAAAAACGCTACTGCTGATCTAGGCGCTGGTAATGATACATTTACTGGTTCTCTAGGCGAAGCTGCTAGTCTAAACGCTGGCGCTGGCGATGATACTCTAAATGTATTTAATGTAGGGAAAAACGCTAGCATCAATGCAGGTACTGGTGATGATACTATTAAACTACAATATGGCATCAATCACACAGACGGCAAAGGCAATCCTATCTCTACAGTAGAAATCGATGGTGGTGTAGGTAAAGATATAATCGACTTTACTGATAATGTGCTTGACAAAGACTACACAGGCATCAAGTCTATCAAAGGCGTTGAGACTATCAAAGTACTAGATGGTATCAAACTAAATGCTTCAGCTATCAGCGGTCAAAAAATCGAGCTTGATAACAATGGTAATCTAATCCTAGATGCAAAAGATGCAACTAGCGTAGATCTAAGCAAACTTAGCCTAGCAGACGCTGCTAATGTAAGCCTACAAATAGATAACCTAAAATCAAACATCACTCTAAAGAAAACTGATGCAAACAGCAACTCTCATATTGCTGAGACCATCACTCTAGATAAAGATGCTAAAGGTATAAAAATTAGCAACTTTGAAGTAGCAGATGATGTAATCAAAATCTCTGGTGTTGATGTATCAACTGAGCAACTAGGAAATACTAATGCTAAAGTACAAGTAGAACGCAACAAAATATATGAGCTTTCTACAAAAGACAATAAACAAACTGTCACAAAAGCAAATATTGAAAATGGTTCATTGGGTATAGATCTAAAAGATGTAGCTGATGGTGATGTATTCTACATCGCTAGATCACTTCTAAATCAATCAAATAGCTCAAACAACACTGTAGTATACAAAGTATATGTTGGCAAAGCTGTAAATGGCACAAGCAAAATCGCTAAAGTTGATACTCTAACTACTATCAACACAAAAGATATAGACTTTGCTAAAAACTTTGTAAAAGCTGATGACTACGCTGAAGTTATTGCGCCTACTGTTGGAGCAGATGCTAATTCTTACACAGTAGATATATCTAATATCCAAGGCAATGACCCTATATCTATCAAAACTGATAATCTAAAAAATAACGACACCCTAACTATCTCAGGAGCTAATGTAGAAACCAAAGAAGTTATAGTTCCTAGCGCAAAGGGTCAAAATATCAATGTTAGTGTAGAGACTAAGGTTAAATCACTTACTCTAGGTGATGCTAACGAGACTATCAAATTTACTGATGTAAATAAACTACCAGGAACAATCAATGCTGGCGCTGGAAATGATACTATAGACCTATCAACTATTGCTGCTAATGGCAATCTAACAGTTAATGCAGTTGAGGGTGGTGATGGCATAGATACTCTTGTTATCAGTGGAAATAACACTATCACTAGCTTAAAAAGTGTTGAAAAAATAGAGCTAAAAGGCACTAAGATCAACGCAAATGCTCTTAGCGAGAACAATGCTTCAGTAGATGTAAGAACTATAGAGCTTGTAAATGGTAAAACTACTAAAGCAACCCTAGAAGTAGATGCTTCTGGTGCTACAAGCGATATAAATCTAACTAAGTATTTCCAATCTGGTTCAGGTGACAAATCAGTAGCACTAGACATTACAAATGTATCTACCAATGTTAACCTTAACAAAAATGGCAACATCGCTGAGACTATCAATCTAGCTTCTGGTGCTACTGGTGTAAAAATCACTGGTCTAGCTACTGGTGATATTGTAAAAGGTGGTGCTCTAGCTGACACTGTCAGTGGTCCATTTGTACAATTTGCTAAGGCTGCCTCAGGTGCTACCACTCTAAACGATAAGGCTGCTTACTACATAGATACAAATGCAGATGTCTCAACAGCAGCTAAAGCTCTAGCAGCTCTAGGCAAGGTTACTCTAGCTAGCGGCAAAGCTCTTGTAGCATTTAACACAGACAAAGGAACATACATCTATTCAGTTTCAGGTGGCGCTACTATAGCAGCTGGCAGCTTCACTCTAGCAGCTATCGTTGATGACAAAATCAACAACAAAGATAGCATAGCAAGTGGAGCTATCACATTTACAGTTGATAACACTCCAAAAGAGCTAAAAGCTGTTGATGTAGCATTTGATACACTTGCTACATCTGGTAGTAATAAACTACTAAACCTTGCTGATCTTACTGCATACAGCGATGCAAACGCTATCACTGTAACTGGCGTATCTGGTGCTCTAAGCGTAAGTGGCGCAAATGCTCAAATTAACAAAGTAGATGCCTTTATCGCTACAGCTTCTGGTGCAGTAACAAAAGAGACTGGAGTAACATCTACTGTAGATGTATACCTAGGTGATAACAATAGCAGTGGTGACCTTAATTTCGGTAGTGTAAACAACAACGCTATCGCTAGCGGTGCTGACACGCTATATGCAAACACTACTGGAACAATCACTCTAAAAGATGCTAGCTCATTTGGCGCTAATCTTGAACTAGACCTAAGCAAAGTAGATGCAAAAATTAATATCAGTGGTGCTACTAGTAGCGCAACTGATCTAAACACTCTATTTGCTGGTGCTGATTCTAGTGATACAATAGCATTGACTCTAGCTAGCGGTGCTAGTGGAGAATTCATAGGAACTGCTGCAGCTGAGACTATCACTCTAGACGCAGCACAAAGTAATGCTGTTACACTAAAACTAGGTGCAAGTGATGGTGCAGTTGATACTGTAGTGTATGGTCTTTCTGCTATTTCAAATGCTACTACAACACCTAATGTTATCAAAGAGTTTGAGACAGCTAATGATAAAATTAAGCTAGCAGCTCTATCTCTTGGTTCATTGACAGATGAAGCAATATCTTCTGTTTCTGGTGCCGCTTCGTTTGCTAATGGCAAAGTTTACAGTGTTGATCTATCATCACTATCACAAGCTGCAGCAAGCATTGGATTTAGTGATTTGTTTGCTTCTCAAAGCAAGCCGTTTGCAACAAGTGGTGCTGCTTCAGATGCTAATGGCTTAATCGTGGCTAAAGGTAATGATGGTGTTTATGCTATTTTTGCTGTTCAAAATGATACCAATACAACCATAGCTAGTACCGAGGTAAAACTAATCGCTACAGTAGATGCTGAAGTAACTGCTAACAACTTTATCTTTGCTTAATCTCTTAGAGCTTTAAGCCAACCCCTTAGGGAATTCTAGAATTCCCTAAGCACACTAGAATTCCCTAGCTTCTAGGGAATTCTAGATTAACTTTCTAGCTTTATGCTAGAATTCTAGCCACTCTATTTTTTAGGGTGGCTTTTTTATAATTATTTTAAGGAGAAAACAATGAATGAAATTATCTTAAAAGCAACTATAGAAGCTATGAAAGAATGGAGAGATACATATTCTCGTTATGCTCAAAGCATATTAAAACCTGCATCTAAATCTCCCTATGATGATCCAGATTATACGAATTCTAATGATTACCAAGAAAATTCATTGATAGATTTTATTATATATGCACTAACGCTAGATAAAATGAATGAGCAAAGAGTTTTATTTGATATATTGCAATATACAGCTACTAAGCTTTTTTCAGATCAAAATTTGCAAAGTAAATTTAAAGATAAACTTGATTTGATAAATAAGCTACTAAATCAAGCACATCAAGCACAACAAACTGAGAAAAAATAACTATTTAACTCAAAAATCTCTAGCCACTCTGGGTTTTTAACTCATGGTGGCTTTTTTTGTTTATATCATTGTGTCATCCTCGGGCTTGACCCGAGGATCTCTAATAGTAGGAATTTAGACCAACTTCGCCCTTTTGGTTTTATAGCCAAAAGGGCTTTTTGCGTTTATATCATTTGTCATTGCGTAAATTCCGTCATTGCGAGGGAGCAAAGTGACAGAAGCAATCTCTAAGAATTCTAAAATTCCCTAAGCCTGTGTCATCCCCCAGCTTGACTGGGGGATCTCTATAGGGAATTCCAGACCAACCTCGCCCCTAGAATTTTAGATAAAATCTAGAATTCCTAGGGGCTTTTTGCGTTTATATCATTGTGTCATTGCGGAAATTCCGTCATTGCGAGGAGTGAGCGAAACGAACGACGAAGCAATCTCGTTCAAAATTCCATCTAAAATTCCGTCATTGCGAGGGAGCAAAGCGACCGAAGCAATCTCATCAAATCACCGCCATTGCGAAAATTCCGTCTAAAATTCCGTCATTGCAAGCGAGAATTCTAAATTTTAGTGGGGTTTTAGGGCGCAGCCCTTATAAAATTTGAGAGCTAGGCTTATCCAGCCTAAAAGCGAGCAAAATTCTAGAATTCCTAAGGATAAATTTAGAATTCCAAGAATTGATTTAGAATTCCTAGAGATTGCTTCGCTTCGCTCGCAATGACAAGAATTCTAGAATTCCTAGGATAAAAATCTAGAATTCCTAGAGATTGCTCCCTCTGCTTTGCTCCCTCGCAATGACGCAGGGAATTTTAGAATTCCATGTAGAGATCCCCCAAAGTGGCTGGGGGATGACAGAGAATTCTAAAATTCCTAGGATTGAAATTGCTTGGTCAAGCCAAGGATGTGCGCCCAAGAATGGCGCAAAAGAGAGTAGGGCTACTCGATATATGTGCCTTGCGTAGTTGGCTTGCGAGAGATAGGGCGGTTTTCCTGATTTGAGTAGATGAAGGCGCTCTCACCCTTTATATACGCTATCATGTCGCCTAGGTCGCGGTAGTTTGTCGCTACTGCGTAGGTGCGCATGATGTAGCGTGAGTCGCCGCCGTAGTCAGGGTTGTTTGCGTAGCCGATGATGGCGTCGTTGATCTGCTGGCCGGTCATTTCGTTTAGGCGGCGAGTTTTGCCACCGACTTTTATCTCGCCTTTTGCGCCATGGCAGCTAGCGCAGCGAGCTAGGTAGAGTTCTTCGCCACGAGCCATGTTAAAGTCCTGGGCTTTGTCAACGCCGATGTTTATCATGCGCTTTTTGCGTCCATCGCGTGTGCTAGTATCCTCTGCTCCACGCACTACGCGCACTGTGACATTGCCGTCTTTTGAGTGCTTGGCGACTAGTTCTTCAAGCTCTTTGCCAAACTCACCGTCTGCTTCTATATAATACTCACCATTTTGAGCGGCAAAAAGAGCCGAGGCGCAAAAGATAGTGCAAGCCGCAGCAACTAGAAATGTAGACTTTTTCATATATTTTCCTAAAAATAAAAGTTGCGAAATTATATAAAAAAAATATTTAAGAGTGTATAAAATCTAGGGAATTCTAGAATTTCATATAGAGATCCCCCAGTCAAGCTGGGGGATGACACAAGGCTTAGGAATTCTAGAATTCCTACTATTAGAGATCCCTCGGTCAAGCTGGGGGATGACAGGGAATTCTAGAATAAAAAAAGGGAGCCAGACCCGAAGGCCCGGCTCCCTTTTTGAGATTCCCCAGTCAAGCTGAAGAATGAGACTTAGCTAAACTTTTTAAAATTAGAAGTTGTAGCGAGCGTCAAAGCGGAAGCGGTTGCTTTTATCTTTTACACCGTCTTGTTTCTCAGTTACCATTGAGTACCAAGCGTTGAAGCTAAGTTTGTCGTTGTATTTGTAACCAGCACGAACAACCCACTCGTTAGCTTTTAGGTTGCCACCAGTGTTTTTTACTTTGTCATGAACATAGTCTACACCGATAGAGTATGCATCATAAGTATATTTTGCTTTTCCAAACCATACTTTGTGTTTACCACTAAATGAAGTGTAGTCGATTAGCTCTTCACCTGGTTTGATTAGAGAGCCAGCGTCTTCTAGAGTATGAACGCTTATTTGGTCTTTTTTACCATAAGTTAGGTAACCAGCGTCAAGGTCGAAGCCATAGAAGCTAGCACCTAGGTCGAAGCCAAAGAAGTTAGAGTTAGCAACTAAGCCATCATTCAAAGCTGTTCTGCCGTAGTTGTCTTTAAATCTGCCAGTTAGGTTAGTGTGAGCCCATTGAGCTTTACCACGAACTGATACATCATCATTGATAGCGTAGTTAGCGCCAGCGCTGATAGCAAATAGGTTAGCTACTTTGTTTAGACCTGCGTACCATGCTTGTAGGTCTAGGAACTCGTTTTGATAGATAGCTGCTACGCCCCATAGATTTTTTTGGTGAATGAAAGCACCGTTAGGCTCACCTAGGCTGAAAGGAACCATACCTAGGTCACCATCTTCCTCGAAGTTAGTGTAGTAAAGACCAGCAAGTGTTAGACCCTCTACTGGGTTAACAGCTACTTTTAGTCCAGTTGCTACGATATCATCAGTGAAGAATGTACCAGCTGGTTGGCGACCAAATAGAACTGTAGTGTAAGGAATAGCAGTGAAGCCTACATAGTATTGGCGAACTGAGAAGCTATCACGACCTTGGCCACCCCAACCGCCGTTGGTGCCAGATAGACCACCGTGAGTATTGGCGATACCGCTGTTTGCACGATTGTGGCTACCTACGATGTCAGCGCTATCATAGCGTAGACCGATAACAGCAAAGAAGTTATCATCTAAAGTAGCTTTGAAGTTTACATCAAGTGTGAAGCGGTGGAAAGTGTCGTGTGTTTTCTGACCAACCGCTGGTTTTGTATCAGTTGATTGGAATCTGTAGCGACCAAAACCGCTTACATCGATATCTTTGATTGCTTCCTCTAATGGAGCAGCACTAACGCTAGAAAGCGCACCAGCTGCTACAACAGCAGCTAAACTTAGTTTGAAAAGTTTCATTTTTTTCTCCTTGTTGAAATGTGGGAGCAATTGTAAAAGGTTTGTGCTTAGAGTTTGCTGAATTTTTACGAATTTGTTGCCGATTGTTTACCAAAATCTAAAAATTCTGCTAGAATTACGAAAAATTTTTGGAGAAAAGTATGAAAAAAATCTTTTTTTTATGGATATTGGGGCTGTTTTTTGCTGGGTGCTTCTGGGACGAGCCAAAACCACGAGTGCCGCAAAAGCCTGCTGGCGTGCTAACAAAAGGCACTCTAAACAAAATCGAGCGTGTAAAAGGTGGATATATCCTACACGCACTAATAAAAAATGGCAATAGATATGAAAACGCCAGAGGCATGGTAAATAGCCTACAAACTCGCTCAAGCGACGGTGCTGTGGTAAGCTACGAAGAAGGCGATTTGCTCGGTATGCAGCTTAAAAATGGCGTTATAATGTATAGTGAGGTGATGATAAAAAACTATACTACAAGAGAGGGCGGTGTGGTAAGATCAGCAAATAAGCGTGATAAAAGCAAGATAAAAGCGTCGCTGCCGCAAGAAAATAAAATAAGATTTTAGCCTTTGTGCTTTGGTGGTTTGTATTTTTTTAATGCTGATATAAGGCATGCTGATATAACGCAAAAAGCCCAGCTTGGCGATTTTGCTAAGCTGGGCTTTTTGCGTTTAAGAAGGAGACCGAAAAAAAACTTTTTGAAAAATTTTAATTGCGTGGTGAAATTATAAAAAAATCTGGTAAACACTCGGTAATAGGTTTTTTAATGTTAGCGTAAAATTCTAAAAAAATCTAGAATTCCTAGTTGAAATTCTAGATTTAGCACTTAAGCTAGCTTAGCGTAAATTTTAACAAATCTAGAATTCCTAGTTGGAATTCTATATTTTAGCTCTCAGCTAGCTTTTTTGCGGCTTGTTTGCCTGCGACTCTTGATATTTCATCATTTGAAGCTACCTTAATAGCCTCAAAACTTCCATAATAATCAAGCAATTTTTTTATAGCTCCTGCGCTTAGTCCTAGCTTTGCTAGCTCGCTTTTTGCAAGGTTTGTTTTGTCTCTGGTTTTTCTATGAAAGCTGATAGCAAAGCGGTGCGCCTCATCACGCAAACGTTGTAAAAACTGTAATTTAGCATCATTTGGGCTTAGTTTCATCTCGCCAAGTTCGCAGTGTATTTTATCCAAGGCTGAGCCCTTTGCCCTATGGGCTTTGGCATCGATTTTTTCTTTGGCGATTGCTAGCACATCGACATTTGCGCCACTGCTAGCCACCACAGCGCAGGCTAGGTCGTATAGAGCCTTGCCACCATCAATCAGCCATAAATCAGGCGGCGAGGCGCTCTCAAAGCGCAAGGCACGAGCTGTTAGCATTTCTTTCATCTGCTCGTAGTCATTGCTGCTGCTAAGGTGCATGTGCCGATAGCCCTCTTTGTAAAACTCGCTGCCTTTTTCGCTGCTGTTTGCTTGCCAGGCTATCATTGCGCCTACTTTTGCCTCTCCAAAGAGCATTGAGTTATCAAAGCACTCGATTTTTAGCGGTAGGTTGTTTAAACCAAAGTAGTTTTGTATATCTTCTAAAAGGCTGTATTTGTGGGTGTTTATGTGCTTTTTGATGAGTTCAAGGGCGTTTTTGTGCGCTATATTTGCTAGGGCTTTTTTCTCGCCGATTTTTGGCGTTTTTATGCTAAATTTGCGGCTGTGGCGAGTCTCTAAGACCTGCTCGCAAAGTCTGCTGTCTTCAAAATCATCGCTAGTAAAAATCTGGCTACACGCAAGCGGCAGTGAACTTGGAAAGGCTGCTAAAATGCTTTGTTTATATAGCTCGTTAATAATGCTCTCATCGCTATTTTGGGCAATTTTTGGGGCTTGGGTGATAGAGTGCGTGGCGTAGGCTACCTTGCCCTCTCGCACACTAAGCCTTAAAGCGCAAAAAAAGCCATTAGCACTAGCCACTGAGAATATTTCAAAGTCCTCAAACTTTGCTAAGTCGATTTCTACCTTGACGCTTATGCTTTTTATGGTCTCAATCTGATCTCTTAGATGTGCTGCTTGCTCGAAGTTTTCGTGCGTGGCGTGAAAGAGCATTTTTTGCTCTAAACGCGGTATAAGCGAGGTGGGGTTTTTTAGTGCTTTTAGGGCATCACTCAGCACAACTTGGTACTCTTCTTGGCTCACTCCACCCACGCAAGGCGCTAGGCAGCGGTTAATTTGCGCAAAAAGACAGGCTTTTTTCTCTTTTAGACAGCCTTTTTTTTGAACTAGGGCAAATTCCTCATAAATTGCTTCTAAAATATCTTTTGCGCCTTTATAAAATGGCCCAAAATAGCGTATTTTTGCGCCTTTAATGAGCTTTCTAGTGATAACTGGGCGAGGGTAGGGCTCGCTAAAATCTACATATATATAAGGATAAGTCTTATCATCTCGCAATAAAATATTGTATTTTGGGCGCAGCTGCTTGATAAAAGAGTTTTCAAGTATGAGTGCGTCGCTCTCGCTACTAGTCTCAATCCACTCTATATGCACAGCCTCAGCTATCATCTTAGCGATGCGAGGCCCTAGGCGAGGGCTAGGGGCTAGCGTGGGCGTAAAGCTAAAATAGCTTTTTACCCTGTTTTTTAGCACTTTAGCCTTGCCTACATAGAGTAGTTTGCCAGCAGCGTCGAAGTACTGATAGACGCCAGGGCTGTTTGGTAAAGATTTTAGTTCGTTTTTTAGTGTTTCTTTTTTTATTGTTTCTTTTTTTATTGTTTCTTGCATTGGTTTTACTTTATTTGTTAGCTTTTTATTGGCTGGTTTTTAAATTCGGCTGGCTCAGCTTGCGGACGCTTTTTTAAAATTTTGGCTTGGACAGCCCAGCGCCTTACAAGCGAGTTTCGCACTGTTTGCGTCGCTAGCCGCTAAGCTTGTGCTTTTTTGTTACAGTAGCGGCTAGCTCGCAAATCAGCACGAAACTCGCTTGAACGCTACCGCTACGGCGCTCCACGGCTAGTCCTGCGCCAAAATTGTAAAAAATCGCCTCGCAATCTTGGAGCCTTGTTTTAACAGCCGCTACCGCGAAGTTTAAACAACAGCGCGAGTTTAGGAATTCTAGAATTCCTAGAAAAACTAGAATTCGCTAGGGAATTCTAGAATTCCCCAAAATTTGTCATTGCGAGGCTTTGAAAAAAGAGGGAACAATCTCATTTATTAAGCCTTGAACGAGATTGCTTCGGTTGCTTTGCTCCCTCGCAATGACGGAATTTTAGAATTCTCTGTGATGAGATCCTCGGGTCAAGCCCGAGGATGACATAATAGCGAATTCTAGAATTCCTTATAAATAATCTAGAATTCCCAGAAATTCTAGAATTCCTAGGCTTGATTTTTTGCTTTTTGGCGCAGGATTTCTCTCATATCTAAGAAAATTTGCGCTAGTTTTGGGTTTTTACAGCGCAGTTTAAAGTTGCCTTTGGCCTTTTCTTTTAGCGCTAGCACGGATTTTCTTACCACGATTTTTGGTGGCTTGTTTTTAGCTACAAAAAACTTCACATTTTCAATGCGTAAAAAGCCTAGATTTTTGCTCGCAAAATACATATTTAAAAAGTTTTTAATGCTTATTATGTTACTATCGTGCTTTAGTTCTTGGGCGGCGAAAGGTGCTTTTACGCATACAAAAAGCGTGTTATCTCGCAGATATGCGTAGCGAACCAAAGGTGCTTTTGCCTTGCCTAAAAACTCTTTTAGCGCTTTTGTAGCAAGGGTTTGTTCTTTGGCGCGACGATACTGCGGGAGATTTAAGATATGATTTATAACTTCTTGCGCTTTCATGGCGCAATTTTAGCGACTTTTGCCTTAATCTGCGCTATAAGCGGCTGTGGATACAAGGCTGATCCGTTTTATACAAATGAAACAAATATGGGGGTAAATAGATGAAAACTGACGGAATTTTGGTCTTAGACTTTGGGTCGCAATACACGCAGCTAATAGCTCGCCGCTTGCGTGAAAATGGTGTGTATGCTGAGCTTGCGCCTTTTAATATCAGCCTTGATGAGATAAAATCTCGCGCACCAAAGGGCATAGTGCTAAGCGGCGGCCCTGCTAGCGTGTATGCAAGCGATGCGTATAAGTGCGATATGGGAGTTTTTGAGCTTGGGGTGCCGGTGCTTGGTATTTGCTATGGAATGCAGCTAATCGCTCAGCACTTTGGCGCAAATGTAGCACCTGCAAGCAAAAGCGAGTTTGGCAAGGCTCATCTAGATATAGTAGAAAAAGGCGGAATTTTTGCTGGTGTTAGCCAAAATTGCGTGGTTTGGATGAGTCATAGTGATAAGGTTGAGGGCTTGCCAGCAGGATTTAAAGTGCTAGCAAAGAGCGAAAATAGCGAGTTTTGCGCCTTTGGTGACGATGAGCGCAAGGTCTATGCGCTGCAGTTTCATCCAGAAGTAGCACATAGCGAGCAGGGCGCAGTAATGCTAAAAAACTTTAGTAAAATTTGCGGTCTTTCAAGCACTTGGAATATGGGAAGCTTCGCAAAAGAGCAAATCGCAAAGATAAAAGAAATAGTAGGCAATGATAAGGTGCTTTGCGCAGTAAGTGGTGGTGTGGATAGCTCTGTGGTGGCAGCACTTCTAGCGCATGCTGTGCCAAAACAGCTAATAGCCATGTTTGTAGACAATGGCCTACTTCGCACGGACGAGGCAAGGATGGTTGAAGAGATGTTTAAAACTCGCCTTGGTGTGGAACTAATAAAAGTCGATGCTAGCGAGCTGTTTTTAAGCCGTCTAAAAGGCGTGAGCGAGCCTGAGAAAAAGCGCAAAATCATCGGCGAGACCTTTATAGAGGTGTTTGATGCTGAGGCTAAAAAGCACGGCGATGTGAAGTTTCTAGCCCAAGGCACGCTATATACTGATATAATAGAAAGTAGTCCAGTAGGTGCTAGCAAAACGATAAAATCTCATCACAATGTAGGTGGTCTGCCAAAAGATATGAAATTTACGCTGCTTGAGCCTTTGCGTGAGATTTTTAAAGATGAGGTGCGTGCGCTAGGGCTTGAGCTGGGGCTTAGCCGTGATGTTGTTTACCGCCATCCTTTTCCTGGACCAGGGCTTGCTATACGCATAATGGGCGAGGTAAATAAAGAGAGCCTAGAGCTACTGCGCAAGGCTGATGTGGTGCTAAGAGAAGAGCTAAAAAGCTCTGGCTGGTATGAGAAAACTTGGCAGGCATTTTGCGTGCTCTTAAATGTACGCTCTGTGGGCGTGATGGGCGATAACCGCACCTATGAAAATGCTGTGTGCGTGCGTGTGGTGGATGCTAGTGATGGTATGACAGCTACATTTTCGCATTTGCCTTATGAGCTACTTGAGCGTGTAAGCCGCCGCACGATAAATGAAGTCGCTGGTATAAATAGAGTAGTTTATGATATATCAAGCAAGCCGCCTGCTACTATAGAGTGGGAGTAAAGTGGGGTAAATCTAGAATTCCTAAGGGTTTTTTATTTTAGGAATTCTAGATTTTATTATGTAATTTTAGAATTCGCTAGATTTTTTAGCGAATTCTAAAAATTTTTATATTTTTGGCTTAGCAACCT
Organism: uncultured Campylobacter sp.; assembly: GCA_945873855.1. Taxonomy (GTDB): domain Bacteria; phylum Campylobacterota; class Campylobacteria; order Campylobacterales; family Campylobacteraceae; genus Campylobacter; species Campylobacter magnus. The sequence goes on from CAMCEN010000004.1 coordinate 12,973, forward strand.
GCGCTTGATTTTGCTGATGGTGCTGTGCTGTTTGTATCAGCAGCATTTGCGCTAAGTGCGAAAGCAGCAAGAACGCTAGCTAGGATAAGTAGCTTTTTCATCGTCTCTCCTTTATGTAAATTTGCGTTATTTTACGAGCTTTTTGTTTATATAAAGTGAAATGTAAAGTTTATTTGCCATATTGATATTTTAGGCAGCCTTAAGACGCAGACATCTTCGCAAGCGCCTATATCATCGTCATTTCTGCACTGGTCGCTGCAGCTACTTTGGCACTCATCTTCGCAAGAGTCATTTGCTGGATTTATCGCCTTTATAATAGCTGGCGCGCCAAAGGTAATTTCATTTGTGGCATTTAGCTCGGTTGCGTTATTTTCTGCGCCAAAGAGTGCTAAAAAGGTAAGCTAGCGAAAATATTTTTTTTATTTTTTATCTTGTGGGATTTTTGGGGAATTTATTATTAAAAATTTTAAAGTAATTCTAGAATTCCCTAGGGAATTCTAGAATTCTAGGGCTATAAAATAAAATTATAGATTGTCAAGCGCAGCTTTTAGAGCATCATAATTTGGCTCGTTTGTTATTTCGCTTACGATTTCTTGATAAGCGATTTTGCCGTCTTTGATGACAATAACAGCTCTTGCTAGAAGTCCTGCAAGTGGGCAGCCATCAAGCTCTAAGCCATAAGCCTTGCCAAACTCGCCACCTCTAAAATCGCTAGCTGTAATAGCGCTCTCTATGCCCTCAGCTGCGCAAAAACGGCCAAAAGCAAAAGGTAAATCACGTGCAACGCTGATTAGCTCGCATTTATCGCAGCCTGAGTATTGGGCCATGAATTTTTTTGTTTGTATCTGACAAACGCCAGTGTCGATTGATGGAAATACGCTTAGGATTTGGATTTTGTCGCTATTTCCGCCTACTTTTACTTCGCCAAGGTCTTTGCCTACTAGCGTAATTGCTGGGGCGTTGTCGCCTACTTTTAATGCTGTACCTTTTAGGCTAGCTGGATTACCTTTAAATGTAATGCTCATTTTTTCTCCTTAAATTAAAATATTTTTTTGATTTTAGACAAAAAAAGTAAATAATAAAAGATTTTTCTAGAAATTCTAGAATTCCTAAAGCTAAATTCTAGAATTCCTAAGGTAAATTCTAGAATTTCTAGCAAGATTTTCTAGGAATTCTAGATTTTGGCTGTTATTCTATGGCTTTTGCCTGCCAGTTTTGCCACTCAGGGCTTTCATCTATTGCGTTTGCTAGCTCTTCGTAGCGCAAGTAGTAGTACTCTACAAACTCACGCACCTTAGCATCTTTTGGCAGATAAATGCCATTTTCAAACACCGCAAAATCAGCTAAAAACAAACTAGAATCAAGCTTGTTTGCGTAGTGGCTTGCTAGTTTTTTGTAGTTTTGTAAGGCTAGATTTTTGTAGCTTTCATAAGCGCTAAGATCCACGCTTAGCTTTTTATCTTTAAAGCTCAAAGCCCCGCTAGAAAAAAGCAGATCAAGGTGGATTAGCCCCTCACAGTAGTAGGCACGAACTTCATCCACTCTTTGCCATCCTATAAGCCCTACTGAGCGAGCGATGTGATTAGCAAAAACAGCCTTTTCATACTGCGCCTCTCCACGCAAAAAGAAATTTACTAACCCACCGCTAGTGGCTTTAAACTCTTCAACAAACTTAAACTCTCCGCCTTTACTCATCGCATTTTCAGTATCTTCGCCGATAAAGAAAATATGCCCAAACTCATGCCCAATGGTCGTGATTTCATAGACTTTTTTCCACACCTCAGGCTCGCAAAATAAAATATTTCTATTAAAATCCAAAAAATCCTTGCTAAAAATCTCGCCACTTAGCTTAGAAAAAGGTCTAGCCTTGCTTGATTTATGGATAAAATCTACAAAGGCAAAGATTTTTTTGCCGCACTCTTTGCTTACTATTTCATCATTTGGCACGACTTGTGCTGAGAAAAGTCCGTTAAAATCAGCACCATAATAAATAAAAGGATTGCTGATGTAAAGTTGCGTTTTTTCAATGTTATTTAGCACCAAAGAACGCATTTTTTCGTTACTTTTTTGGATATTTTTATCAGCATTTTTGTCGCTACAAACTTCTTTGTATATATCTAAAAAACTAGCTTTTATCTGCTCTTTTAGGGCTGTTTCATCTACCTTTTGCGAGCTGTCTTTTAGCCTGATATCCCACTCTAAGGCAACTGCGTGCGTGTAGGCATCCTCGTAGTACTCTAGCGGATGACCGATTTGTATATCGCCCCTGCACTGCATCCACGCCCTTTCAGCCTCTTGCCACGCAGGCACAATCTTAGCATTATCACACTCTAAAAAGGCGTTTTTTAGGGCTTTAAAGTAGTTTGTATAAGCCTCGTCGCTTTGATTTTTGGCTGTTTTTTCAAGCGCTTTTATAGCATTTTCAAAAACTTTGGCTAGTTCTTTGCCTTCTTTTACAAATGCGCTAGTGTAGCTTTGCATTTGTAGGGTTTTGATATTTGGTGCGCCGTAGATGCGATCGCTTTTGCTGCCATCACTGTTTGTTTGATAAAGTCCGTGCTTATCTATAAACTCATTTGCGCTAGCAATGCTTTTAAAGTTCTTTTTAAAAAACTTGCTATTTTCATCTATTAGGCGTTTTTGCCAGCTTTTTTGCATTTTGCTTAGCACAATGCCTACTTTATGAACTGCGCTTAAAAGCTCGGTGTTAAAAGAATCTAGAATTCCTAAGCTTTTAGCATTTTCAAGCATTAAAGAAAAGCGCTTTATGTAGAATTTACTTACAAAATCATACATTTTTGCCTTGATTTTGCGCTGCTTTGCCTCGCTAATACCTGCTTTTTTTAGCTCGCTAACAAGCCCATCTTCTTTTAGTTCTATTATGCGTTTTAAAATGGCTTGAGAACTTTCAGGGCTCTCTTTTAGCCCAGTTATTTTTAGGGCTTTTTTGATTAGCTTAGTTTGCGGATTTTTATAAAGTGCATTTAATTCTGCTTTTTGATTTTTTAAAAGCAGATTAAGTTCGCTAAAATTATTCATTTTTGTCCTTAGATTTTTGATTTTCGGTGATTATGGTACAATAAATTTACTTTTATTTGCTTAAATACACAAAAATTTAAAGGAAAAAAATGCTTAAAAAATTTTTACTAATTTTTCTGGCTATTTTTAGTCTAAGTTATGCAAAAGGAGAGCTGGTGAAGGAGATTTATTTAGCAGGTGGCTGCTTTTGGGGTATGGAGGGGTATTTTAGCCGTATAAAAGGTGTGGAAAGTACCAAAGTAGGCTACGCAAATGGAAATGGCAATGAGACTAGCTACTATGAGATAAAAAGCACAGGACATGCTGAGACCTTGCTGCTTAGCTATGATGCAACGAAAATCAGTCTAAAAGAGATTTTGGCGCATTTTTGGCGAGTTATAGACCCATATAGCCTAAACCGCCAAGGAAATGATGTAGGAGTTCAGTATAGAAGCGGTATTTACTTTACTGACAAAGACGATGAGAGCGTAATAAAGGAGTTTTTGGCTCTTAAGCAAGAACAAGATAAAAGCAAAAAAATCGCTATAGAGGTTCAGCCCCTAAAAAATTTCGTAGTAGCTGAGGAATATCATCAAAAATACCTTGAGAAAAATCCAAATGGCTACTGTCATATTGACCTAAACCTTGCAAATGAGCCACTTCACGATGATAGCCGCTTTAAAGTGCCTAGCCGTGATGAGCTAAAACTAAAACTAAGCCCACAAGTCTATGAAATCACGCAAAATAAAGGCACAGAAAGAGCTGGCACAAGCCCACTTAATAAAAACTATGAAAAGGGCATTTATATAGATGCAGTCACAAAAAAACCGCTATTTGCTAGCACTGATAAGTTTGATAGCGGCTCTGGTTGGCCTAGCTTTACAAAGCCGATTACTGGCGATACGATTGAGTATAAAAAAGATTTTAGCCACGGCATGAGCAGAATAGAAGTTAGCTCAAAACTTGGTGGGTCGCACTTAGGGCATGTGTTTAACGATGGGCCAATAGATAAAGGTGGACTAAGGTATTGTATAAATGGGGCTTCTTTGGAGTTTATCCCGCTTGAAAAGATGGATGAGCTAGGATATGGTGATTATAAACGCTATGTAAAATAGTAGGAATTCTAGAATTCTTTAAGAAAATAAGCTAGAATTGTAAAACTTTTGATTGATTTAAGGATAAGAAATGAAAAGTATGGGAGAGCCACGAATTCGCGTAATAGCAATGCCAAAAGATACAAATCCAGCTGGAAATATCTTTGGTGGTTGGCTGCTTAGTCAAATAGACTTAGCTGGGGCATTAGCAGCCAGGGAGGTAGCACCTGAGCGAACTGTTACTATTTCAATGAAAGAAGTGCTTTTTAAAGAGCCAGTTTTTGTAGGTGATGCGGTGAGCTTTTACTCACGCATTACCCATGTGGGCACGACCTCTATAACTGTGATCGTAAAGGTAGTAGTTCAACGCTTTGATCATAACGCAAAAGGGCTTATTTGCGTGCCTGTGACAGAAGCTGAGGTTACATATGTCAGCATGGACGCAGCTGGAAACAAAAAGCCAATAGACCCTGAGCTTAAAAAAATTCACGGATTTTAGGGGAATTCTGGGCGGAATTCCACACGAAATTCCACATGGAATTCCACACGGAATTTTAGAATTCCTATAAAATAGAGGCAAAAGTGATATATCTGTGCTCAAATACAAGCTGTGATGATGAAAATATCGTCCATCTTGAGCTTTGTAAAATAAAATATGCTAGTTTTAGCGTGGATTTGAGTGCTTTTAGTGCGCTTGTAATTAGCTCAAAAAATGCTATATCTGCGTTAGAATTCAATAAAATTCCGTCAAATAATAAAATAAGCGTATTTGCTATCGGCAAAGCTAGCGCAAATGCTGCTAGCAAATATGGTTTTGGCTGTGTTTATGAGGCGCAAAACTCGCATGGAGATGAGTTTGCGCTTGAAATCGTCCCACAATTAAAAGGTAAAAAAACGCTTTTACTTCGCCCAAAAGAGCAAATTAGCGATATAAAGGGAATTCTAGAAAAAAATGGCGTGCTTTTAAGCGAGCAGATCGCCTATGAAAACAGCATCGTAACTGCGCCAAAAAGGCAGTTTGAGACTGGGGCGGTTTTTATTTTTGCTAGTCCAAAAAATGTAGAGGGCTTTTTAAAGAATTTTGCGTGGAGAGATGATTTTAGAGCTGTGGCTATCGGCAAAAGCACAGCTAGTGCACTGAAAAGTTTTACAAATCCGCTAGTATCAAATAAGCAAAATATAAGCGAATGCATAAAAATCGCAAAAAATCTGCTATAATTAAAGAAATTTTATTAAAGGACAAAGATGAGAGCTTTTAAAGACAGCGCATTTATAGCAGCTGCTAGGATAGAAATCGGCGGGCAAATCAATGATGTAGCAAGCGATCTAAACGGACTTGCTAAACTTGCTGAGGACATTGATGAGAGCAAGCTTGAAGGGCATGACAAAGATTTATTTGAGCAGGTTGTAGCTGGCGTCCACCAAATCAAATCGCTATTTGAAGGCGCTAACCAAATGGTGAGAAATATCGAAAACTTCTTGCTTAGCAAGGATTTTCCAAGTAGCGAAGAAATGAAAGAATCAATCAAAAACTCAGGTGCTGATATCACCGCACTTGACGAGCTTGATGAGTATAAAGCACTTAGCAAGGACGAAAAAGAAAAATTTACCTTTGTAGTAGCAAACTACGAGCTGATCTCAACCATGCTTGATAGTGCTGGCACACTTTGCGCAGTACTTCACAAAGCAGTAAAAAGACTATAAAATACTAGGGAATTCTAGATTTTTTTAGGAATTCTAGAATTTTTTCTAGGAATTCCTGGAAAGCTTTTAAAAAGCAAAAACACTTACAAGGATTTATTCTGAAATACCTTAAAGATTTTTTAGAAAATAACAAAGATAGCGAAGTTTTTAGCATTTTGTCTTGCTCAAAAGCTGAGCTTGAAATCTTGGAGCTTTTAACACGCAAGTATCTTGCTGGGATATCGCAAGTAGGGTGCTTTGAGCTACTTTCGCAGATTTATGATACAAAAGAGCTTTCATTTTTAGAAGGGCTAAATGATGTTAAAAATCTCATTGAACTAGGCTATATAAGTGCAAGCTATGCTTTTTTTAAAGAACATAGCAAGCTTAGCAAACTAGGGCTTTTACAAGCTGATCTTAGCCTTTGTGATGCGTTTTTACATATTTTAGAGGCTGGTGCGCAGCCACTTTCAAACCCAAAAGAGCCATATAATGACCATTTGGAGTATCTAAAAGATCAGTTTTTAAGAGTGGAGCTTTATACTCGCAGGGCAAATACTAGCGATAAAAGCAAGGCTAGCGAGCAGATAAAAGCGTTAGAGAAAATTATTGCTTCTCGCTTAAAGCTTAGTAAAATCGCCCTGCCTTGCGAGCAAATTTTAAAAGAAAATGCTTTTGAGGCAAAAGAGCAAATTGTATTTTTTGCTCTTTTAAAAGAAGAATATGAACAAAGCGAAAGTGGTTCTTTGCGTGATCTAGGCGCACTTTTAGCACTTATTAGCAAAGATGATATGGAGCGGATGAAAAACCGCTCTATGCTTGAAGATGGCTCAAGGCTGATTGAGAGTGGTGTAGTGGAGTATGATGAGGTGCTAACGCCCTTTGGAGCGTTATCACGGACATTTTTTATCTCTGAGGATACCTTGAGCGAGATAATGCATCCAAAAAGCGCAAAAACAGCCAAAAAAATCAAATTAGAAAATATAGTAAAAAATAGTGAAATCTTTGAGCTAATTACGCCTAGTAGCGACCTAAGTGATGTAGTGTTAAACGAACAAACTAGGGCTTTGCTAGAAAATATCTTGCGCCAGCTTGATAAAAATGTTCAAGCAAGGCTTGCTAGCTGGGGGATGAAACCACGCAAAAACATCGATGCAAAAGTGATTTTCTATGGCCCACCCGGCACTGGAAAGACAATGAGCGCATACTGCCTTGCAAAAAGCCTTAAAAAGCAAGTTCTTAGCTTTGATTGTTCTAAAATTCTAAGCAAATATGTAGGCGAGAGCGAACAAAATGTAAGAAAAATCTTTGATAGCTACCGTGAGATTTGCGCTAAGACAAAAAGTGAGCCGGTGCTACTGCTAAACGAAGCCGATCAGTTTCTAAGCTCAAGGCTAGAAAATGGCTCATCAGGCTCAGAGCAAATGCATAATCAAATGCAAAATATTTTCTTAGAGCAAATTGAGAAGTTTCAAGGCGTGCTAATTGCCACTACAAACTTTATGCAAAGCTTTGATAAAGCGTTTTCTAGGCGTTTTGAGTATAAGATTGAGTTTAAAAAACCACAGCTTAAAGAGCGCATCCAAATTTGGCAAAAGGTGCTGCCAAAAAATGCTGAATTTGAAGAAAGCTTTGATATAAATACTATCGCAAAATACGAACTAAGCGGTGCTAGCATAGTGCTTGTGATGAAAAATGTAGCCTTAAAAACAGCTATTAGCGATGATGGCGTTTTTCGCACGAGCGCTTTTATAGATGAGATTAAAAGAGAGTTAAAATCAAGCTTTGAAGAAGATAAAAAAGTAGGACTTTTAAAATGAGAGTGCTTTTTGTCTGTCATGGCAACATTTGCCGCTCGCCCATGGCTGAGTTTGTGCTAAAAGACCTAGCTAAAAAAGCAAGGCGAGATGACCTTATAATCGCCTCAGCTGGCACTAGCACAGAAGAGCTAGGACGCGATACTCACCACGGCACGAAAAAAGAGCTAAAAGCGCATAATATAGAGTTTTTTCCACGCCACGCTAGGCAAGTGGCTAAAAATGAGTATGAAAACTGGGATATCTTTGTGGTTATGGATAGCGCAAACAAGCGCAATTTAGAGCGTATTTTTGGAGCAGATCCACAGGGTAAAATAGCTAAAATGATGAGTTTTGTAGGTAGCAGTGCTGATGTAGCAGACCCATGGTACACTGGTAATTTTGAGCTAACTTTTAGCGACATTTACAAAGCCTGCAAGGCACTTTTAGAACAAATATAAGACTTTTTTGTGCTATAATTTTACAAAGATTTAAAAATGAAAAAAAAGTGAACTTTATAAAATAGTTTTAAATTATTCTTTTATAGGCTTGTTTGGAGCACTTTCTTATACTTTTATAAATTATAAAAGTCTAGAATTCCACGAGTTTATAGTTTTAGGTAGCGCAATTTTACTTTGTGCTTTGTTTATATTTTTTATTGCTGATGGAGCGAGTGATGACTAGTTATTTAGCGCTTTGGATAGGACCTGTGGCTCTTGCTTTTGTTTTTTACTCTATTTTAAGAGTGATGAAGCGAAAAAATGAAAAAGAAAGCAAAACCGCTACCTTGTAAAACTCATAAAGTATAAAAATGGATAGAATCGTTGAAATTGAACGCTTGGAGCTTGATGAGAGCGAACAAAGCGGGCTTCGCCCACTAGATTTTGGCTCGTATATCGGGCAAGAAAAAATAAAAAGCAACCTTACTGTTAGCATAGAAGCTGCTAAAATGCGTGGTGAAGCACTTGATCACACGCTTTTTTATGGCCCTCCAGGACTTGGCAAAACCACGCTTGCGCACATAATCGCCAAAGAAATGGGCGCAAATATCAAGGTCTCAGCTGCGCCGATGATAGAAAAAAGCGGCGATTTGGCTGCGATTTTAACAAACTTAGAAAGCGGCGATGTGCTGTTTATTGACGAGATTCACCGCCTTAGCCCTGCGATTGAAGAGATTTTATACTCAGCTATGGAGGACTTTCGGCTTGATATTATCATAGGCTCAGGACCTGCTGCGCAGACTATCAAGGTAGATATCGCGCCATTTACTTTGGTAGGGGCGACCACGCGTGCTGGTAATGTCTCTGCGCCACTTAGAGATAGATTTGGGCTAAACTTCCGCTTGGAGTTTTACACCCCAGATGAGCTAGCTACTATTATCAAGCAAGCTGCTAGCAAGCTAGGCAAAGAGTGCCAGAGTGCAGCAGCCCTAGAGGCTGCTAAGCGCAGTCGTGGCACGCCTCGCATCGCTTTAAGGCTTTTAAAGCGCATTAGAGACTTTGCTGAGGTAAATGCTGAGAATATCATCACGCTAGAGCGGGCAAAGGACGCCCTAGAGCGACTTGGTGTTAGTGAGCTGGGCTTAGATGATATGGATATGCGCTATTTACGTTTGCTCATGGCTAGTTCAAAGCCACTTGGTCTTGGCACTATCGCAGCAGCACTTAGTGAGGATGAGAGGGCGATTGAGGATGTGCTTGAGCCCTTTTTGCTAAGCAGTGGCTACATCGCACGCACCGCAAAGGGCAGGGTGCTAAGCATAAAAGGCTATGAAATCTGCGGACACAAAAGCGAAGATTCTTTATTTTAAGCTCTAGAATTCCCTAGGGAATTCTAGAGCTCTATAAGCCAAAATTACTACTAGATTTTCACTTTTTTTTAACAAAATTTATTGATTTTTTAGTTTATAATCATTAAAATACCTTTATATTTTCAAAGGAGGAATAAATGAAAAAGTTATTTGTAACAGCAGCTATCGCAGCTAGCGCAGTAGTAGGACTAAGTGCTGAAAATAAGGTAATCTTCGATCCAAAAGCAGGCGAGCATATCAGCATCCCTGTTGAGCTTTTAAGTGAAAAAGGCAACACTGCAATCGGCGAGGTTGTAGCTGTAAAAACTGCTTATGGCGTAGCATTTTACCCAAATCTAAAAGGCCTTACGCCTGGTATTCACGGCTTTCACATCCATGCAAATCCTGATTGTGGTATGAACGATAAAGGTCTTGGCATGAAAGCTGGTGGTCACTTTGACCCAAAAAATACTGGCAGCCACTCAGCTCCATGGGATGACAATGGTCACTTTGGCGATCTACCAGCTCTTGCAGTAGCCCCAGATGGCACAGCTACAACTCCGGTTCTAGCTCCAAAAATCAAAGAACTAAGCGAGATTAAAGAGCACGCTCTTATGATCCATGTAGGTGGCGACAATCACAGCGACAATCCAAAAGCACTTGGCGGCGGCGGTGCTAGAGCAGCTTGTGGCGTGATCAAGTAAGGCGTGATTAAACAATTTTATGCTTTTAGACTCTAGGGAATTCTAGAATTCCCTAGAGTTTAGAATTCTAGAGTTTTGGTTTCAAGGTTCTTTATGCGTTTTGCAAAAGTATTTGGAAACACTAGCAAAATCTAGAATTCCTAGAAAAAATCCTTAAGAATTCTAGATTTTTAAAAACAAAAGCCTAGCAAAATCTAGAATTCCTAGAAAAAAACCTCAAAACACAATAGCCAAAAAATCTCCCCAGTAAAAAGCCACTCCCAAAATACCCACAAACATCAAAATAATATCGCTTAAAAGACTAATGTAGCGTGAGTAGCTCTCTAAAGCCTTTATCTTTGAAGCCCCGAAGCTAAATGCGCAAAGCACGAAAATATCAAGCCCAACCCAAAGTGCTACAAGCAAAGCCAAGCTAGCGTGTAAATCTGGCAAAATCTGTGTAAATTGAGGCAAAAAAGTCATTATAAAAATGATTTCTTTTGGATTTGATACTGTTAGGATAAAGCCTGCGCTAAAGGCTCCTTTGGCTTTTGGTGCGATATTTGCGCTGTTTTTGCCTATATCAGCCACTAGCCCACGAAGCCCAAGAAAAAATATAAAAACCGCCCCACAAAATGAAAAAATCGTAAAAAAAATCATTTGAAATATTAAAAATGCCTAAAATGCCAAGCAGGGCAAAGGATATTAAAATAAGCGAGCCAAAATCGGTGCCAAGTATGGTCCAAAAGGCCTTTTTAAAGCCGCCGCTACTGGTGTTTTTTAAAATCAAAGCAGTAACAGGCCCAGGCGTGATGATAAAGACTATCACAGAAAGAATATAAATCCACAAAAGCTCTAAGTTCATAGCCGCTCTTTTATACACACAAATGATTTGAGAGTTTTACAAAGCTAGGGAATTCTAGAATTTCTTAGCTTTGTTTTATTAGCTCTAGTGGCATTTTGATTAGTTTTGGATTGATGATAGTAAAGTAAACTTCGTCATTGTCAATATTTCGGCGGTAGCTTTCTATTTGATCAGCTGCTAGTAGCAGCCAGTCAACTAGCTCATCGCTAGCTACGCAGCCAGAGCTTTTTGCCTCGTTTAGCCCCTCGCAGAGATTTAGACATAGCCCCATGAACTTCGCCACAGGCTCAAGTCCTAGAAACTTTGATGCGCTATGAAGATTGCGAAATATCCGCAAAATCTCGCCCACGCTGTTCTCAAAGGCCTCAGGTTTGCTAAGCCCTACGATAAGCGGCTCAAGACTCATACTCATCACGCTAAAATGCGTCATAAAATCATCAACTACATCAAAATCATACTTTGTCTCAAGCTCTTTTAAAAGCCCCATATCTGCCTCATCAAAAAAATTTTGCGCAATTCTAACAAAAGTAAGCAAAATTTATCATTAAATGCTATACTTAACGCCATTTAAAAGGATGCTTTATGAAAAAAATAAACATAAATGAGCTTTGCAAAATGAAAGCACAGGGGCAAAAAATCGTTATGATTACAGCCTACGACGCACTTTTTGCTAGGCTTTTTGATGAGAGTGCTGATATAGTGCTAGTTGGCGACTCACTAAATATGAGCTTTGGCGGAAAAGACAGCACGATTGACATCAGCGTTGATGAGATGATTTACCACGCAAAAGCGGTAAAAAGGGGCTTAAAGCACGCTTATATGGTGGTGGATATGCCCTTTGCCAGCTGTGCTACACTAGAACTAGCAGTGAAAAACTGCGCCAAAGTCTGCCAGCAAACACTCTGCGATGCCGTAAAAATCGAAGGAGGAGCAGAGCTTGCCCCCACAATAAAACTGCTAAAAAGCGCAGGTATCGCAGTGGTCGCTCACATAGGGCTAAAGCCGCAGCATAGCGTGCGAGAAGGCGGTTTTGTGGTGTGCCGTGATGAAAGCACTGCGCTAAGTGATGCAAAGGTGCTCGAAGATGCAGGAGCTGCTATGCTACTAATAGAAGGCACGCTAAGCCACATCGCTGCTAAGATTGCTAGTAGCGCAAATATCCCAGTAATCAGCATCGGCGCAGGTGCTAGCACGGACGGACAGGTGTTAGTATGGAGCGATATGCTAGGCTTTTTTACTGATTTTAAGCCAAAGTTTGTAAGGCGATATATGGACGGAGCCCAGCTTGTAAAACAAGCGGTGGCAAACTACGCAGATGATGTGCGTAGCGGTAAATTTCCAACTAAGGAGCATGAATATGAGCTATAACACAGCAAACAAATCTATACCAAATGAGTGCGTCATAGACATCCGCTTGCCTAGCGAGTGGTATGAAACTGGCGTGCTAGAAGGCAGCCATCTAATCACATTTTTGATGGCAAGTGGTGCGGTTAATCCGCTTTTTGTCCATGAAGTAGAAAAACTCTTTGACAAAGACGATAAAATCGTACTTATGTGCCACTCAGGCAGGCGAACAAAGCTAGCAATGGAAGTGCTAAAAAACGCAGGATTTAGCGATGTAAGCGATATCGAGGGCGGCGTCTATAACTACAGCCGCCTAGGTGCTAAGCTAGTAGAATACAAAGGCTAGGGAATTCTAGATTTTTGTGGGGTTTTAGGGGCGACAGCCCCTAAGGGTTTAGGGGGCACAGCCCTTATAAAATTTGCGGGGCTAGCTTATCCAGCCTAAAAGCGAGCAAAAATTTAGAATTCTAAGCTAAATTTAGAATTACCTAGAATTCTAGAATTCTATAAAAAAGAAAACCCTCGCACCCCTAAGAAAACTAAAAGATCTAGGGAATTCTAGAGATCATTATTTGCGTTTTTGCTTTGAGTGATTTCATTTAGGCTATTTACGATGACGCCTACGATGAGATTTAGCGCTATCATGCCCACAATGATGATGTAACTTACAAAAACTATCCACGCATATGGATAGACCTCCATCACAGGCCGCACAATCCCCATGCTCCAGCTCTCAAGCGTCATTATCTGAAATAGCGTATATAACGCCCTTGGCAATGTGCCAAACCACTCAGGGAATTTTTCTCCAAAAAACTCCACACAAAGCACGCCATAAACATAGTAAAAAATGCTAAGCAAGGCTGAAATGCTAAGCATTGCTGGGATTGTTTTTAGCACCGCATCGACCACCACGCGCATAGCTGGTACTGATGAGATGAGGCGCAAAATCCTAAGCGTCCTAAGTGTGCGAAGGACTGAATACTCAATAGCTACAAAGCTAAGTGTGACTATTAAAAAATCAAAGATATTCCACCATTTATCGCTATTTGTGAAAAACGCTAGGCGGTAGCAAAATAGACGCAGGGCAAGCTCTATGGTAAAAATCACAAGGCAGAGCATATCAAGAGCGTTTAAAAGTCCGCCGAAGTTTGCTTTTATCTGGCTGCTGGTGTTTAGTCCTAGCAAAAGCGAGTTAAATAAAATCACCGCAATTATGGCGTAATTCCACGCCTTGGTCTCGATTATGCTTTGAAGTTTTGAGCGTGCGGTTATGCGAGCATTTGTGAGCGATGACATTTTGTACCTTTTTGTTTTTTTTGTATATTTTTGCGGAATTATAGCTGAAAATTGTGAGAAATTTAGGGAATTCTAGAATTCTGGCTTAATTTATTCGCACTTTTTTGATATTGTAAAGCATCAAGAGCCACTACACTCTTTTAGTGTGTTTAATAAAGAAAAATCATATTCTTTTGTTTGTATTTTAATATCATCAATAGCACATTTTTCATCACAAATAAAGCTATATTCAACTTGCTTTTTTTCTCCAAAATTAGCAAACTGCGCAAGCACATTACCATTTGGCAAAGAGCTTATTTTTAGTGATTTTTTAAGCTCTTTTGCGTCCCAGTCTTGCTCATCTATAACTGGGTCAAATTCTAGGCAAATCATACCATCATCATTATTTTCAGCTTTATCCCACAGCATTTTTGTATCTTTGCTAAGCAAAGCCAAAAGTGGCTGATTTGGCTCTTGATTTATCATATATTTGGTATACAAATCTTTTATGATTTGTTCTTTTTGGGTTTGTGTGTTTAAATTTTGCAAAGTATTATAGTTTTGCGTAGCACCAGCATTTTGTATTTATGCTCCAAATACTAGCGCACCAAGCGAAATTACATTACCAAGCACAGAACTTTTTAGAGCTTTGATAATTATATTCTCATCACATTTTTTAACCTTGCTTTCTATTTCTTTTGGCAAGTTCTTTTGAGCTTTTAGCATTTTTAAAAAGTTTTTTATATCAATCGTAACTATTTCACTATTAAACGAGCTATCAAGCGTATCAGCGCAAAGCTCTTTTAGTTTTGCTTCTATTATACTTCTTTTGGCTTTATTTTCTATTACAAATTTTATTTTTTCATCACCTGCTTTTCTAAGTACGATTTTTCCATCTAGCAAATCGTTTATAAAATCATCAAAAAGGCTGTTTTCATCTATATCATCAGCATATTTTATTTTTATATTATTTTGGGCACTTTTTATTCTTGCTGAGTTTATTTTTAGAATTTTTTCTATTTTAGCGTGTGGCAATTTATCAAAAAATCTCTCAATATTATCATATTCGCAATGCTTATTTAAAAGATAAATTATATAATCACCTATATCGTTTTTGCTAGCATTTAGCAAGCTGTATTCGTTTATTCTTTGCCAAAGCTCATTTAAAAACTTATCTGTGTGATTATTTTTAAATTTCATTTTATATCCTTTTATAATCATAAGACTTCTAAAAAAATTTTCTAGAAGTCTATTTTAGCTAAGTTTTTTTAAAAACCTATTATTGATTAAACTTATAAGTACAAGTGCCTTTATTTGTTTCTACTGTAACTTCTAACACAGATTGCCAGTTGCAATTCATTCCAACCCAGTCCCTTCTGCCAAAATTCCAAGGATTTTTGAAAAACTTATGTAAATCTTTTTCTTTAAGTCCTCTTTGTTTTATCTTTTCTTCATCTGTTTTAGTGCCACTATAATCCACTTTATAATCATAATATCCATGACCTCCTGTCCAATATTTAGCATACCCACAATTGCCACGATTTATGATAAGATTGTTTATTTGTAGATTATCTTCTTTTGATTGTACAACTACACAATTAGCCCTATTGCTTCCGTTAAAACAAGTCTTTGAACCTGAGCCTACTTGAACCTCTATATTTGGACAACTATCAGCATTAGCCCCACATCCATAAAGTGCCGCTAAGCACACCACACTAAGAAACTTTTTCATTTTTTCTCCTTTTTTTAAAATTGTGATTGTAATAATACGACATTTTTTCTAAATTTAATCTAAATTTACGACTTATTTTCCAAATTTTAGTTTAAAAGCAAAATGGTTAAGCTAAACTTATGAAATATACAATGCAAGACAAAGCGAGAATACTTCGCATAACGACTAGGACATTACAAAGGTGGCGCACAACCAAGCCCGAGCTATACGCTATAATAGAAAGTGCCTTTAAGCTGCGAGAGCTAGCAAACAGCGAGTTTGAAATAACAAAAGAAGTAAAAGAATCTTTGCTAGAAAACATCCCGCCAAGCTAGAATTCTAGAATTCCATATAGAGATCTTCTGGTTAAGCCCGAGGATGACATAATTAAGGAATTCTAAAATTCCTAAGCCTTGTGCCATCCCCCGACTTGATCGGGGGATCTCATTTAAAATTCCGTCATTGCGAGGGAGCAAAGCAGAGGGAGCAATCTCGTTCAAGGCTTAATAAATGAGATTGCTTCGGCTTTTTCAAAGCCTCGCAATGACGAATTTTGGCGAATTCTAGAATTCCATATAGAGATCCTCGGGTTAAACTGGGAGATGACATAGTAGGGAATTCTAGAATTCCCTAGATAGTAATCGCTAAGTAAAAATCTAGAATTTCTATAAATAAAAAGGTGAAAATAAAATGTAAGATAAAGGGAATTCTAAAATTTCATATAGAAATCCTTGGGTCAATCCCGAGGATGACAGGAAATTCTAGAATTCTAAAAGCCTGCTAAAAACAAGCAAGCGCAAATCAATCTTTTACAGTCGCTAGTTTGCGGCGCATATAAGCGATTTTGCTTTGAAGTGGTAGGTGTTTAGGACAGTTATCCTCGCATCCTAGCAGTGTCATACAGCCAAAGACACCATCATCATCGCCCACAAGCTCGTAGAAATCAGCATCGCTTCTCTCATCAAGCTCATCTACCTTAAAGCGTGCCACACGGTTTAGCCCCACAGCACCGACAAAATCAGGTCTCATGATAGCAGTACCACAGCTAGCTACGCAGATACCACACTCAATGCAGCGATCAAGCTCAAAGGTCTCTTGCGCAGCCTCAGGGCTAACCTTTTTCTCTATTTTAGAGATATCAGTTTTCTCGCTTGTGTGTATCCAGCTCTCAACTCTTTTGCTCATGTTGTTCATCCACTCACCAGTATTTACGCTTAGATCTTTGATTAGTTTAAATACTGGCAAAGGCATAAGCTCGATTACACCGCTCGGATAGTCTTTTGTAAGCGTGCGGCAAGCAAGCTGAGGTTTGCCGTTTACTACCATACCACAGCTTCCGCATATACCAGCACGACACACAAAATCAAAGCTAAGACCTGGATCAAGCTTTTCTCTTATCACATTTAATGCGATAAAAAGTGTCATACCATCAGTTTCTTCTATCTCATACTCAGCAAAATGTGGTTTGCTGATTTTGCTTTGCGGATTATATTTAAATGCGCGAATTTTGATTTTTCTACTCATAGCCTTTACCTGCTCTTTCATTTAGTGCTTTGTATTCTGGTTGAAGATCATAGTGCATTAGTGCCTCTTGGATTTCGTGGCGTGGCTTGCCTTCAGCTTCCATTTTAGAGCGGATCTCATCAACTTGCGCTTGGCGGATAGCAGAGTTTGGATGCTCTATGATATTTCCTTTTGCGCCATATCCACGGAATGCTGGTGGCATCTCCATTTTCATTATATCTAGCTCTTCGTATTCTACTGTTGGCTTAGTAGCACCCTCTTGCCAGCTAGTTAGTGTGCGTTTACACCAGTTTAGATCGTCGCGTTTTGGATAGTCTTCACGGTAGTGAGCACCACGGCTTTCTGTGCGTAGATACGCACCCCATGCGATACAAAGGGCTAGTTTTAGCATTTTTGGTACACGATAAGCCTCTTCTAGCTCAGGGTTTCCATATAGCTCTTTGTTTTCTAGCTTGACATTTGTGCTTTCTTTATATAGCTCTTCAAGCTCATCAACTGCTTTTTTTAGACCCTCGCCAGTGCGGAAAATCGCTACATGCTCCCACATGATTTCTTTCATTTTGTTTTTGATTTCAAATACATTGTATTTGCCATCTTTATCAAGTAGGCTTTGTAGGTAGTCTTGCTCTTTTGTGATGAATTTTTCTATAGTTTCTGTTTTGATATCAACTTGCGCTGCTTTGCAGTAATCAGCAAAGTAATTACCGATAATCATACCAGCTACTACAGTCTCAGCTACTGAGTTTCCACCAAGGCGGTTAAAGCCGTGCATATCCCAGCACGCAGCCTCACCAGCTGCAAAAAGACCTGATAGAGTAGGGCTCTCACCTGTTGGCTTAGTGCGGATTCCACCCATTGAGTAGTGTTGCATTGGCAGAACTGGCGCCCAGCCTTTTGGACCCTCATCAGCAGGATCGATACCATTAAATATCATACAGATTTCTTGAACATCACGAAGGTTTTTTTCTATATGAGCACGACCCAAAATGCTAATATCTAGCCAAACATGCTCGCCATAAGCACTTTTTACGCCTTTGCCTTTGCGGATGTGCTCCATCATACGACGACTTACAACATCACGGCTAGCAAGCTCTTTTTTCTCAGGCTCATAATCAGGCATAAAGCGGTATCCATCCACATCTCTTAGTATTCCACCATCGCCACGGCACCCCTCAGTTAGTAGGATGCCACTTGGCACGATTGGAGTTGGGTGAAACTGAACCGCTTCCATATTTCCTAGCTTAGCTAGGCCAGTCTCAAGTGCTATCGCAGCGCCTGTGCCCTCGCAAATAACAGCGTTTGTAGTATGTTTATAAACTCTACCATAACCACCAGTTGCGATTAGTGTGCCTTTTGCTACATATGCTGCTAGCTCGCCAGTGATTAGATCACGCACCACAGCACCATAGCAGCGGCCATTTTCGTGGATTATAGCGATTGCTTCTTTTCTATCGTGGATTTCTACATTGCGTTTTAAAGCTTCGTTTGCCACGCCAAATAGCATTGTATGTCCAGTAGCATCAGCTGTAAAGCAAGTACGCCATTTTTTTGTTCCACCAAAGTCACGGCTGTGAATTAGACCATGAACTTCTTCTTTTTCTGTGATTGTTGTTTTTTCTGCGTTGATTACTGCTTGACGGTCGCCTTTTGTGATTCTAGTCCAAGGCACGCCCCAGCTAGCAAGTTCACGGATAGCTTTTGGTGCTGTTTGAACAAACATTCTTGCTACTTGTTGATCACAGCCCCAGTCGCTACCTTTTACAGTATCTGCAAAGTGTAGATCTTCGTTGTCGCCCTCGCTCATTTTTGAGTTGCCCAGACTTGCTTGCATACCGCCTTGTGCGGCTGCTGAGTGTGAGCGTTTAACAGGACAAAGGCTAAGAACTACAGTGCTAAGACCTTTGTCGCTAGCAGCGACTGCTGCACGAAGTCCAGCCAAGCCTCCACCGATAATTAGTGAATCATAATAAAGAACTTTCATTATTTAGCCTCCATAGTGTAAGCTGATGTTTGCCAAGAGTTGCCATCTATATTGTTAAAGTTGTAATAGCCGATTTTTAAGAAAGCTGCAAGGCTAAGAAGTCCAAGAGCTAAGAAAAATATGCTAATAACCCATTTTGCTTTTTTAAGTTTAGCACGAGTTTCTTTTGGATTTGCACCATCGAACCAGCCCCATTTCATACATAGTCTGTATAGACCGATACCACCGTGTAGCTCTACGCTAAATAGTAGCACTAGATAAAATAGCCACATAAGGTGAGTAAATACACGCTGAGAGCTCATATCAGCTGAAAGACCATCGCTAGTAGCGATAATAATAAGGTGAGCTGAGCCCAAGAAGAACATAATAAATCCAGTACATGCCTGAATCCACCATAGACTAGTATCGCCATGATTCATGCGAGTTGCATGTCCGCGGTATAGTCTCCACTGACGCCAGTTAATAGGCATCTTGCGCATACCAAGAGCTGCGTGCACAAAGAAAATAATAAGCACACCACAGGCTACTACAGTAGTTGCGTAAGTCATATAAGGAGATGAGCTTAAAAAGCGTAGCTCCATGATATGAACCACAGTGTTAAAGGCATCTTTGCCTAACAAAATAGTCGCCACAAATAGCATGTGCGCCCACATAAAAAGACCTAGAAATAGGCCAGTTCCACTTTGGATTAGGTCTAGCTTGGCAGGAAGGCGAGATTTTTTACAATCTGCTCTTTTGCCTAGATATCCCTCGATAGTAGTGTTTACCATAAGGCATCCTTTCTGATTAAAATCTTGTTATTGTATAATTTGCTAACTAAAAGTTACTTAAAATTTTGGCTTTTTTTGTTGTTATTTACAAAATTGTTACTTTTTTTTACATTTTTTGAGCTTTTTAAGTAAAATAAAAGCAAAATTCCAGCCCCAAACATAAGAAGCGAGAGCAACTGTCCCATAGAAAGTCCAAAAATCAAAAAGCCAAGCTGCGCATCAGGCTGCCTATAAAACTCGCAAATAAAGCGTGCTAGTGTGTAGAATATAGCATATAGCGCAATTAGCTCGCCATTTGCTTTTTGAAATCTTTTGGCAATTAGCAGGGCAAAAAACACTCCAAAACCCTCTAAAATTCCCTCATAAAGCTGGCTAGGATGTCGTGGGATACCATCTACGATTATCGCCCACGGCGTACTTATTAAATCTGTTTCTCTGCCAAAGAGCTCTTGGTTTAAAAAATTGCCAATTCGCCCAAAAAAATACGCAAGCGGAATGCTAAGCGCACAAAGATCTAAATATAGCCACAAATCCTGCTTATGTCTGCGACAAAAAAGAAAGGTAGAAATAATAAAGCCAAGTACCGCTCCATGATAGCTCATGCCACGGATGCCTACAAACTCACCATTTACAAAGGGATTAAAAATCTGCCAAGGTGCGCTTAGATAAAAGGCTGTGTTTGTATCGTAAATGATGATATAGCCAAGGCGCGCACCAAGTATCACGCCTAGTTCTGCCCAGATAAAATAATTATCTAGCATTTTTTCAGCAATAGGAATTTTGTATAGTTTTACAAAATACTTTGCCAAAATTAAAGCCAAAAGCAAAGCTATGATATAACAAAGGCTGTACCAATAAACATTAAAGCCAAAAATACTAAAAGCAAGCGGGTCAAAACTGCTATAAATGTTGTTCCAAGTATCCAAAACTCATCCTTTAAAAGATAAAATTATAGCAGATTTTAAGCAAAATCTAGAATTCCTAGAAAATATTTTGCTTAAGGAATTCTAGATTTTGCTTAAGGAATTCTAGATTTTATTTAGGAATTCTAGATTTTATTCAGGAATTCTAGATTTTATTTAGGAATTCTAGTTTGATTTAAAAAATCTAGAATTCCTAGGAATTCTAGGCTTAGGAATTCTAGATTTTATTTAGGAATTCTAGATTTGATTAAGGAATTCTAGAATTCTCTAGGGAATTCTAGACATTTACATGCCCACTGTATTTGATCTTTTTAGTCGGGGTTTTTTCTAGTTTGTCCATTATCTCATCCATGCTTCTAGCACCAAGGGCATCTGCATCGGCTGGGTCTTCATAGCTATATATCATCGCTACATTCGCTACGCCATCTATGCGCTCTAAGGCGCGATATGCTTTTATTTGTCCGTCAGTGTCATCGCTTTCTATTACAGCTACGATTTTATCACCTTCGCTTACTTCTATGCTAGCGTATTTGCTAATTTGCTCGCTAATGCTTGCTATATCAGTGTTTGGTTTTAGCGTGATTATAAGGCTTGAGAGATTCATTTTGCCTCCCAGAAGTATAGATTATTATCATATCCAGCTCCTACTAGCTCGCCATTTGGTAGGAATTCTAGATCAGTTAAAAGTGTGCCTGTGTAGGCGATTTCTTTTATTTCTTTGCCGTTTTTGTCAATTATAACTATGCTTTTTTCTTTGCTAAATGCGCCTATATCGCTATTTAAAGCTACTTTATATACTGGAAATCTCGTATCATACCAAGTTTCTTTTGCCCCATCAAAGTAGCGTGCTTTTCGCTCTGGCGTACCTGTTAGCAAGCGGTTTTCATACACGGCTATATCATAAATGCGGTCTTTGTGTAAAGCTTCTTCTCTGCTTAGTTTTTTTGCGCCTAGGTCGTAGTAAAAGACTATTCCGCCCTCGCAAGCTAGTAATAGGCTTTTTCGGTCGGTGCTAAATACAGCTTTTTCAAAGCCTGAGATTGTAAATTTACTTGTGTGTGTGATTTTTTCACTTTTTATATCATAGTAGTTTATTTCGCAGTTTGGGCCGATTAAAAGTAGGGTATTTTCATCTAAAAATAGCACTTGCTTTAGCATGGCAACCGGCGATGGTATGATTTTTGTTTTAGCATTTATGATTAAAATTACATTTTTTCCTAGTTCATCAGCTTCGCTAATAGCAGCTATTTGCCCATTTAGCTCGCTTATTTGATATATTCTTGAGTTTTGGTCTTTGCCAAAGTGATTTGAGATTTTTGGCAGGGTTGTTAGGGCGCTAAACTGCCCCTTGTTAAACACTCCAAGCTCGCCATCATCAAGCCCTACAAAGATACCATTATTGCTAGCTTTTAGTGCGGTTATATTTGCTGGCATTTTAAAGCTCATATCGCCTAGGCAAACAGCAGCAAAAATACTAGCAGCTAGAAATTTTTTAACAAACATTTATCGCTCCTTTAAAACATGAGCTTATGCACTCATTACAATTATCACATTTTTCATTTATAACTGGGCGAAAAAGTCCTAAAAACTCTATCGCCCTAGCATGACATACATCAGCGCAACTACTACAAACTACATCATTCCATGCTAGGCAAGTAGCGGTGTTTATTTGTAGTTTTTGTGCCTCTGTTGGGGAATTCTCGCTATCAAAGCTTTCTGGCTTAGAAACTCTAGAATTCCCTAAGCTTGAGTTTTGCTTAGGCAAAAACTTGCCCAAAAACTCTCGCCTATTCATTTTTAGTTAGCACCTTGATTTAAAATATCTATCAAGTTTGATTTTTTCTTGCCATCAGCAGTTCTAAAATCAGCCTTGAAATTATTTTTCACAAGTGGTTTTGCATCAGCTTGTGGAGCGTGGCACTGAGTACAGTTAAAACGCTCTTGGCTTAGTGCGCCGCCAAGGTCTTTTTGGTTTTCCATTTTTATAAGGTGAGTTTTTGGCACTGGAGTAGCATTTAGTGCTGCTGCTACATCTGGCAAGTGACAGCTAAGACAAGCGTTATTGTCTTTTGTAATCTCGCCAAAATCACTAATATCGTGTGAAATCATTGGTGGAGCGTTCTCAAAGCTACGCTCAATTAGCTTGCTCTCGCCAGCTGCTGCTTGCTTCCACTCAATATTTCTACTTTTTACATCATCGTTGTTTAGATCACCACGAAGACCAAATTTCGCATCATCAATAGTTTTTGCTATACCGCAACTTGCTAGCAGAGCTAAACTAGCGGCCATTAAAGCAATTTTTTTCATTTTTTATCTCCAAAATTTAAGATAGTAAAGTTTAGCGCATCGTCATTACAAATCTCGACGCATCGCCCACAGCTTATACACTCACTACTTACTAGACCATCGCTTTTGCCTACCATATTAAGCGTACTTGTCTCAGGGCAAACCCTAAGGCACTCATTACACTTTTTACATTTATCTAGGCTATATTTTATGCGAATTAGCGAGAACTTACTAGTCACAGCCCAAAAAGCTCCAAGCGGACACAAATGCCCACAAATAAAGCGTTTTTGAACAAAAATATCTACTAGCAAAATCGCTACAAAAATCGCAAAAAAGCTACCGCCAAGATAAACTACAGAGCGAGTTAAAGCACCAATATAGCTTACACTCTCAAAGGCTGCGATGTGAAAAATCGCACTTAGCACAAGGCTTAAAACTAACAAATAATAGCGTGCTTTTGGGCTAAAGCTTGCTAGATTTTTTGTTATACCTATTTTTGTGCGGATGTAGTTTGCCAAATCAGTCACTATATTTACCGGACAAACCCAGCCACAAAAAGCCCTAGGCGCAATGAGTGCGTAAAATACTAGCACGATAATAGCACCTATTATAGCTGTAGTGCTAAGCGCAAGTCCAGCCAAAAATAGCTGAAGTGCTGCAAAAGGGTCGTTTAAGTGTAAAACTCCAAGTAGTTTTGAGCCACTAAGATTGCCTTCTAAGAACTTGAATATTCCAAGATTTCCTAGCACAAACAAAACTAGAATTCCTATTTGAACAAGGTGACGAACAAAAGTAAACTTCATCATAGCTCGACTCCTTTATCTAGTGCTTTTATGCTTTTTTTAAGATCCATTTTTATGTTTGTATCGGCATCTTTTAGCTTAGCATCGCCACCTTCTTGCCAGCCTACTACATAGTTATCATTTAGCTCGCCAACGACAAGCTCTCTTGGCACTACTGTAATGGCTGCTTTTTTGGTGATACAAGCATGCTCGCATTTACCACAACCTGTACAATAGGCAGGATCTACTTTTGGTAGTAGCATTGCGTGCTTGCCAGTGCGATCATTGTGCCTTGCGTCTATTACTATAGCTTTGTCTATTAAAGGACAAGCACGGTAACAAGCATCGCACTGAACACCAAGATAAGCAACGCAGTTTAGCTCATCAACCACAGCTATACCCATTCGGGCTTTATTTATATCATAGCTGCCTTGTTCGCTAAGAGCCTTTTTATCCAAAGCATCAGTAGGACAGGCCTCGGTACATGGTATATCAGTACACATATAGCAAGGAATTTTGCGTGGCTCAAAAAACGGAGTGCCTATACCTACGCCATTATCTCTAAACTGGGCTAAACGCAAGGTATCAAAGGGACAAGCACTTACGCACAGTCCACAGCGAATGCATTTTGTAAGAAATGCATCTTCGCTCAATGCCCCAGGCGGGCGCAGGCGTGGTAGCTGCGTAGCGCTAGCGTATTGAGTGCCTACAGCCACGCCACCTGCTACTAGAGCAAGGAGCGAAAAACCGGTTTTAAAAGCTTCTCTTCTTTGCATTTTTTGCCCTTATGCTTTATAGATTTTCACCGCACATTTTTTGTAGTCAGTTTCTTTTGATAGTGGACAAGTAGCATCCAAACAGACCTTGTTGATATATACATTTTCATCAAACCAAGGCACATAAACAAGACCAACAGGTGGTTTATTTCTACCTCTAAAGTCTACTTTTGTTTTTACTTTACCACGGCGGCTTTCTATCCATACTTCTTGGTTTTGCTCAAAGCCCATTTTTTTCGCATCATCTGGGTGCATGTAGCAAAGCGCCTCAGGTACCGCACGATATAGCTCAGGCACACGCATAGTCATAGTGCCTGAGTGCCAGTGCTCTAGCACGCGTCCAGTACATAGCCAGAAAGGATATTCTTTGCTTGGTTGTTCTGCTGGTTCCATATAAGGACGGAAGAAGATTTTGCCTCTATTTTTTAGGCTTACTTTCTCACCATCGCCAGCCTTATTTAGATCGCCAAATGGTAGTGCTGCATTTTTATTGCCATAGAATGCGAAATTACCTGGCCCTTCTTCATTTCTAGCATAAACATCATATTGTTTGTTAAATCTCCACAATGTCTCTTTGCCATTAACCACTGGCCATCTTAGACCACGGACTTTGTGATAAGTATCAAAGTCAGCTAGGTCGTGACCGTGTCCTACACCAAACTCACGGTATTCTTCCCAAAGTGATTTTTGAACAAAGAATCCACAGCCTTTAAATACTTTACCATCACCGCCTTTTACATTTCTTTTATCGCCAAATACTTCTGTGTTATCATAGTTTTCCATGATAGGATCTTTTGGAGCGAATTTTTTCGCAGCTGGTGTTGCATAAAGCACATCATATAGGCTAGTTTCTGGCGTGTAGCCAAACTCACCAATCTTGTCAAGAACATTAGGCAAAGTAACTTTATCATTTACTTTTAGCTCGCCATAAAAGTCTTTTAGTTTAAAGCGTTTGCTAAACTCCATCATTTGCCAAGTATCACTCATAGCCTCACCTACTGGAAGCACTTGTTGACGCCAGTGTTGAGTTCTACGCTCAGCATTACCATAAGCACCCCATTTTTCGTATATCATCGCAGTTGGTAGGATTAGATCAGCTACTTTTGCGCTGATGCCTGGATATGGATCGCTTACTACGATGAAGTTATCCATTTCACGAGCTGCTTTTAGCCAGTGATTTGCGTTTGCTGTGTTGTGCCAAGGGTTATTTACTTGAACCCAGATCCATTTTATCTTGCCATCTTCAAGATCACGCATGATTTTTACATATGGAGCACCTGGGACTGGATTTAGAGTGCCATTTGGCATGCGCCAGATTTTCTCAGTTGCTTCTCTGTGTTTTGGATTTGCTACTACCATGTCAGCTGGAAGGCGGTGAGAGAATGTTCCTACCTCTCTTGCAGTTCCACAGGCTGATGGTTGACCTGTTAGAGAAAATGCGCCATTTCCTGGCATGCTTTGTTTGCCAAGCAAGAAGTGAACCATGTAGGCTTGTTCGTTTACCCAAGTACCTCTTTGGTGTTGGTTAAAGCCCATAGTCCAAAAGCTTACAACTTTGCGTGCTTTTTCTAGGTAAAGATCAGCTAGGGCTTGAAGTTTTTTCTTAAACTCGCCTAGGTCCTCATTATCATCGCCTTTGACGATAGGTGCGACAAAATCAAGTGTGTAAGGCTCTAGACCTTTTTTGAAGTCTTTAAAGCCGATTTGCCAGTGAGCATCAGGTTTGCTGGCGTTTTTATTTTCCATTACATCACCTTCTTTTACACCTTTAAAGCCCAAAGTTACAGCCTCAGCTTTGCTGATTATAGTTTTTAGCTCTTTTGCTACTGTGTCTTTTTCGCTATCAGCAAATTTTGGGTGATTTGGATTGTTTCTCATACCATAGCCGATATCTACTGGGCCAGTTGTGAAGGTGCAGTGATTTTTGACAAACTCTTCATCCATAGCCTCTGGTTTATTATAAAGAATTTCGTGTGCTATATAGTTCCAGATAAGCAAGTCAGTTTGAGGGCGGAAAATGATCTCAAAGTCTGCTATATTTGAAGTTCTATTTGAGTAAGTAGATAAGTTTACTACTTTTACACGATCTGGATTGTTTAGCTTAGCATCGCTTATACGTGACCATAGAATTGGGTGCATCTCAGCCATGTTCGCACCCCAAGTTACGATAGTATCAGTTAGCTCTATATCATCATAGCAGCCTGATGGCTCATCTATTCCAAAGGTTTGCATAAAGCCAACAACCGCTGATGCCATACAGTGGCGAGCGTTAGGGTCTATATTGTTTGAGCGAAAGCCACCTTTTATTAGCTTAACAGCTGCGTAGCCCTCTTGGATAGTGTATTGACCACTACCAAATACACCTATGCCAGTTGGTCCTAGTTCTTTATAAGTTTTGCGAAGTTGTTTTTCCATCTCGTCAAAGGCTCTTTGCCAGCTAACTTCTTGGAATTTACCTTTTTTATCAAACTCGCCTTTAGCATTTACTCTAAGAAGTGGTTTTGTAATGCGGTCTTCGCCGTACATGATTTTTGCGTTAAAATATCCTTTTATGCAGTTTAGTCCACGGTTAACCGGAGCTAACGGATCGCCTTTTGAAGCTACGATTTTACCATCTTTTGTGGCAACCATAATACCACAACCTGTACCGCAAAAGCGGCAAACTGCTTTATCCCAGCGCCAGCCAGCCTCAGCGTTTTTTGCTGCACTTGCTGGGCTTGCTATACCAGCTGCGCCACACGCTGCTGCTACTGCTGAACTTTTTATAAATTCTCGTCTGTCCATTTTTTCCTCCTTAGAACATTGAGTGATCGAGATTATAATCTTATTTAGATAATTCTAAGCTTAACAAGACAAAATTAGTTTAATTTATATTTATGCTGAATTTAAAAAATTTAAGTGATTTTTGATTATTTTTTGAAGTAGAGAATTCTAGAATTCCCTAAAAACTTTTTTCTAGGGAATTCTAGACATCTAGGGAATTCTAGAATTCCCTAGATTAAGATTTTAGTTTGATTGACCTTCTTTTTCTAGTAGAGCTTCAAGGTTTCTTTTTGCATTGCAAGAAAGCTCTTTAAAGGTATCAAATAGTTGTAGTGATGCTGCCTCAGCTGCTATAAGGCTCTCGATGATTTGAGGTTTGTTGTTTTGGCACTCGAAATCATCACATTTTTTAGCCAGAGAAATAGCAGAATTGATTTTATCATGAACTGCTTTGTGAGGTGCTTCAAGCTTAGCAAACTCAGGCAGTTTGCCAAAAGTCTCTTTGCCTTTGCCAGTATACCATTTACCCATACGACAAGAAGTGTGATCAGCTAGAGTCTCGCCAGTTCTATTAAATACTCTATTGTATCCATTTACTTTAAAGGCAATGTGGTCAAGCTTAACTAGGTTAAAGAAAATGCTATTTGCGATGAAAGTGCTTGATTTTTGGATATTATGTGATTGCTCAGTTAGAGCTGCGAATTTTCGTGTAAATTCGCTGATATGTTCGCTACTTTGATTGCTGATTTGCTCTACTTCTTCACTTTGGCTAAACATCTCGCCAGAGTTTTGTTTTAGAAGGTTGATGTTCATCTCAACTTCGCTAGTTGCTTTTTGAGTTCTCTCAGCTAGATTTCTAACTTCGTCAGCAACAACGGCAAATCCACGACCATGCTCACCAGCTCTTGCTGCTTCGATAGCTGCATTAAGTGCTAGCAAGTTTGTTTGGTCTGAGATATCTTTAATTAGGTTGATAACATTTGAAATCTCATCTACGCTTTTATTTAGGTTCTCAGCTGTAGCACGGCTGCGGTTTGCGCTTTGGCTAATGTGAGTTAGAGAATCAGCTAGATTGTGGCTAACCTCGTCTAGTTCACGGATGTGAGCGATATTTTCAGCTACTATGTGTGCGCTTAGTTGGTTTACATCTAGGTTGCCTTCGATGTCGCTTTGGATCTCTTTTACGCAGTCTACTACGCCTTTGTTCATGCTTTCAATTGCCTCGATAAAGCATTTTTCTTGGAATTGAGCGAACTCGAATTGAACCTTTTCAAGCTTTTTTTCAAGCTCGTTAATGTGATTGTCTTTTTGAGCGATTAGCTCTTGAGCGTTTGCAAGTTGTTGTTTAAGAACTTCTAGTTCTTTTGAATTGCCAAACATTGTATCTCCTTTTTTAAAATTCGGACTTGATTATAGCATAAAATTTATTTTTTTTTAATAAAAAAATAAATTTTTGGTTAAATTTTGAGAAAATTTGTAATATTTTTCAAAAAATTTTAGTTTAGTTCTACAAAAATATGCTCAGCTTCGTTGCTGCGAAGTATCACACAGCTGCGTTCTAGCTCGATGGCTACGGTGTTTTTGCCTAGTGTTGAGTTGATTTTTAGCAGTTTTTTGCCCTCGCTAAGACCAAGGCTAAAAAGTCTATCTCTAAGCTCATCGCCAGCTGTGATACGCATGATTTTTGCGCTTTGGTTTATTTTTAGTTCGTTTAAACTCATGGCTGTTCTTATTTTTTTAGTATTTTTATCTATGGAATTCTAGAATTCCCTAGATAAATTTTTAGTAAAAATCTAGAATTGCTTTTAGTGAGGTTGTATGCTAGAATTGCTAGCACCACCTGCGCTTTTTAGCTTTTCTAGTTCGTCCCAAAGGACAGCCGCTGCTTTATCATAGGCTTTGGCAGCGTTGCTATTTGGTTCGTAGAAAGCAACTGGCTTGCCCAAATCGCCTCCCTGCCTAATGCTAGGCTCAATTGGCACCTTAGCGATTATGTTTGTGCTATATTTTTGCGCTAATTTTTCAGCTGCCTCTCCACCACCGAAAATATCGTATTTTTTACCACAATCAGGGCAGATAAAGCCACTCATATTCTCAACCACGCCACCTAGCTTAATGCCAAGTTTATTAAACATATCAAGGGCTCTGCTGCAATCATCAAGCGCTACGCTTTGAGGTGTGGTAACGCACACACCAAGGCTAACTGGCACGCTTTGAGCCAAGGTCAGCTGCGCATCGCCTGTGCCAGGAGGCATGTCCAAAAACAAGGCATCTAAATTCCCCCAAGCCACTTCATTTAGAAGCTGTGTGATAGCTTTCATTATCATTGCTCCACGCCAGATTAGACTTTGCCCAGGCTCAATTAACACACCCATACTCATCATTTCAAGTCCGTGGCTGGTAATAGGCTTTAATTTATCGCCCACAGCGTAGGCACGTTCATTTTCACAGCCTAGCATTCTAGGGATATTTGGGCCGTAAATATCAGCATCTAGAATTCCTACTTTTTTGCCCATTTTTGCCATACTAAGAGCTAGATTTAGCGTGGTTGTGCTTTTGCCAACGCCACCTTTGCCACTTGAAATCATAATGAAGTTTTTTATCTGTGGGGCTATGTTTTTATTTTGTGGACTGCTAGCTTGCTGTGGTGCTGGTGTGAGTATTTCGCACTCTAAGCCAAGGGCAGATATCGCTTTTTCAAGCTCATTTTTTATTTCAGGCTTTGCGCTAGGGATTTGTACAACGACCTTTGGCTGGGTAGCTTTTACAAAGCCAAAATCTACTATGCTTTTTTTAAAGCCTGGATAAATAATGCCTTTAAGCTTATTTAAGATTTCTTCGTTCATTTTTTTGCCTTTTAAAATTTTTAAAATCTTAGCTGAATTTGATAAATCTTTGACTAAAATTTTGATAATTTTTATTAAAGTTTTTAATATTTTTTATATCATATATAAAAAGCTAAAAAGATATATGAGAATTCTAGAATTCTAGAATTCTCAAAAATTAGCTTTACAATTCTAAAATGCGCTATTACTCTTGCGGATAGCTCTCGCAGGTGTTTTTAGCTACTTCTTGGCTGATTTTATACGCGCAAAACTTTGGCCCGCACATTGAGCAAAACTTAGCTTCTTTAAAGCCTTCTTCTGGCAAGCTCTCATCGTGAAGCTCACGGGCTTTATCAGGGTCAAGTGCTAGCTCAAACTGCTCGTTCCATCTAAAATTCCACCTAGCATCACTCATTTTGTGATCTCTCTCAATAGCACCTGGGCGTTTTAGAGCCACATCTGCGCTGTGAGCGGCGATTTTGTGAGCTATTATACCATCTCTTACATCTGCTGCGTTTGGCAGACCTAAATGCTCTTTTGGCGTTACATAGCAAAGCATGCTAGCACCATGATATGCTGCCATTGTTGCGCCTATCGCGCTTGTTATATGATCGTATCCTGCACCAATATCAGTTGGCAAAGGCCCCAAAATATAAAAAGGCGCATCATCGCAAAGACGCTGTTCTTCTTTCATGTTAAACTCAATTTGATCAAAAGGTATGTGACCTGGACCTTCTATCATTACTTGGACATTTTTCTCTCTCGCTCTTCTGCCAAGGCGACCAAGCTCTGCAAGCTCGGCAAGTTGCGCCTCATCGCTAGCATCAGCTAGGCAGCCTGGGCGAAGACTATCGCCAAGACTGAGTGCGACATCGTATTTTGCGCAGATATCGCAGATTTTATCAAAGGCTTCGTAAAAGGGATTTTGTTTATGATGCTTTATCATCCACGCAGCCATTAGAGAGCCACCACGGCTTACTATTCCCATTTTGCGCTTGCCTACATAAGGCATGAACTCTAAAAGCATTCCAGCATGTATTGTAAAGTAGCTCACACCTTGTTTTGCTTGCTTTTCTAGGCAATCAAGCATGATTTCTAAGGTGAGATTTTCCATATCGCCGATATCGTGGATTATTTGATACATAGGCACGGTGCCAATAGGCACAGAGCTTGCTTTTATGATACCTTGGCGGATTTGATCTAAATCTCCACCGGTACTTAGATCCATAACAGTATCAGCACCGTACTTTAAGCAGACATTAAGCTTTTCTATCTCTTCTTCAAGACCGCTTGTAAGTGCGCTTGAACCTATGTTTGCGTTGATTTTGGTTTTTAGGCTTCTGCCTATGCCCATAGGCACCAAGTTTGTGTGGTTTATGTTTGCTGGGATGATGATTTTGCCCTCTGCGACTTGCTGTCTAATAAACTCAGGCTCAAGTAGCTCAGTTCTAGCGACAAATTCCATCTCAGGTGTGATTATACCTTGCTTTGCGTAGTATAGTTGTGTGGGTGTAGCATGATTTTCTCGCTCTTTACACCAGTTTGTGCGCATTTTTACATCCTTTTTGTGTTTTTAAAAAGTGCAATTCTATCCTATTTTTTTAAATTCATTAAAAATTTAAAAAAATACTTGATATAGTATCTAAATAATCTAAAATAACAATGATTTAGATACTATGTTTTATAAAATGCTAAGCATTTTTATCAAAATACCCCCTGTGCCTCAGCTAAGATATAAAAAATTCCAAGCAAGGCAAATATCTTTGAAAATGCTGTGCTAGGGAATTCTGGAATTTTTGTTTCTTTGGCAAAAAGCGCATCAAGCTTTTTTTGGCATTACATCATTTTCTACTAATAAAAATTAAAATTAGCTCAAAATATAAGTTTATTTTAAGAAATATATTTTCATTGCTAAAAAACTTTTTAAATAAGCATATTTTAACATTGATTTAGCTAGAATTGCGAGATTTTTTTATAGATTTTTTAAGGACAAATAATGCTAGATGTTATGCAAATTCAAGAAATTTTGCCACATAGATTTCCTTTTTTGCTCATTGATAGAGTAACTGAAATTGACGCTGGCAAGAGCATTAAGGCTTACAAAAATATTACCATAGGCGAACAGATTTTTCAGGGGCATTTTCCAGGGCATCCCATATATCCAGGCGTGATGATTATTGAAGGTCTTGCGCAAGCTGGTGGCGTGCTAGCTTTTAAAAGCGATGAGAGCATGGATATAAGCACTAAAGTTGTATATTTTACTAGCATTGATGAGACAAAGTTTCGCTCTCCTGTTCGTCCAGGAGATCGCTTAGACTATGAAATAGAAGTGCTAAAGCACCGTGGTTCTATGTGGGTAATGAGCGCAAAGGCTTATGTAGATGGCAAACTATGCTGTGAAAGCAAACTAAGTGCGATGCTGGTGGATAAATAATGATAAGCGATAAAGCAATAGTAGAAAAGGGCGCAAAGCTAGGATCTGGCGTAGTTATAGAGCCTTTTGCTTATGTGGGCTCTGGTGTTGAGCTAGGGGATAACTGCGTGGTAAAATCAGGCGCAAAGCTTGTAGGTAATACCAAAATCGGTGAAAATTCTAAAATCTATAGCTACGCTATAATAGGCGAGGGCTGTCAGGATATAGGGCACAAGCCAAGTGGGGCTGAGAGCGTGATAATCGGCAAAAACTCTGTTATAAGAGAGTTTGCTACTATTAACTCAGGCACTTTTAAAAACGAACACTGTGATGGTAGCACGAAAATCGGCGATAATGCTTTTATAATGGCGTATTGCCATATAGCCCATGATTGTAAAGTGGGAAATAATATAATTTTTGCAAACAACGCAACTTTGGCTGGGCATGTAGAAATAGGCGATTTTACCGTTGTTGGTGGGCTTACACCTATTCATCAGTTCGTGCGTATAGGTGAGGGCTGCATGATAGCAGGTGCTAGTGGCGTGAGCCAAGATATAGTGCCTTTTTGCCTAGCTGAGGGAAATAGAGCCTATATCCGTGGGCTAAATGTAGTGGGACTAAGGCGTAGATTTAATAAAGAAGTAATCGATGAGATTCACAGCGCATTTCGCAAGCTACAAAAAGCCCATGATATAAAAGAAATCGCAGCACAGCTAACAAATCATGACTGCGAGCAAGTAAGAAAAATGGCTGAGTTTATACTAAATACTACTAGGGGAATTCCTATGCATAAAGGAAAACAATGAGAAAATGTAGTTTTTGTGGGAATTTTGAAAGTAGCGAAAGAAAATTACTTACAAATAATGATGATAGTGCCTTTATCTGCGAATACTGCGCAAATGCTGCTTTTAGCGCCTTTCATGGTGATGAAAAAAAAGTAGAAACTAGCGAAGATTGCGTAGCTTTTGATGCTATCACACCAAAGGGGCTAAAAGCCGTGCTTGATAACTATGTAATCGGGCAAGAAAGAGCTAAAAAAGTCTTTAGCGTGGGCGTGTATAATCACTATAAAAGAATTTTCAAACAAAGCGATGATGATACCGAACTAGCAAAGTCAAATATACTGCTAATAGGCCCAACTGGTTCTGGCAAAACGCTAATGGCGCAGACTTTGGCTAGATTTTTACATGTGCCTATTGCAATCTGTGATGCTACAAGTCTAACTGAGGCTGGATATGTAGGCGAAGATGTCGAAAACATACTAACCAAGCTTTATCAAGCAGCAGGCTGCGATATCAAAAAAGCCGAACAAGGTATAGTTTTTGTTGATGAAATAGACAAAATCGCTAGAATGGGCGAAAACCGCTCTATCACTCGTGATGTAAGTGGAGAGGGCGTGCAGCAAGCCTTGCTTAAAATCATAGAAGGCAGCAGCGTAAATATCCCGCCAAATGGTGGCAGAAAGCACCCAAATCAAGAGTTTGTACAAATTGATACTACAAATATTTTGTTTGTTTGCGGTGGGGCTTTTGATGGGCTAAATGAAATAATTGAGCGCAGAGTGGGCAAAAATGTCCTTGGCTTTAACCAAAATCGCCGTGGTAAAAAAGAAAGGCAAAATGCTATTTCGCTTGTAGAACCTGATGATTTGGTTCATTTTGGGCTTATCCCTGAGCTAATCGGCAGGCTTCATAGCATAACTACGCTAAATGAAATCACTACTGATGATATGGTGCGTATCCTAACCGAGCCAAAAAATGCTCTACTTCGTCAATATGAAAAGCTCTTTGCTATGGATGGAGCGAAGCTGATGTTTGATGATGAGGCTGTGCGTGAGGTAGCAAATCTAGCTATCAAGCGCAAAACCGGAGCTCGTGGACTTCGCTCGATTATGGAAGAGATGATGACTGATATAATGTTTGATTTGCCTGAGCTTAATGGATATGAGGTTCACATCTCAAAAGATGTAGTGGATAAAAAGGCTGAACCTTTGCTAATAAAGGTCAAATAAACTTTTAGGAATTCTAGTAGGAATTCTAGAATTCCTTAGAAATGCTAATAAAGGTTAAATAAACTTTTAGGAATTCTAGTAGGAATTCTAGAATTCCATATATATAATTAACAAAATTCAAGGAGAAAAAATGTTTTTAGATAGTTTGGTGGGGCTGTTTTCTAGCGACATGGCAATAGACCTTGGAACTGCAAATACCTTGGTACTAGTAAAAGATAAAGGTATAGTAATAAATGAACCTAGCGTAGTAGCAGTAGAGCGTGGTAAATACGGTCAGCAAAAAATCCTAGCTGTGGGTAGAGAAGCAAAAGAAATGGTTGGTAAAACTCACAGTGGCATAGAGGCAATCCGCCCTATGAGAGATGGCGTGATAGCTGATTTTGATATGACTGAGAAAATGATAAGATATTTTATAGAAAAAACTCACCACCGCAAAAGCTTTTTGCGTCCTAGAATCATCATCTCAGTGCCTTATGGCTTAACTCAGGTTGAAAGAAAGGCTGTTAGAGAAAGTGCTCTCTCAGCTGGTGCTAGAGAGGTGTTTTTGATAGAAGAGCCTATGGCAGCAGCAATAGGCGCAAATCTGCCAGTAATGGAGCCACAAGGCAGCCTTGTAGTAGACATCGGTGGCGGAACTACTGAAATAGGCGTAGTTAGCCTAGGCGGTCTAGTAATCTCAAAATCAATCCGTGTAGCTGGTGATAAGATAAATGAAACAATAGTAAACTATGTGCGTGAAAAACACAATCTAGTAATCGGCGAGCGCACAGGAGAGGATATAAAAATAAAAATTGGTTGTGCAGTCCAGCTACCAAAAGAACTAACTATGAATGTAAAAGGTCGCGATCAAATCACACGCCTACTAAGTAGCATAGAACTAACTAGCGAGGATGCAAGAGAGGCTATGGAGGAGCCATTAAAAGAAATAGTAGATGCGTTAAAATTTGTCCTTGAGCGTATGACGCCTGATATCGTTGGTGATATATTTAAAAGCGGCGTAGTGCTAACTGGTGGTGGAGCACTCATCCGTGGGCTAGATAAATACATCTCAGATGCTGTAAAACTACCAGTATATGTAGCAGACGAACCACTACTAGCGGTAGCAAAGGGCACAGGCAAGGCACTAGAAGAGATTGTGCTTTTACAAACACTAACAAATGAAGAGTAAGTTAAAGTTTTTTTTAGTAATTGGATATATTGTTTTAATTTCATTTTATGCTAGTGATAGTTTAAAAAAATATTTTATAGATGCTACAAATCTTGTAGTTGGGCAGATTTATTCTATTGCTAGTTTTGTTAAAGATAGCTTTGATGAGCATTTTGCTCAAGTTAGGCTTATAAAAGAACTAAAAGAGCAAAATGAAAAGCTACAAGAAAAAGCCGCACTTAGCGAAGCTTTTAGCTATGAACTCTCCCAGGTTATGAGGGATATTAACTCAAGCTTTGTGCCAGAATCTAGAAAAGTGCGAGCCCTGAGCTACGCACAAATTGGCGACCATAGCAAGATTTGGCTAGATTTTAAGGAATTTGATAGCAATAAAATCTATGGACTTTTAAGTGATGGCAAAACAGCTGGAATTGTAATAAATCAAAATGACCGCCCTTTGGCTGTATTACAAAACGACCAAAAGAGCATGTTTGCGGTCTATATCGGCGAGGAAAAAATCCCAGGAATCGCTAAGGGTAATGGAAAAAATATAGAAGTAAAATATATAGCAAAATGGCTAACACCACAAGTAGGCGATGAGGTTTATACTAGTGGATTAGATGGGATATTTTTTGGAGGAATTGCAGTGGGCAAGGTAGTTGAGCTAATAGACGAGACTATTTACATAACAGCAGTGGTAGAACCGGCGGCGGATGTCAAAGTCCCATCGTATCTTTATGTAATCACAAAAGGATAAAAAATGGCAAAAAGAGAAGATATAAAAAGCATTTTGTTAATAGGCTCAGGACCTATTGTAATCGGTCAGGCTTGCGAGTTTGATTATAGTGGTACGCAGGCTGCTAAAACGCTAAAAGAACTGGGATATAGAGTAGTTCTTATAAACTCAAACCCAGCTACAATCATGACTGACCCAGACTTTGCTGATGCTACTTATATAGAGCCTATTACTGCTGATGCTATTTCTCGCATTATAAAAAAAGAGCGAGTGGATGCTATTTTACCTACTATGGGCGGACAAGTAGCACTTAATGTTGCTATGGAATTATACGAAAAAGGGCTTTTGGGCGATGTGAAGTTTATCGGCGCAAACCCAGAAGCCATCAAAAAAGGCGAGGATAGAGTAGAGTTTAAAAAAGCTATGCAAAAAATCGGTATGGATCTGCCAAAATCAGCCTACGCTCATAGCCTTGAAGAAGCCCTTGGAGCAGCTGATGAAATAGGCTTTCCACTTATAATCAGGGCTAGCTACACTCTTGGTGGCGCAGGTAGCGGCGTAGCGTATAACATGGACGAGTTTAGAAGTCTAGCTGAGATTGGAATAGAAGCAAGTCCTATAAATGAAATTCTCATTGAAGAGAGCTTGCTAGGCTGGAAAGAATATGAAATGGAGGTTATCAGAGATCACAAAGATAACTGCATCATTGTCTGTTCTATAGAAAACTTTGATCCTATGGGAATTCATACAGGAGATAGTATCACAGTTGCCCCAGCCCTAACACTAACTGATAAAGAATACCAAAGAATGCGTGATGCTTCTTTTGCTATTTTAAGAGAAATAGGCGTGGATACTGGTGGGTCTAATGTGCAGTTTGCAATAAATCCAAAAACAGGCCGCATGACTGTAATAGAGATGAATCCACGCGTTAGCCGTAGCTCTGCTCTGGCTAGTAAGGCTACTGGCTATCCTATCGCAAAAGTAGCCACCATGCTAGCAGTAGGTTACAGCCTAGATGAGATAAAAAACGATATCACAGGCACTCCAGCTAGCTTTGAGCCGGTGATTGATTATATTGTTACTAAAATTCCTCGCTTTACTTTTGAGAAATTCCCTGGGGCAAATCCATATCTTGGCACAGCGATGAAAAGCGTGGGTGAGGTAATGGCAATAGGTGCAACCTTTAAAGAAAGCGTTCAAAAAGCACTTTGTAGCTTAGAGAAAGACTATTATGGCTTTAATGAGCTAAGTTTAAGCGATGAAGAGCTAAGCGTTGGGCTTAGAAATGGGCACGAAAAAAGAATTCTCTATGTAGCGCAGGCTTTTAGAGCTGGGATGGGCATAGATGAGGTTTATAGCCTTTGTCATATTGATTCTTGGTTTTTAAATGAGATTAAAGAGATTGTAGATTTTGAAAAAAATTTAAATATGGATATTTTAAATGACGTAGAGTTACTTCGCAAAGCAAAAATCATGGGCTTTAGCGATAAAATGATAGCATATTTTATAAATAAAAATGATGATCTTGGACTTAGTGAAAATGATATATTCTACGCTAGAACTCGCCTTGGTATAGTAGCGCAGTATCACGAGGTAGATACTTGTGCTGGTGAGTTTCCTGCGCTCACGCCGTATCTATATAGCAGTGTAGGCGTGGATAATGCTATAGATAATAGCCAAGGCATCAAAGAATTCCAGAGCCTAGAAAAAGCTCTTTTGCCGCAATTTGAGCGCAAAAAAGTGCTAATAATTGGCGGTGGCCCAAACCGCATAGGGCAGGGCATAGAGTTTGATTATTGTTGTGTTCATGCTAGTTTTGCGCTAAAAGACATGGGTGTCCAGAGCATAATGTATAACTGTAACCCAGAAACTGTAAGCACAGACTATGATACTAGTGATAAACTATACTTTGAGCCGATCTCTTTTGAGCATTTGCGCACGTTAATAGAACACGAAAAACCAGATGGCGTGATAGTACACTTTGGCGGTCAAACTCCACTAAAATACTCTAAAAAACTAAGCATGGTAGGCGCAAAAATCATAGGCACCAGTGCTCGCATAATAGACATCGCAGAAGATAGAAAGAAATTTAGCGAGTTTATAAGCAAGCTTGGCATAAAACAGCCTAAAAACGACACAGCTACAAGTGAGGCTGAGGCTATTTCTAAGGCTGAGAAAATCGGCTATCCAGTGCTAGTGCGTCCTAGCTATGTGCTTGGCGGCAGGGCTATGAGAATAGTAGCAAACCAAAGCGAGCTAGAAGCTTACATGAGCGAGGCTGTAAAGGTAAGTGGTAGCTCGCCGGTGCTGCTTGATAAGTTTTTACAAGATGCAACTGAACTTGATGTGGACGCTATAAGTGATAGCAAAAATGTATATATAGGCGCAATTATGGAACACATAGAAGAGGCTGGAATCCACTCAGGTGATAGCGCAAGTATCTTGCCACCACTCTCGCTAAGCCCTGAGATGATAGAAAAAGTGGAGTGTGCTACCAAAGATATCGCACTAAGCCTTGGCGTGGTGGGACTAATGAATATCCAGTGGGCGATATACGAAAACGAGCTATATATAATAGAAGTAAATCCAAGAGCTAGCCGCACCGTGCCTTTTGTAAGCAAGGCTACTGGTATGCCACTAGCAAAGGTAGCAACGCGCGTGATGTATCAAGGCGATTTGTTAGAGGCTCTTAAATTCTACGATAAATTTGGTGTGGTAACCGAACAAAACGGCATTTACAAAGCAAATACAAAAAGCCATATTTGCGTAAAAGAAAGTGTATTTCCATTTAACAAAATGCC
Organism: uncultured Campylobacter sp.; assembly: GCA_945873855.1. Classification (GTDB taxonomy): domain Bacteria; phylum Campylobacterota; class Campylobacteria; order Campylobacterales; family Campylobacteraceae; genus Campylobacter; species Campylobacter magnus. The sequence goes on from CAMCEN010000004.1 coordinate 51,969, forward strand.
AGGCGCTGATGTGCTATTAAGCCCTGAGATGAAAAGCACCGGCGAGGTTATGGGAATTAGCAGCTCTTTTGAAGCAAGCTTTGTAAAAAGCCAAGAAGCTGCTAAGAACGCTCTGCCAAGCTCTGGTAAGGTATTTATCAGCCTAGCTGATCACGATAAAGAACAAGGTGCAGTTTTGGCAAAGAAATTTAGCGAGCTAGGCTTTGAGATACTAGCTACTGGTGGGACTTTCCGCCATTTTGAAAGCAGGGGAGTTAAGGCGCAAATGGTCTTTAAAATCAGCGAGGGTCGCCCAAATATAGAAGATAGCATAAGAAACGGCGAAATCTCCCTAGCAATAAACACTAGCGGTCATAAAAGCAAGCAAGGCGACGCTGCTGCTATCCGCCAAGCGGTGCTAAAAGCTGGTGTGCCTTACTTTACAAATATGCGTACGGCTATGATTTCAGCAAATGCTATTGCTAGCATTGAGAGTGCAAAAGAGGTAAAAAGCCTACAAGAATATTTGGGCTAAGGTTTGTCTTTTATGGATAAATTATGATAATTTAAGCACTCAAAAGACAGTTTGCTTAGTTTTGCGGTTAGCTTTTATATAATAAACACTAATGTAAAAAATACCGAATTTTTAAGGAAAGCAAAATGGTAAAAAATTATTTTTTTCTTAGCATTGCGATTGTTATCGCTGCTGTTATTTTGGGCTTTAGCGCTATAGTAGCCACGCAGCCAAAAGCTAGCGTGCTAGTGCGTGGACTAGCCCAGCGTGAGGTGGATGCAAACCTTGCTATTTGGCGTATGAGCTACTCGCTTGGTAGCAACGAACTAGCCGCTTTACAAAGCGAAATTAACACAAAAAATGCTGTAATTACCGAGTTTTTGCTCGCTCATGGGCTAAGCAGTGATGATTTTAGCGTGCTTCCAGCCTCTATTACTGATACAAGTTTAGATATGTATAGTGATAAAAGTCGCATTAGCTACACCTTCATTGCCACGGCTACGACGCTAGTGCGAACAAGCAAGATAAAAGAGCTTCAAGCAGCTTTTAAAGACAGCCAGACTCTTATTAGCTCTGGCATTGCGATACAGCAAGATTTTGACAACAAAATAAACTATGAGTTTACTGCCCTTAATGAAATCAAGCCCGCGATGATAGAAGAAGCTACCAAAAACGCAAGAGAAGTAGCAGTTAAGTTTGCCAAGGACTCAAATAGCCAGGTTGGCAAAATAAAAAATGCTAGCCAAGGAGTTTTTAGCATAGAAAATGCTAGCGGTGGCTTAGAGGACAAAAAAAGAGTGCGAGTAGTAACGCAAATAGAATACTTTCTAAAATGATATATCTAGCCCAGAGCGACACTACAGCAGGGCTTTTAAGCCAAGATAAAGCAAGGCTTAATGCGCTAAAAGGCAGAGCTAAGGACAAGCCTTGTGTGATAACGGTGGCTAGTTTGTGCATTTTAAAGGGCTTTGCTAGGGTGCCACAGGCGCACAAAGCCCTTGTGCGTAGGGCTAAAAAAACGAGCTTTATCTATCCAAACGGGCTTTGTCTGCGCTGCGTAAAAGATGCTAGGCATGCTAAGTTTTTAGCTAGCTTTGAGGGTGGCTGGGCGTATAGCACCAGTGCTAACGAACACGGCAAGGACTTTGATATAAACTGGGCAAAAAGCGTGGCTGATGAGATTTTTGACGCTGATATTTTAAGTCAAGGCAAGGGCTCGGCAATCCTTAAACTTGGCAAAAAAAGTATAAAAAAAATTAGATAAATACTTCTAGGAATTCTAGATTTTTACTGTTTTTTAATATAGGAATTCTAGTTTTTATTTTGAATTCACTTTAGGAATTCTAGTTTTTGCCTTAAAAATTCTAGTTTTAGTCTTGGGAATTCCAAATTTAGTTTTAGGAATTCTAGTTTAATAATTTTAGAATTCCTAGGTTTTTTTGCTTCGCATCCGCTGGTTGGGGGTTTGGGGGTATTTTTATCTTAGGAATTCTAGTTTTAGGAATTCTAAAACTTTGGTAAAAAATACGCTAAAATTGGTAAAACTGGCAAAAGAATGAGAGTTTATGCTTATTACGCACATTTTTTAGAATACGGCACAAAGAAAATGAAAAAACGACCATTTTTACGCCCAGCAATTCAGTCAGTAGCCCCAAAAATACCTGAGATTATCCAAAAACACATAGATAAAATAACTGCTAAATATTCTTAATATCCCAAGCGTGGATGTCTTTACATCCAGCTTTGCGGCGAATTTCTTGCATAGTTTTATTATGTTTTAAATCATATTCTATAAGCTCTTCTTGTAGCCTTTTTTCTTGTTCATCGCATTTTTTAAGACCGATTTTTATAATTATATAAAACGCTATTATTGCAACAATAAAACTAAAAAAACCACCAATAGGCACTAAAATCATTTTGCCACCTTGACAAGAAAATTTTAAAACTCCACAATTTTAGCAGAAAATTTATAAAAAGGCGGTAAAAATGGCAAGAGGGACTATAAACACAAGAGTAAAAGCGGACGCAAAAGAATTTAAAGCCGAAATGAAAGCTGTCGCAGGGGCGATAGAAAATATTTCAAAGTAACTGACTGTTAGCAATCAAAGTTTTGGTCTTAGTAATTCTAGTTTTTATGCGTAAGTTTTCTAGGAATTCTAGAATTCCTATATTCTTTTAGGGGTTATGGGGTATTTTTTTTATCTTAGGAATTCTAAATTTGGCCTTAGGAATTCTAGTTTAACAATTTTAGAATTCCTAGGTTTTTGATTTTGAAATTACTCTAGGAATTCTAGATTTTATGCGTAAGCTTTTTGAAAATTCTAGAATTCCTAGAGTTTAATATTCAAAAAAGTTTTTCGTTAAATTCCTTAATAAAGCTCATAGGATTTACCTGCGTTCCACCAGCAAATACCCCAAAATGCAAGTGCGGGCCGCTTACTCTGCCAGTAGCACCGCTAAGTCCTACGATTTGCCCTTGGCTTACTCTATCGCCTATTTTGACATCCACGCGGCTTAGATGATAATACTGCGTGTAGATGCCAGAGCCGTGGTCTATAACCACGCTGCCGCCTGCGTAGTAGCGGTCTTTTGCGATGCGCACGATACCATCGTTGCTAGCTGGGATTTGTACGCCCACAGCAGCTCTAAAATCCGTGCCGCTATGAAAGCTTTTTAAGCTACCATTAAACATTCTAGCACCGCCATAAGGGCTAGTTATTTTGCTATTTAGTGGCACTTTAAAGGGCTTTGAGACAAAAAGCTCTGGGGTAAAAGTAGCATAAATTTTGTTCGCTTCATCTCGTTCTTTTTTTATGCGCTTTTGGAAGCTTTTTGGTGGGGTTACACGACTTTGATTTACTGTGATTTGCTCTTTTTTATAAGGCAGAGTTTTTATGCTAAAAACCAGCTTATCATCGCCGTTATTTACTATTATTTCGCCACTACTGGCGTATTTGGCTGAGATAATGGCAAACTTATATCCAGCTTTGCTAGGATGGTTTATCCAGCTTCGCTCTTTACCTGCTATTACTAGCTTTTTGGCTTTTTGATTAGGCGAGATTAGCACGAAAGTCTCTCCATTGCCAATTTGCGTAAAAGAAAGCTCTTTGCCAAAAAGTAGGCTAAAACAAGCAAAAAATACTAAAAAAAGCTTTTTCATTTGTTTAAGAAAATATCTGGATAAATATCAGCTAGACGCTTGCGAGATATCGGCGAGTATTGATTTAGCTGTTCGTAGGCTTCTTCTATATCGCCATCTGTGTACTCACGCACACTCTCTACAAGCGTGTAGAGTTCCTCATCATCAAGATTGTCAAAATCCTTGCAGTTTTCAAGATTTTCTTGAATTAGCGCTTCTAGTTCTAGTTCATCATAGCTCATTTTTTGTCCTTTTTTATCTTAGTTTAAGAGAGCGAATAATAACTAAATAAGCTTAAAATTGCTTGATTTTAGTGCTTTTTAAGGCGTATTGAAATAAAATTGCGTGTTTTTTATAAATATCAAGGAAAATTTATGTTAAAAAAGCTCTTTTTTAGCTCTTTGTTTTGTGCGTTTTTGCTAGCTGGCCAGGCTATAGAAGTAGTGCCTCAAGACATCACAAAAACAATAAAAGAAGATATTTTACTCATTTATGAACCACTGCTTTATGATGTCAAGGTTAGTGAAAAAAAAGGTCAAATAATAGTAGTGCTAGATAGCAAAGAAAGCGTAGGGCAAAGGGATTTTGAGCAAATGGTAAGAGAAATCAAGCAAAAAATCGCTGTTTTGCTCCAAAAAGATGCTATCATTCGCTACAACGCTGCTGGCAAGCTACTTCATGAGATGTAAAATGCCAAAATCTGGATTTATCGCAGTTTTAGGCCGCACAAACGCTGGAAAATCAAGCCTTATAAACTACCTACTAAATACCAAAATCGCTATGGTATCTCACAAGCAAAATGCTACTAGAAGGCTTTTAAAAGCTATAGTGATGGATGGGGACAATCAGCTAATTTTTACTGATACTCCAGGACTAAATGATAGCCAAAAAGCTATGAATAAAATTCTAAATGAGCGTGCGCTTTTGGCCTCCCAGGGCAGTGATGCTATTTTGTTTTGCGCTAGTGTTTTTGATGATACTAGCGTGTATGAGAAGTTTTTAGAGATGAATAGCTCTTTGCCACATGTAGTAGCAATCACTAAAATTGACTTAGCAAAAAAAGAACAGCTATTTGCCAAGCTTAGAGAGTATGCTAAATATAGCGAGCATTTTAGCGCAATAGTGCCAGTTAGCACCAAAAAAGCAGTTTTTAAAAGAGAGCTTTTAAGCGAGATTTCAAAAATTTTGCCCGAAGCCCCACACTACTATGATAGCGAAAATCTAAGCGATGCTATGGCAAAGGATATTTATAGAGAATTTATTTTAGAAGCGATATTTGAGTGTGTGAGTGAGGAGCTGCCTTATAGCGCAGAAGTTAGAGTAAAAAATGTAAGCGAAGGCGATATGCTACGAATAGAAGCTCTCATCATTACAGATAACGCTAGCCACAAGGGTATTTTTATCTCAGCGCTTAAAAATATAGGAATTCGTGCTAGAAAGCTAATCTCAGCACTAAGTGGGCAAAAGGTGTATTTAGGGCTTGAAGTAGTAGTGGAGAAAAACTGGCTGAAAGATGAAAAAAAGTTAATCAAATTTATTGATTAACCCTTGACTAAATAGCTTAAAAGTAGTAAAATTGCATTTTTTTAAGTTTGTAAATAAATTCTTAGTAAATAAATTCTTATATGAAGGGAATGTAGTGGATTTATCTGGCTTGTTTAACAAAAATGCTGGCACTACTAGTATTGTAAGTATAGATGTAGCAAAATCTTTGGCCTACTGCTTTGAAGAAAATAGCTTAAAAGTATTATCTTTACAAAAAGTAAATAAAGATGCTACTAGAATCGTTAGTATAAAGCTAAAAGATATACAAAATACTCGTGTTCAAAGCATGCTAAATGGTGAAGAGCTACAAAATGATATAGTAGTTCAAACTAAAAAAAATCTAGGCTTAAATGATGAGACAGAATATATCGTAAAATCACGCATTGTAGGCGAAAATAGTTATGAGAGCTATGCGCTAAATTATGAAGTTTTGAGCCAAGGCTTGCAAGATGTTGTCTCAGAACTAAAATATATTGATAAAATCATCCCTGATCCATTTTTGTTTGAAGGGCTTTACGAAGCTAGAGTTTTAAATGCTAATGAAACACACTGCTTTTTATTTTTAGATAATGATGATGCTTTTTTGGCACTTTATAACAAGGGCGGGTTTGGCTTTACTCGTGGTTTTGGCAGGTATAGTCTAACTAATCTTTGCGAACAATACAAAAACAACACCGGCGCTAATATAGAACTAAAAGATTTTTTAAACTCGCTTAAAAACGAAGGTGTAAATGGTGCGTTTTTTAGCGTGCTTGATGATATGGCGTTTTACATCTCAGATATATTTAATAGCACAGCAAGCCTAGCAAATGCTGGTATAAGCAAGGTTTTTATAGGATCTAGCATAGGCGCAATTCCAGGTCTAGCAAATCTAATAAATCAAAAACTATCTATAGAAACCATAGATTTTGACTTTAATAAAAAATTTGAAGCAGGCGACCTTGATGCAAGCTGCATGAATACTATAAGGTATTATTATGCTAAATATATTTTAGATGATAGCTTAAACTTCACAGCATTTTCTCGTCCACCGGCTTTTTTAAAGCGTGATGGGGGTCAGTTTTTGGCTGTGGTGGCTATCGCTTGTGTATTAGGGCTTATTACTCCTATTTATGAGCTTGGTTCGGCGCTTTATTATTTTGGTATAAATCATTTTGAAGAGTCAAAATTACAAGACATAAAAAAAGAACTATCTATCCTTGAGCCTGATTATAAAAGCAAAAAAGAACAAGTAGATAACCAAAAAAAGCAAATTAATGAACTAGAAGCTAGCATAGCAACTAGTAAAAAACTTTTAGATGAAAGCCAAGATAAGAAGTTTAATTATAGATCAAAGGCTGAGTTTTTAAGTGATATTAGTGCTTTAATCAGTGATGTAAAGGTAAAAACTACGCATATAAACTTTAAAAACAATGAAGCAAATATACACATAATAAGCGATGATGATAATAAAATCACAGCTTTGATAGAAAAAATAGACAAATCAAGTAAGTTTAGGGTAACTACTGAACGAATTTCTGTGCAAAGCACAAATAGTGCTTTGTTTGAAAGCAATATCACGGTAGGATTTATAAAATGAAAATAGATATGCAAGAACAGTTACAAAAACTAGATGATTATTTTGTAGGCAAGAATAAAACCTTATATTTTGTAGCAGCTTTTGCTGTGATTTTGTATTTTCTTGCTTTTGTTTTGGCTCCAATGTGTGAGAGCTTAAAGCAGAGTTTTTCATCTGATCTTGACAAAACTAGACAAGAATTAGCAAAAACCACAAGCATAGAGACGATAAAAACTGCTATTTCTAATATGGAAAAAGCTCTAAACCAAAATGTAGGCAAAATAAGTGAGCTAGAAAGCCAAAAAAAAATTTATGTTAGCAATACAGCCAAGTTTGCTAAGGCGTTTTTTAATAGCTCTGAGCTACCAGCTCACATAAACGAAGTCTCAAACAAAGCTATAGGAAGCAGTGTTCAAATCACAAAAATCATAAATAACACAAAAGAAATTCTTCCAAATAAGCTAGATGCTATGTATGATTTAAATGTAAGCTTTAATGCAAAAAGATTTGAAAATGCTCTTAAATACATATATATGCTAGAAAGTACAAAAGAAATCAGCGATATAAGTTACTTTGATATAAAAGGACAAAATGGTTCTTTAAATTGTGTTTTAAATATCATTACTTGGGGATTTAAAAATGATTAGATATTTACTTTACACGATGTTTTTTGGCGTGCTAGCTCTAGCTCAAAGCATAGCTGATGTAGTAGTTGTAAATGACAAAAACTCTAGCAATAAAGTCTCTAGTCTTGTAGAAGATAAAATAAAAAAAATGCAAAGCGTGAGAATTCTAGATAAGGCAATTCTAGAAAATATTCAAGACCCATTTGAATACGATAAAGTAAGCAAGCAAGATTTGCCAGCATTAGGTGGTTCTAGTGAAAATGCCATAAAAGTGCTAATAGGTTCTAAAATCAAAGTTGGAGAAAACTGGCTAAGCAGGGGTGATAGCATCGGCACTACAAAAATCGTAGATATCAAAACAGACAGCGTTCTTTTACAAGAAAAAGACGGAAATATCTTTACTAAAAAACTAAAAAAAGGAAAAATAGATGGTTTGGAAATTAAATAAAATATTTTTAGCTTTAGCTTTGTGCTTTGCTTTTGCTTCTAGCTTAGAAGCTAGCAATTGTAATAATAGAGCTCTTAGTATAACTACAATTGAGACAATTAGCATTAAAGAAATTCTAGATCAGCTCTCTGGCGAGTGTGGTTTTAGCGTAGTGATAAAAGCTGGAGATAAAGACGCCACACAAACGCTTTCAAGCACTGTCTCAAGCCTAAATATTAAGGGTTTAACTTTACATGAAATCTTTAATATTTTATTATCTCAAAATGATTTGATATATTCATTTAGAAAAAATATTCTTAACATATCATCTGTGGATACTAGGATATTTAAGGTTGATTATATAACCTCTATTAGAGAAGGAAGAGCAGTAGTAAAAGCCTCAGCTGACTCAGCCCCAATCCAGCTAGATGATACTACAAACACGAATACAAATACAGATACCAAAAATCAAGAAAATATCATTGAAACTACTGAAAAATTTGATTTTTGGGAGAGAATGGCTGGTGAAATTGAAGCTATTATGAATAATGGCAAAGAAGGCTTTAAGGCACCACTGCCAGTAGTAAACTCAAACGCCGGACTTGTTAGCGTAACAGGCACAAAAGCACAGCTTGAAAGGGTTCAGGAGTATATCTCTAAGCTAAACAAAAGCCTTAAAAAACAAGTAATGATAGATGTCCGCATAGTCTCAGTTGATCTAAATAACGAGTATCAAAGAGGCGTGGATTGGTCAAAGTTTGATCTATCTTTTAATAGCTACTTAGGTGGCAATCCAGCAACTCCAAGCCAATTTACCTTTGGTCGCTGGAACGATACACACACAGCTTGGGATATAGTTACACCTAGTATGAATCCAATTCGTGGTGGCTTCATTCTACAAGGCGCTGTAAATATAAACCTTGAAGGCGTGATAAACTTCCTTGATACCACAGGCACAACTCGCGTAGTCTCAAGTCCAAAAATAATGACAATGAACAACCAGCAAGCTCTAATCTCAGTAGGTGATAATATAAATTATCAAATCACAAACACCATAATAGGCACAGAAACAAAAACTGAAAATGTAGACATCAAGCAATATTCTACTTTTATAGGAATTCTACTTAATCTTTTGCCTGAAGTCAGCGATGATGGCAAAATCATGCTTCGTATAAATCCTAGCCTAAATACCTTCAAATACAAAGAAGACAATATTAGGCAAAATACCCCAAGAACTATCGCTCCTGATACTATGCAAAAAAAGCTCTCAAGTGTAGTTCATATAAACAGCGGCGATACTGTAGTTCTAGGTGGACTAATCAGCCAAGAAAGTGGCGATGGAACTACAAAAGTCCCAGGTCTAGGCAATATCCCAGTGCTAGGATATTTATTTAAAAGTGAAAAAAAGATTCTTAGAAATACAGAGTTAGTTTTCATCATCACTCCACGTATAGTTGATATTGATGAGGGCAATAAGCTAAAAGACTCTTTAAAAAGTCTTGGATTTAGCGACGGATTATTTTAATGCAAAATCCATATACCAAGATAAAAGATATTTTTCTTGATAGCATAAACGAGCATGATTATGTTAAGCTTGATAAAAGCGTAATAGCATATCGTAAGATTTGTTCTGCGCTTGATAAACCATTAAAAATTATTTTATTTTTTGGTAAGCCAGGTAGTGGAAAGACCTTTTTATTACATAAAATTTACTCTGATTTAAAAGATGATAGAGAAATTTTACTCTTTCCGCAGCCTTTTTTTAAAGAAAGCGATTTCGTAAAGGCAATTTGTGAGAGCATAAATATTTCTTTGCTTACTAATGTAGATGAGCTTTTAGCATATTTTAGAGCAAATGTAAAAACTGACGCTATGAGTGGCACACCTTTGCGCCAGATTTTGCTAATGCTAGATGAATCTCAGCTCTACCCAAAAGAACTAATTGAAAAAATTCGTCTTATGGCTGATACTAGGTATTTTAAGATAGTTTTTACCATTCATAAAACAGTGAAAGAAGATGTGCTAGCAAAAGACTATTTTAAAACACGCATTTGGGAGGTCGTGGAGTTTGAGCCTTGTAGCTTGGATGAGACAAAAATGTATATAGAAAAAAAACTTGCTTATCACGGCTTTGAAAGTACTTTTATTATATTTAGCAAGGCAAATCTAAAAAACCTTTGGAAGTACTGCAGTGGCAATCTGCGCCTTTTAAATAAGCTACTTTATAAGTTTTTTGAGATACTAGAGTATTACGAAGAACGCAGCCCGAGTAAAGCCCGTAGTGCTATATCAAAGGTTATAGATATGGCAGCTATTGATACAGGAATGTTAAATGCTTGATACTATAGAAGTTGCAAAACTAGAAAAATTATACGCAAAAAGACAAGCAAAACGACTACTAAAGTATTTGCTTGCTTGTTTGTTTGCTACTTTGCTTTTAGCTACTGCTATTTTTTATTTTTTTGATGATGCTACAAAAGATTCTAGTATAGAACTAGCAAAAAATGAACAAAATAAAAAAGAAGAGCAAGAATATACAAATGCCAAGCCAGACAGGCAAATAGAAGATAATGAAGAAGATATCAAAAAAGCCCAAAAGCAAGCCCTAAAAGAAAAAGCTAGAGCAAAAATAAAAGAAGAAGAGGCAATGCTAGCTGAAATTGATCTAAGTGGGTATTTTAATGAAGTGCCAGAAAGCGCTATATCAAAAGAGCCTTTATATAGAACGCAAATTGAAGAACCAGAATATGACCCTACAAACAGCACGTCAGCCATAAATATAAAAAGCACAGAAATACAGCCAGACTATAATAATAAAAGCAGTAAAAATAATATAACAATCAGTTCAACACCAATAAAGCCAAGCTTAGAGAGCATAGAAGAACATTTTAAAAATAGTAAAGACCCAAAAGATGCCCTTGCTTTAGCAAGAGATTATTATGCTAAAAAAGACTATAAAAACGCAGCCAAATGGGCATTTGAGCTAAATAATTTGGACAAAAACAACGCTGATGGCTGGCTTATTTTTGCTAAATCAAAGTATAATGTAGGCAATAAAAAAGATGCTCTAAAAGTGCTTGAAGCCTACCTGAGCCAAGTAAGCAACAAACAAGAGGTTCAAAACCTAATCACAAAAATGCAAAGCAATATCCCACTAAGTGAGTAAAAAATGGCAAGCATAATAGATATAAATAAAGCAATCATTCAAGTTCTACAAAAAAGTGGCAAGTTTGATGAAGCAGTGATGGCAAGCTTTGAAGCAGAGCTAAATGAGTCAAACACCAGAGCTTTACTAGAAGAAAAAATCGGGCTAAACACCGAAGGTATAATGAATGTCCTAGCTCTTATATACCGCAGAGGTCGTATAAATATCGATGAGGTTTGCGGATATTTTGCGCTTGATAGAGTAGGGTTTTTAAAGTATTTTGCGCAACACTTCAAGTTTGAGTATAGCTCACTAGATGAAAGTTCTATTGACTATAATCTTGCTAGAAAAATTCCTAGCGCACAGCTAAAGCACCTTGGAGCTTTGCCTTTAAAAGAAGATGAAGTAAATGTTTATGTAGCTTTTAGAGATCTTTTTGATGTAGAAGTACAAGATCAAATCGCAAATATCTTTAACCGAAAAATTCTAAAAGTAGTAGTCTGCGATACCACAAAGCTAGATAAAGTGCTTAGCAAAATGGAGCTAAATGAAAGCGTAAGCTCGCTAATAGCTCAAATCCGCCAAGAAATCAGCAGCACTAGCACAGACGATGGCGGCGAGAGCTCTGGTATTTTGCGCCTAATTGAAACTATACTAAAAACCGCCATTTCAAGCCGTGCTAGCGATATACATATAGAAAGCAGTGAGAAAAACTGTATTGTTAGGTGTCGTATTGATGGTATGCTAGCCGAGATTTTTGTCTTTGATAAAGACATTTATCCCCCGCTTGTAAGCCGCCTAAAAATGCTTTCAAACTTGGATATAGCAGAGCACAGAAAGCCTCAAGATGGCCGCTTTAGCGTTCAGGTTTTAGGGCGTGATTATGACTTTCGTATCTCAACTCTGCCTGTAATTCACGGTGAGAGCGTGGTAATGAGAATTCTAGATAAATCAAAGGCCATCATCAAGCTTAGCGAACTAGGCATGTTAGAAGATAATCTAGCAAAATTCTCTCGCCTTACTCGCACGCCTTATGGTATGATACTAGTAACTGGCCCAACAGGCTCTGGTAAAACAACCACTCTATACGCTGCGCTAAATGATATAAAAAGCGTAGAGAAAAAAATGATCACCGTAGAAGATCCGGTAGAGTATCAAATGGATATGATCCAGCAAGTTCATGTAAATGAAAAAGCAGGTCTAACCTTCGCAAGCTCTCTTCGCTCAATCCTTCGCCAAGACCCTGATATCGTTATGATAGGCGAGATCCGTGACCAAGAGACCCTTCGCATCGCTATTCAAGCAGCGCTAACTGGACACCTTGTCTTTTCTACACTTCACACAAATGATGCTATTTCAGCTGTAGCGCGCGTGGTGGAGATGGGGATAGAGCCTTATTTAGTAAGTGGCTCGCTAATAGGCGTAGAAGCTCAGCGCCTAGTTCGCAAGCTCTGTCCACACTGTAAGCAAAAAATAACGCTAACACCAATGCAGCTAGATCACATTATACACCTAATTCCAGATGATTTTACCTTTTATGCGCCAGTGGGCTGTGAGAAATGCTCTCAAACTGGCTATTTAGGTAGAGAGATGATAAGTGAGATTTTACCAATTAGTGATAAAATCTCATCGCTAATTGCTAAAAACGCTACAAAAGAAGAACTTACAAGCACAGCTTTAGCCGAGGGCTTTAAGGACTTTTTTACAGATGGTATCCGTAGGGCAGCTATGGGAATTACTAGCATTCCAGAGGTTTATAGGGTGGCTAAATCATGAAAACATATAAAGTAACGCAAAAAAAACTAGGCAGAGTGTTTAGCGACACTATAAAGGCCCAAAGCCTTGCCCAAGCTAAGCAAATAGCTGTAAATAAGCGTGGTGGCACAGTAATAGAAGCTAGCGAGAGCAAGGATATTTTTGATCTAGATGCTATAAAAACCGCACTTTTTACTCCAAAGATAAAAATGCTTAGCTACATCGCTACTTTGCGCCAGCTTGCTGTTATGACTAATGCTGGTATCTCTATCCACGATAGCCTAAATGAAGTGGTAAATAGCACCAAGGACAAGCGAGTAGCGCAGATCTTTGGTCGCATGAGAGATGATCTAAATGCTGGTATGAACATAAGCGATAGCATAATTCAGTTTAAGCGTGATGTGGGTAATGTAAGCATTGCGCTAATCAGCCTTGGCGAGCAAACAGGTCGCTTGGCTGAGTCCTTAAGTCACCTTATAGAAATACTCCAAGATGTATATGATAACCGCCAAAAGTTTAAAAAAGCTATCCGCTATCCTATAGTGGTAATCTGCGCTATTATTCTAGCTTTTATCTTGCTTATGCTGCTTGTAGTACCAAAGTTTAGAGATGTTTTTGCTAGCTTTAATACCGAGCTGCCTTTGCCAACTAGAATTCTACTAAACATCGAGTGGGCACTTAGTAACTACGGCTTTATCATAGGCGCAGGCGTGCTTGCGGCTATTTTAATAACTATTTTTATTTATTACCGCAACCCAGGCTTTAAATACGGCTTTGATAAATATATTTTAAAAGTCTATTTGATAGGTAATATTATTTTCTTCTCAACTATGAGCCGTTTTAATCTTGTCTTTGGCGAGCTAGTTCACTCAGGAATTCCAGTTATTGACGCGCTTAATACCTCGCTTTTAAATGTAGAAAATAGCTTTTTAAGAGAGCGTTTGGAGAGCGTAAAAGTCTCTGTTAGCCGTGGTAATAGCCTATCAAGCGCAGTAGCAGCCACTGAGCTGTATGAAAATATGCTAGTGCAGATGATCACAGCAGGCGAACGTTCTGGTAACATTGATGCGATGATAGCTAAAATCACAGACTATTATAAAGAGCGATTTAACAACATACTTGATAATATCTCAACCTACATTGAGCCGATTTTGCTTGTGTTTATTGCTGGTATGGTTATTCTTATGGGACTTGGAATTTTTATGCCGATGTGGGATCTAGCCAAGGCTGTGAAGTAGATCGCACGGAATTTATCTAGAAATTTCGTGCTTGGGAATTCTAGAATAGTTTTCTAAGGAATTCTAGAATTCTCATCTAGAATTTCTAGAATTCCTTAGAAAATATTTTTAAGCGCTAGTAGCTTTGCGCTGTGTTCTATGGTGCTAATATGTGCTAAAAGCTCGGATGCGCTTTTTGCATACACGCATAGCTCGCCACTTTTTAGTAGCATGAAGTTTGTGTTATTTTGGACGAAGTAGCGCACTATCTCGCTTGGGGCACGGTCTTGCCAGTCTTCTAGCTGCTTGATATCATAGATAAATGCGCTACCAACTAGCTCAGCACCTGTTAAATCCTGTGGCTCAAAAGCCGTATGCCCCAGCGCATAAGCGCAGATAAAAGCAGGCGAACAGTAGCAAACAAAGCGCGCGCTAATGATGTTTTTGTAGATATTTTGGTGAAGAAGTGCGTGTTTGCTAGCCTCTTTCCAGCGGTAGTCCTTTTTGCCTAAAAGCAAAAGAAAATCTTCCTCGCTCTCAAAAAGCGCATCTTGCTTGCTAACGATGAAATTATCGCTATCAAAGCGCATAGAAAGAGACGAGCCGTAGTTAATAAGCCCAAGAGAAAAAAGCCTACGCCCAAGCACGCTTAGGGTTGATTTTGCTTCATTTATATCCATTTTTTTCCTTCAATTTCGCAAATTATAGCAAAAATTCGGCTCATTTATGCTATTATTTGCTTTATGAACTCGCCGCATATTCCAGTTTTGCTAAATGAAGTTTTAGAAGGTTTTAGCCATTTTGATAGTATCAATAATCCTATTTTGCTTGATTGCACCTTAGGTTTTGGTGGGCATAGCGCAGCACTACTGCAGCGTTACAAAGCCCTTAAAATCATCGCTTGCGACCAAGATGAGCAGGCTTTGGATTTTTGTAAAAAACGCTTTAAAGCTGAGCTAGAAAGTGGCAAAATCACGCTTTATAAAAGCAATTTTGCTAGTATTTTAGAGCGCATTAAAGGCACGAAAATCTCAGGTATTTTAGCTGATATCGGCGTTAGCAGTCTTCAAATTGATAGTAGCGAGCGTGGCTTTGGGCTTAGTGCAAATAGCCTTGATATGCGGATGGATAAAACTGCGCCAAAAAGCGCAAAAGAGATAGTAAACGAGTATAGCGAGGGCAGGCTAGAGCAGATTTTTAGCGAGTTTGGCGAGCTTAAAATGGCAGCCAAAATCGCTGCTAAAATCATCACCGCTAGAGCAAAATCGCCCATAAATACAGCAAAAGAGCTAGCAGACATCATCGGAGGTGAGCGCATAAAAGGGCGAAATGTAAGCATAGCAAAGCTGGTTTTCCAAGCCCTGCGCATAGAGGTAAATGACGAACTAGGCGTGCTAAAAAGCCTGCTCTCCACCCTAAAAGACTTGCGCCCAAGTGGCGCAAGAGTGGCTATCATCGACTTTCACTCGCTTGAAGATCGCATTATAAAAGAGAGCTTTCGTGCGTGGAGCAGTGACTGCGTGTGCGACCCCTCTGCCATGCGCTGCGAGTGTGGTGGCGGCCACGCACTAGGCAAAATCATCACAAAAAAGCCCATCACTCCAAGCGCAGATGAACTGCGAGCCAACCCACGCAGTAGCTGTGCTAAGATGAGAATATTTGAGTTTAAATAGGATAAAAATGCAAAAACCAAAAAGCTTGGAACAAATCGCAAACGAACTAGCCGCAAAGCGTGAGCCTATAAAAATGGAGCCAAAGCCCAAAAACACAGGCGGCATAGACCTTAGCCGTGCTGCTGGGGCTATAAATCAGCAACCAAAACAGCAGCCAAAGCCAAATCTAGCGCAAAAAACTAGAATTCCTAGCCAAAATCTGGCGCAACAACCTAAAATTCCTAGTCAAAAACCACAGCCAAACAGCGAACAAAATTCTAGGAATTCTAAAATTCCCAGCCAGCCACAAACTGCCAGCCAGCCACAAAGCACGCAAAATTCTAAAATTCCAAGTCAAAATTTTACGCAAAAAACTAGAATTCAAAATCTAGCGCAAAAACCACAGCCAAACAGCGAACAAAACGCTAGGAATTCTAGAATTCCAAGTCAAAATCTAGCGCAAAAACCTGAACCAAAAATAGAACCAAAAATAGAGCCAAAACCTGAGCCAAAAGATGAAAAAATCGTAATCAAGCCAAAAATCACCACTTTTAGAGATGATATCAGCGCACTTTATGAAACCCCTGCGCAAAACCTTAGCAAGACCTCGCTTTTTATCGCTATTGGCATTGCGTTTTTGGTGATGATTGCTACCTTGCCAAAGATTTTTATCGCAAATGAGATTTACTACACTAGCCGTGATATTGGCACTTTGCGAGACAAGTTAGGCGTGCTAAATGAAGAAAACAGAGAGCTAAAAAGCAAGCTAGAACAAATCCGCTACCAAAATCAAGTAATAGATAATTTGCGCTAGTTTGGCTTAAAATTACGCAAAATCTGCTATAATCGGAAAAAAAACATCAAGGAATAAACATGAAATGGACAAAAGAATCATGGAGAGAGCTAAACATCCTCCAGCAGCCAGATTACGAAGACAAAGCTAAATTAAAAGAAGTAGAAAATAAGCTTGCTAGCTTGCCGCCACTTGTATTTGCAGGTGAGGCAAGACGCCTTCAAGGCCGCCTAGCGCAGGTTTGCGAAGGTAAGGCCTTTTTGCTTCAAGGTGGAGATTGTGCTGAGAGTTTTGCGAATTTTAGCGCAAACTCTATTCGCGATACCTTTAAAGTCATGCTACAAATGGCTATCGTGCTAACCTTTGCTGGTGGCTGTCCTGTGGTAAAAGTAGGGCGAGTAGCAGGGCAGTTTGCCAAGCCTAGAAGCAGCGATACTGAAACCATAAATGGCATAACCTTGCCAAGCTATAGAGGCGATATCATAAATAGCCCAGTCTTTAGCGCAGAGGCTAGAAAAGCCGATCCTGCTCGCATGCTAGAAGCCTATCATCAAAGCGCAGCCACGCTAAACTTGCTTAGAGCCTTTGCTAGGGGTGGTTTGGCTGATTTAGAGCAGGTTCACAAATGGAACCTAGGCTTTGTTAAAAACGCTGGCTTAGGCACTGAAAAATTCGAGCATTTAGCAGAGCAAATCTCACAAGCTCTTGCTTTTATGGAGGCTTGTGGGATAAATACTAAAAATAGCCCGACTTTGAGAGAGACAGCATTTTACACCTCGCACGAGGCGCTGCTACTGCCGTATGAAGAGGCGCTTACTCGCATTGATAGCCTTAGTGGAGAGCCTTATTGCTGCTCGGCTCACATGCTGTGGATAGGCGAGCGTACCAGAGGATTAGATGATGCGCATGTGCATTTTCTAAGTGGGGTTAAAAACCCTATCGGCTGTAAAATGGGGCCAAACGCCATAGCTGATGACATCATCAAAATCGCAAACAAAATCAACCCTGCAAACGAAGCAGGACGCTTTAATATCATTATCCGCATGGGCTCACAGCTCATAGGCGAGCGTTTGCCAAAGATACTTGAGGGCGTAAAAAGAGAGGGGCTAAATATACTTTGGAGTATAGACCCGATGCACGGCAATACCGTAAAAGCATCAAATGGCTACAAAACAAGGGAGTTTGAGGCTGTGATGAGCGAGGTAAAAAGCTTCTTTGATATACACAAGGCTTGTGGCACAGTAGCAGGCGGCGTGCATCTAGAAATGACAGGAAATGATGTAACAGAGTGCACCGGCGGTATCAGCGGTGTAAGCGAGGCTGACCTAGCTAGTCGCTATGAGACGCAGTGCGACCCACGCTTAAATGCTGAACAAGCATTAGAGCTAGCTTTTTTAATCGCTGATTGTGTAAAAGAGGCTAGGAAATAATCTAGAATTCTCGTCATCGCAAGGGAGTAAAGCAATCTAGCTAGGAATTCTAGAATTCCCGTCATTGCGAGCAAAGCGAAGCAATCTAGCTAGGAAATTTAGAATTCCTTAAGAATTCTAGATTTTAGCCCCGAGTTAAAATTCCCTAGGAATTCTAGAATTCCTTAAATCTTTACAAAGAGAAAATATGCAAGAAATCAAAAAAAAATTATGGTCTTATTTTAAAAGGCGGAAATATTACTTTAAGCGATTTTACTTTTGAGCGCCCTTTTGCTCTGCTTGGCAATAATTTGCTAGTAAAGGTCATAGGGGGGGGTATAGCTATATAAGTTCTTCTTCTGTGCTGCGAAATGCTAGTATCGGCAGGTATTGTAGCATAGGTGATAATGTCTGCGTAGGCGTGGGCAAGCATGCTCTAAGCTGGGCTAGCACCGCTAGCATGACTAGCACGAGTTTTATGTTTGATGATATTTGCTCGTTTGGTAACTTTGATGGGCGCATTGCTCCTTGCAAGCAGTTGGACTGGTGGCCAGCACACACAAAAATAGGGCATGATGTGTGGTTTGGCACTGGGGTTTTTATCCCTGGGGCGCATGATATCAGTATAGGCACAGGTGCTGTGGTGGCTGGCAAGGCTGTAGTTACAAAGGATATCCCAGCCTACGCCATAGCAGCTGGTAATCCAGCTAGGCCCGTAAAAATGCGCTTTAGCGATGAAATAATCGCTGATTTGCTCTCTAGCAAATGGTGGGAGTATGACCTAAACTACTTTTATGCAAAAACCGGTATAAAAGTGCCTATGAACGATATAAAGGCTTTTTTAAGCTTTTTGGCTGAGCATAAAGAAAACTTAGAAAACTCTCGTTTTAGCTGTGCTAAGCAAGTAGCTAGCTGTGATGGCAAAAACTTGCAAATTAAAAACTTGGAATAAAAATGAAAGAAACACTAAAAAGCCATGGACTTTTGCTATATGGCAATTCTTTTGTGAATAATTTTGTCTTTGAAAGACCTTTTGCCCTTTGGGGTGGCTGCAAAGTCCAAAACTGCATTGGGGGGGGGTATAGCTATATAAACGCTAACTCCGTGCTAGAAAATACAATAATAGGCAGATATAGCTGCGTGGCGCATAACGTAACTATCGGTGCCCTGCGCCATGATTCTACTAGCGTGGCTATGACTAGCGTAAAGGCTTTTGTGGATGAGGGCGTGGGCGCTACTTGCGAGCCCATAGCTGAGCCTTTTGATTTTTGCGATATTTATCCGCAAAGAACAATCATCGCAAACGGCGTGTGGGTAGGGGCTAATGCTTTTTTTCCAGCAGCACATGAGCTAAGCGTGGGCAATGGAGCAATAATCGCAGCTTGTGCTGTGGTAACAAAGCCTGTGCCAGCCTATGCTGTGGTGGCTGGCAATCCAGCTAAGGTAGTAAAAATGCGCTTTAAGGGTGAAATAATCGCTGATTTAGAGAGTAGCAAATGGTGGGAATATGACTGGCCTTTGGCTACTGCTAAACTTGGGATAAAAGCACCTTTTAGCGATGCTAAGGACTTTTGTGCGTGGTGGGCAGATGGTGGCGCAGAGCTTTTAGCACCTTTTAGGCTGGAAGCTAAGCTAGCTCGCATAAGACAAGATGAAAACGGCGCTTTTTTGGATAGATTAAATTATAACTTTGATAATATTTTCTAAGGAATTCTAGAATTCCTAAATCTAGAATTCCTTTTTTGGCAAATTTTATTGACATTATATACAAAGATAAATTATACTTATACAAAGCAATTTTTGGCGTGTTTTCGCCGTTTTTTGTAAATAAAAAAAATAGTAAATTTCTATGTTTTTATTAAAAGAAAAAATCAGCACACAAATTGAAGTTAAAAAATCAAAGTTTATCGCTACTCTTGCGCTTTTTAAGGATTTTGAAAGCTTAAATAAAGCACTAAGAGACGAACATCCAAAGGCTGCGCATGTAGTTTGGGCATATCGCTACTTAAATGAGTTTGGTCAAATCGTAGAAAACTCTAGCGATGATGGCGAGCCAAAGGGTAGTTCTGCCCCTGCTTTGCTAGCAGCCTTGCGTGGCGCAGAGCTTGTTGATGCCTGCGCTCTTGTGGTGCGGTATTTTGGCAGTATTAAGCTAGGCATCGGAGGACTGGTGCGAGCCTATGGTACTAGCGTAAATGAAGCTATAAAAAGCGCAAAAGATATGGGAGTGCTAGAATTCTTTGAAAAGAAAAGAAAGCTTAAAAGTCTTTGTGCCCTTTGCCTTGATTTCACGCTGCGAGCATTTTGCCAAAACTCAAAATATTGAATTCAGCCAAGAGTTTAGTGCGGCAGGCTGCGATTTTAGCTTTAGCATAAATAAAAGCCAAAAAGCAGAACTTATAAAATTTTGCGCTACTTTAAATATAACAATAGCCTAAAATTCCCTGCGTCATTGCGAGCGAAGCGAAGCAATCTCTGGGAATTCTAGTTTTCTGGGGGTTAGGGGGTTTCTTTTAAGCAAAATTTAGAATTCCCTGCGTCATTGCGAGGCTTTAAAAAAAGAGGGAGCAATCTTTAAGGAATTCTAAATTTATCCTTAGGAATTCTAGATTTGTGCTACCCTCTAAACTTTGCAGTAGCGGCTGTAAAAAGCTAGGGAATTCTAGAATTCCTAGAGCAGAGAGCCTGAGTTCAAGCTGGGGGATGACAAGGACTAGGGAATTCTAGAATTCCCTAGGAATTCTAGAATTTTCGTCATTGCGAGCGAAGCGAAGCAATCTTTAAGGAATTCTAAATTTATCCCTAGGAATTCTAGATTTATGCTAAGAATTCTAAAATAATCACTCTTGCGTGTCTTGCTCGCTAGCTGGGCTATCAAAATCTAGGCTTTCTTCTTCGCTTTCTTTTGGGCAGCTAGCGATTGAGACTACTTTTTCGCCATCTACATTTACGACTTTTACGCCGCTGGTGTTGCGACCGGCTTTGCGTATGCTTTGCATATCTACCCTTATCATCTTGCCGCTTGTGGTAAGTGCCATGAGATCCATACGCTCATCTACCATCACAACGCCTATTAGATCGCCGGTTTTGTCATTTAGCTTCATGCAGATTACGCCCTTGCCGCCGCGATTTGTCAGGCGGTATTCATCGGCTGTGGTGCGTTTGCCAATTCCAAGCTCGCCTACGCTTAGGATTTCTTGGTCGTTGCTTTCTATAAAGGCAGCGCCTACGACGCTATCATTTTTTTCTTTGAAGCTTATGCCTTTTACGCCACGGCTTACACGACCCATTTGGCGGATTTTATTTAGGCGAAACTTCACGCACATACCTTTGCGAGTTACGATTAGGATCATTTTGCTAGGCTCATCGCTCTCACCCGGCACCTCGCCTAGTACCTCGCTTAGCTGGGTGCCTAGATCTTCGTTTTCTATGCTGATGTCTAGGCTAGCGTTTTCCTCTCCATCTATGCTAGGCACTATTTCTCCCTCTTCGTTTTCTACTATGAGAGCAGTTACTAGCTCGTCATTTTCATCAAGTTTAATTGCGCGCACGCCGATTGAGCGGATGTTTTTATACTCGCTTAGATTTGTGCGTTTTACTATGCCGTTTTTGGTGAAAAAGGCTAGTGATTTATTTGGTGCAAAATCGCTTGTAGGGATGATAGCCATGATTTTTTCATCATCTTGTAGGCTTATTAGATTTACTACGGCTTTGCCTTTTGCGGTGCGGCTGCCCTCTGGGATTTTATAGACCTTTAGCCAGTATAATTGACCTTTGTCAGTGACAAACATCAGCGTATCATGACTCATACAAGTAAAGAAACTCTCGATAAAATCATCATCGTAGGTAGTCACTGCGACTTTGCCTTTGCCACCCCTGGCTTGCTTTTCATACTGCTTGCTTGGCACACGCTTGATATATCCCCTGTGAGTTATGGTTACTACCATGTTTTCATTTGGCACTAGGTCTTCTATATCTATATCGTCGTAGTCATCTACGATTTCAGTCTTGCGAGGGCATTTGAATTTATCTTTTATATCAAGTAGTTCGTCTTTTATGATATTTTCGATTTTTTCTTCGCTTTTTAGTATGCTTTCTAGCTCAGCGATTAGCTTCATTAGCCCATCTAGCTCGGCTTCTAGTTTTTCACGCTCTAAGCCTGTAAGTTTGCTTAGGCGCATATCAAGTATTGCTTTGCTCTGCGCCTCACTTAGGGCAAACTTGCTCATCAGCCCTGCTTTTGCGCTATCATAATCAGGGCTAGTGCGGATTAGTGCGATTACTTCATCTATGTTATCAAGGGCGATTTTAAGACCTTCTAGGATATGAGCTCTTTTGCGAGCTTCTTGTAGGTCGTATATAGTCCTGCGGATGATGACGGTTTTTCTGTGGTGCAAAAATAGCTTTAAAAGCTCTAAAAGTGTAAAAATCTTTGGTTCTTTGTTATTTATCGCTAGCATTATCACGCCAAAGGTGATTTCTAGCTGCGTGCTTTTATATAGGTTGTTTAGCACGATTTCGCTCATAGCATCTCGCTTTAGCTCGATTACCATGCGAATTCCTTCTCTATCGCTCTCATCACGCACTTCTGCTATGCCTTCAATGCTTTTTTCTTTGGCTAGTTCGGCTATGGTTTCAATAAGCTTTGCTTTATTTACTTGATAAGGTAGTTCATCTACTACTATTACATCTTTATTTGGCTTTTTTTCTATGTGAGTTTTGGCTCTTAGCTTTATGCGGCCTCTGCCTGTGCGGTAAGCATCGATTATGCCTTTTTTGCCAAATATCGTTCCACCTGTTGGGAAATCAGGACCTTTTATATGCTCCATTACAGCCTCTAAGCTAGCTTCTTTATCCTCTAATACGACTAAAAGTCCATCAATTAGCTCATCTAAGCTGTGTGGTGGGATATTTGTAGCCATGCCCACAGCAATACCGCTTGAGCCATTTAGTAGTAGGTGCGGCACACGCGCCGGGAGTACATCTGGCTCGCTTTGGCTATCATCGTAGTTTGGGATAAAATCTACTGTGTCTTTATCAATGTCTTTTAAAAGCTCTTCAGTTAAAGCTGTCATTCTAGCCTCGGTGTAGCGCATAGCTGCTGCGCCATCTCCGTCAATAGAGCCGAAGTTGCCTTGCCCATCTACTACTGGAATTCGCATAGAGAAGTCTTGCGCTAGGCGCACAAGAGCGTCATAAACTGCTGTATCGCCGTGTGGGTGGTATTTACCTAGAACCTCACCTACGATAGCGGCTGATTTTTTGTATTTTGCGCTTTTGCCTAGGTGCATTTCATTCATAGCGTGTAAAATACGCCTATGAACAGGCTTTAAGCCATCTCTGGCATCTGGCAAAGCGCGGCCTATAATTACGCTCATTGAATAATCAAGATAACTAGCTTTTATAGAGTCTTCTATGCTGGTGATTTGTATATCGCTGTTTTCTAGCATTTTTGCCCTTTGGTTGATTTTGCTTAAAAAATAAGCTTAGATTATAGCTGAAAATAGCTAAATTTTAGTTTTAAGCAAATCTAGAATTCCCTAGGAATTCTAGATTTAAAAAGGCTTTAAAATAAATATTTTTCTAGAATTTCTTTTTGTTTGCCATTTAGCGAGTTTAACTCGGTTTGTAGGTTAGAAATTTTTTGCTCAATGCTTTCTATTGCTTGGACGATTTTTTCTTGAGCTTCAAGTGGTGGCACAATAATATTTGCTTTTTCTAAATCTGGATTATATAATCTTTTTATCGTTCCACCATTTGTTTCAATATTTGACCAGTTATATCTTTGTAAAACATAAAATAAAAATATATTTAGAATTCTAGTTTCATCATTTTGTGTCCAAACTATATTTGAGTCTTGAAAATATGAAGGTTCTCCGTCAAACATTACTACTTTGCCGATAGTTCCAGCACAAGAAATTAGAATTTCATTTTTCTTTGGGTATGGATATTTAGATGAATAATCATCAAAAATTTCTTTGCTTATAAAGGCATCTGCTTCTTTGCCAAAAGTACCTATTTTATAAAATGGTATTTCACCACTTGCGCTAGTTTGTTCTTTGAAAATTCTTTTACACATTTTTATTTTACAAAGATTTCCTAATTTCACACTTTCCCACTCGGTTAGCTTATAGTCTTGTGGGGTTGGTAGGTCTTTTAGATTTTCGTTGTCTTGGAATTCTACATTTAAAATTCCCGTTTTTGCCAAAACCATGTTTATTTGCTCTTTTTGCTCCGTGATTTCATTTAGAATTCTAGAATTCTCACTTTCTACACTTTCACACTCTATTGCGATTTGCTTTTGAATATCAAGCGGCGGCAAAGGGATTTTAAAATTTTTAAAATCATTTTTTTGTAAGTGTTTTAAGCCACTACCTTTAAAATAAAATTCATTGATAAATGAAATTTTGTTTTCTAAAAGCACAAAAATATAATAAGTCAAAATTTCATCATTTTTAGCACAAATTGCGTAAGTATCAGTAGAATAAGCAGCTTTCCCATCATAAAATTTAACACAAGCATTTCCGCCTGTGGCTAAGAAAATATTTTCATTATCTATCAAAAATTCATCGTATTTATAAACATTTTCACCGCTTGTAAAAAATGGATAAATGCCGGTTTTATTTTCTTTTGCTTGATTTACTTGAATTCTAGATTTTTGCTGTTCTTGTATGTAGTCGCCGATTTTTACAAGCTGATATTTAGAATTCTCAAAAGGATTTATAGTCGCTGCTGTCGCCAAAGATATATTTATCGCATTAGAAAATTCAACTCTTTTAAAATCAATTAAAGTAGAAAGCGGCGTAAGTGTCGCAAACTCGCTAAGCTCATCAGGCAGATTAAAACTAAAATTCTTAATACGTTTAGCAAAGTCTTTATCAAGTAAATTTTTATCAATATTTTTTAGAAAATTCATTAAAATATAATAATTTAATTTACTCTCATCTAGCATATCGCTAGGATTATAAAGTGGAGTTTGTATGTCTTTTAGGTCGTTTAATGAACTGCCTATGACTTGCAAGCCACGCTTTTTAGCCTTTTTATTGTCTTTATACTCGTAGCCTAAAAATGTTTTTTGCTCTTTGCTATCATTTGGGGCTTTGATGATAAGGACTTCATCAAAGCAAATTTGAGCATAATTTAAAAACTTTTTTGCTTCTATTTTTCTAGAAAATTCAGCCAGACTTTGACTTGGACTAAAAGAATTTTTGACTTTATAGCTTGTAGATTTTTTGTCATATTCGGCTTTTTCTTTTTTTAGCAATGCTTCATAAGCATTTTTGTATTCTTTAAAATTCTCACTTTCAAAAAGCTCGGTATTTTCTTTTAACTCCAAAAGCTCATTAAAGCCCTTTATATCATAATTCATAAAATCACAATATTTAGCTAAATATTCATCAAAACTTTTATAAGCTTTTCGTGCTTTACTTACATTATTTTCTAAAATTAGTTTATAAAAATCACTAAAAATTTCAGCTTTATTTATGCTAGTAGTATTGTTTATAACTTTTCTAATCGCAAAAATTACATTTACATTTGTGCCTGTTTTGTAAAAAGTCTCAGAGCCAAACTCACAAATAGAAATTATTCTAAAATCTCTTAATAAAATTTCCCTTGTTCGCTCATAAATTCCACTTTTGCCTAAAACTGAGCTTGGCACGATTATCGCCATTAAAGCATTTGTTTCTAAAACTTTGCTTGCTTTTTCTATAAAAAAGCATTCAATGGAATTTGTAGCGATATTTAAATCTTTATTAAAAAGCTCAAAATCATTTCTGCTTTTTTCATCTAATACTTTTAAAAACTCATCTACACTATAAGGTGGATTACAAAGCAAATAAGAAAAATTATGATTTTGAATAATTCCAGTTTTTAGCGCATTTTGGGCTTTTATTTCAGCACTAACATTATTCATAAAAGTAGCTATTTTAGAAGTTTTGGCTAATCTTGTGTCTTTTTCTACGCCAAGGGCTGTGATACTATCTTTTTTATCTTTGTGAAAGTTAAAAAACTGAGTGATAAAATGTCCTACTCCACAAGCATAATCAAGCATTTTTATATCTTTTAAAATCGGCAAAGAATAAATCATAAAATTTACTAGTGGCATAGGCGTGAAATACTGCCCTTCGTGCTGAGGCATGTCGTTTATAAAACACTCAAAATAATGCCCCAAAACATTAGCATCTTCAATTTGTGTGAATTTTACATTTTGCAAAGATTTTACAATAGGCAATAATACTTCAAAATTTTTTTCAAAGAGTTCTTTATTGAAAATTTCTATAAAGTTAAAATCTCCATTTTGAAAATATTTTAATTCTTTAAAAATTTCTTCTATTTTCTTTTGGACTTCAATGCCCTTAAAATCATCACCAAAAGCATTTTGTATGCTTTTGCTAGAATGATAAGTTATTTTTTGATTTAGATATTTTTCCATGCCTTTTTTAAATAGATTTTGAAGTCTATCTATTAGCTTATAGGCGTTGTCTGCTTCATCTCCATACCAGTAAAATTGTAAATCATTTGGGTTTTCTAACTCATCAGTAATTTTACATAAAAATAAATTCATAAGCTTTGCTAGGGCTAGATTTCTATCATTTACAGAATGAGCCCTTAGCTCATCATCCCATTTTGAGCGTTTTTCGTCTATATCACGATTTATAAGTGGTTTTAAAATATCTATTGTAGGTTTTTTAAAGCCGATATTATAAGCTTGCATACTTGACTCAAAAATACCTGCTTCTTCATAATTTTGATTATACAGCTCTTTCCATACTTTAAATATCGCTTCTTTGTCGCTTGAATTTAAATAGTTTTTTTCGGCTTTTTTGCCATTTTCATCATCAAGCATAGAAATAATATAATTATAAGTAAGAATTTGATTTTCTTCCAAATCAAAAGAAAGCAAACAAAGAAATTTTGATTTTCTTACACCTTGATAAGATATGAGCTGACCGCCATTTTCTAGCATATTTTGCCATTCTTTATTAAATTCGCTTTTATTTATATCGCTTGTAGTGGTTTTACACTCAATCAAAAGTAAATTTTCAAAATTTTCATTTAATACTAAAATATCACCATAAGCTTTATCCCCATGACCTGTTTTGAACTCAGGCTCTAAAACAATATGTTCTGGCTTGTAGCCTTTTTCTAAAAGTTTATCAACGGCTATCAAATCAACGAAAACTTCTTTTGCTTTTTCGTCTTTGAAGTTTAAAGTAGTTTCTCTGTGAGCCATAAAGCCTACGCTTGGATTATTAATGCTTGGTAAAATATCGCTTTTAAATCTATTATCAAAAGGCAGGTAATCAATAGTTTTTTTATCAAAATCTACTTTTATAGATATTTTGTCGCTATTTTGATAGAATTTTTCATATACTATTTTATCTTTGCTGTTAAAGTTTAAAATTTCTAAAACTTCTTTTAAATTATCTTTTGTGATCATTTTGTTAGCCCTTGAAAAAATTTCGCAATTTTAGCAAAAATAAAGCAGAATTTACTTAGGAATTTTAGTTTTGCTGCGGAATTCTAGTTTTACTAAGGAATTCTAGTTTTACTATGGAATTCTAGAATTCCCTAGGCTTGTGAGAGAGCAAATGTGCTATAATAGCGCAAAAAGCTGGGTGAGTTTTTATGAATAGAATTGGTATTATTTATTTTTCGCTTTTGCCTTTGTGCGTGGCGTCTGCTTTTATTTTCATTGCTGATGGCTTGCTAGTTAGCTCAGCTGGGGTCTTGCTAGATGGATTTGCGGCAAGTAAAGAGCAAATCGGTCTTGTCAATGCCTGCTTTTTTGCTGGGGCTGTGGCGTGTACGATTTTTTCGCATAGGCTTATTAGTGCTTGTGGGTATGAGCGTGCATTTAGCGTATTTTGCGCTATTTTTGCGCTCTCAGCTTTGCTTGGTGCGCTTAGTAATAATCTGCTTTTTTGGGGCATTTTGCGCTTTTTTATGGGATTAGCGTATTATAGCATTGTGATGATTATAGAGGTGTGGCTAAATGCAAGCGTGACCAACTCTATTCGCTCGCGTGTGCTTGGTATTTATGAGACGCTATTTTATGCTAGTTTTGGCGTGGGGGCGTTGTTTATCGCTTTTAGCCTTAGTGTGGAGCAAACGCTTATACTAAGTGCGGTTTTTATAGTCCTTGCGCTGCTGCCGCTAAATCTAAAAGCGCTAAAAACCCCGCTAGTGCCACCAAAGGCAAAAATCAGCCTGCCAAATATATTTAGCGCACCAAAGCTTGCGCTCATTAGCGATTTTATCGGTGGGCTTTGTATGAATGGCTTTTTTAGCATGGCTAGCGTGTTTGCTCTGCTTTATGGGCTGGGTGATGGTAGTGTGGCAGTATTTATCGCTATTAGTATGGTTGGCGGGGTTTGCGGACATTTGCTTTGCGGGGTTGTGAGTGATAAGTTTGGCAGGGTAAATGCTCTGCTTCTAGCAAGCTTTTTAAGCCTGATTTCAGCCTTTTTGCTTGGAGTGCCAAAAATTATTTTTGTAGCGGTTTTTTTGCTTGGGGCTGGGATTTTTGTACTTTATGCCCTTAGCCTAGCTATCGCAAATGACGCTATAACAGACAAAAGAGAATACATCCTAGCAAGTAGAGCAATGCTTTTTAGCTATTTGCTTGGCTCGCTTTTTGCTGCGCCTATTTTGGGCTTTTTGATGAGTGCTTTTGGGGCTTGGGGCTTTATAGGCTTTTATGTTTTTTTAAGCGGACTTTTGCTTGTTATTACATTTTTTGGTCGTTTTGTAGGCAAAAGAGCTTTTAAAAACACCCAAAAAATCTAGAGAATTCTAGATTTAGGAATTCTAGAATTCCTATGGTTTTTTTGCTTCGCATCCGCTGGTTGCTTCGCATCCGCTGGTTGGGGGTTAGGGGGTATTTTTACTAGGAATTCTAGTTTTAAGAATTCTAGTTTTAAGAATTCTAGTTTAGGTAATTCTAGATTGTTTTGATATCTGGCTAGAAAATCTAGAATTCTTATTTTATAGCAAAGCGAACAGGCAATCTAAAAGCAAAGTTTTTGTCTGTTTTAGGAAATAAATGCTTGGTTTTTTCAATTGCATCTAGGCTTGCTTTATCCAGGCTTTTTATGTTTGAGCTTTGTAAAATTTGCGCATTTGAGACGCCTGATGAATTGTAATTAAAGCTAACTAGCACACTACCACTTTGATTGCGTCTTAGGGCGTCTTTTGGGTAGTTTTTGATTATGTAGGCTAAGATTATTTTATATATTTGCGCAGCGATTTTGTCTTGTTCTTTTGCTAGGCTTTGGGCTAAACTCTCTTTTGCTGGCGCGTTATTTATGACAGCATTTTGGGCTGTTTGCTCTGCTTTTGAGCTTTTTGGGATTTGCGAGTTTTCTATATTTTTTGGCATAGGTTTTGGCTGCACTTTTTTAGGGACTATTTGCTCTTTTTCTATAACTTTTTCTGGCTCTATTTGCGCTGCGCTTTGTTCCACTTTTTGCTCCACTTGTGGCACTATATAATCATTTAAAGAAATTGGATAAAAAAGCTCTTTTTGAATCGGTGCTTGCTCTTTTAAAAACAAAAAAGCAAAAAGCAAAATCCCAAAATGAACAAAAACAGAAATCATAAAACCAGAAATTAAACCAATTTTATTTTTCATTTTTTACCTTTTTGCGTTTATTGCTAGATTTTCATGCCCTTTGCTTTTTAGCTCATCAAGCACTTTTACAAAGCTCTCAAATGGAGCGTCTTTATCTACCTTTAGCACGATTAGCTGAGAGTTTTCTATATCATCAAAAGCTTTGTTTATGACATCTAGCTTTTTATCGTTTAAGAAAATTTCACTATCTTTTGAAATTGTAATTTCATGCTTTTCATCATTGCTTGTCACTGCGTTTTTGGCTGTGGGCAAATCTACTTTTATTTGCCCACTAGCAATAAAAGTAGAAATACTAAGCACAATAGCCAAAAGCACAAGCATAATGTCTATAAATGGGACTATATTTAGCCCACCTTTATCATTTGGTAGCATCATCATACTCGCTTAATAATACTTGAACTCTTCTACCAAAGGCATTATATATCATCAAAGTAGGAATTGCTACAAATAGTCCAAGGGCTGTGGCTTTAAGGGCAAGAGATAGCCCAGAGACTACGACAAGAGCGTCGATATTAGCACTTTTGCTCATATCATAAAAAGTGATCATTATCCCACAAACCGTGCCTAAAAGCCCTATATATGGAGCATTTTGGTATATTATATATAGCGTTGTCATGTTTTTTGTAAGGGCTCTTTCAAAAGCTACCTTGCTATTAAAATCAGCCTTTTTAACACGCATAAAATAAATCACTCTCTCCACGCTAAAAAGCACCACCAAAAAGCTCATAAAGCCCAAAATCGCAAAAATTATATAATCTACATATTCTTTGCCAAACTCAAAAATCTCGTTCATTTCTATCCTTTATTAGCGCAATCAGCTATTTTGCTGGCTGCTAAAATTACAATCATAAGGCTTAGTAAGCCAAAAACAATAAACAAAACTCGCCCTATATCTTCTGTATTAAGCTCTAAAAACTCGTACATTATATCGCCTCACTTGCGTATTTACCACCTACTGGGCCTTTTGCTATCTCAACTCTTTCTATCAAAGATGCTAGAGGTATAAAGCCACCTGTAACATCAAAGCTAGGATCCATTGTTATTTTCTTGCCATCTACTAAAAGCAAAGTGTAGTGCTTGCTAAACCCACGGATTTGTATGCCTTTTGTGCCTGTTTTTTCTACCGTGGTACTGATTCCAGGGACTGATTCAACCAAATCACCTAGCTGGCGGACCCCAGTTTGTTTGATTTCTTTTTGGTCTACGATATTTATAGTAGCTGGGGCGGTTTTGATTGTTTGCTCATAACCGCTAGTAGTTACTACGATTTCATCTAGCTTTTGTTCGTTTGCGCTTAGAAGTGCTGCGCAAACTATGCTTAAAGACAACACTCTTTTTGTCATTGTTTTCTCCCTTATTGGACATTTTATTTTAAAAAATGCTATAATGCCAAAAGTGATAATAGATTTCAATACTTTTTTTATAAAAAAAGATATTTTTTGTTATTAAAAAGGAATTTTTATGTCAGCTAAAAAAGAATGCCACAATTGCGAATTTTTTATTGATAAAAAGTGTGCTATCTCGCAGTATAAATACTATGAGATTGATTATGAAAAAAATGAAAAGATTGAAATTATCATAAATAATTTTGATATTTTTAATGATACAAAGGTTAGTTTTGATATAAAAGAGAAGAAATTTAGCCTAAATATCACACTTGGGGATTCTTATACTTGCCAAAATTGCAAGTTCAAGCTTGATTGTAAAAGTGGAAATTGTATTTTTAGCGTGCTTTATAAGGGAAAATTTTATTCTCAGTTTAATGGTAATTCAAAATTAAAAAATATTATCATAAATGTAGGAGCAAATTTTTTAAAAAATCACGCAAGTCCAAAAATACTAAAAAAAATTCTAAATTCAAAAAACTCAAAGCTAATAAGCGAGGCAAAATGCCTGCCTGATACTATATTTTTAGCAAAAGAAATCTTTTTTAGCAAAGAGCCTAGCCCCTTGTTTTTAAAATCTAAAATTTTTGGAATTTTAGATAATGAGCTAAAAAACCTTGAAAATTCTAAGATAATAAATATTTCAAAAATAGAGAGAGAAATGCTTGAAAATGCCTATAAAATCATAGAAAAAAACTACGCAAATCCACTTAGTATAAAAGAGCTTTCTTATAAAGTTGGTTTAAACGAAAGCAAGCTAAAAACGCTATTTAAAGCCTTTTTTGGCTCTACTATACACGAAGCTAGCACGAAGCTTAGAATGCAAAAAGCAAAAGAGCTAATAAGCGATGGACAAAATCTAAAATCCGTAGCTTCTAAGCTAGGTTTTAGTGCACTTAGCAATTTTAGTTCTGCTTTTAAAAAGCATTTTGGCTTTACTCCAAGCAAATTTAAAGATTAAAAAATTCAAAAGTATTTTTATCTAGAACTCCCTAGATTTTTACAGCCGCTAGCGCAAAGTTTAGATGGCAGGGAATTTAGAATTCTATGTTTTTTTTTGGGGGGGGGGTATTTTTACTAGGAATTTTAGATTGGGAATTTTAGAATTCCCTAAAATTCGTCATTGCGAGGAGTGAGCGGAGCGAGCGACGAAGCAATCTCATTTATTAAGCCACAAGCGAGATTGCTTCGGAATTTTGAACGAGATTTCTTCGCTTCGCTCGCAATGACGCAGGGAATTCTAAATTTTGC
This sequence comes from uncultured Campylobacter sp., assembly GCA_945873855.1. Taxonomy (GTDB): domain Bacteria; phylum Campylobacterota; class Campylobacteria; order Campylobacterales; family Campylobacteraceae; genus Campylobacter; species Campylobacter magnus. The sequence goes on from CAMCEN010000004.1 coordinate 83,999, forward strand.
TTAAAAGAAACCCCCTAACCCCCAGAAAACTAGAATTCCTAGCTTCGGTCGCTTTGCTCCCCCTCAATGACGCAGGGAATTTAGAATTCCCTAGTGAAATTTGCTTAGGAATTCTAGATTTTAGGCTATTATTATATTTAAAGTAGCACAAAATTTTATAAGTTCTGCTTTTTGGCTCCTGTTTATGCTAAAGCTAAAATTACAGCCCATCGCACCAAACTCTTGGCTGAATTCAATATTTTGAGTTTTGGCAAAATGCTCGCAGCGTGAAATCAAGGCAAAGGGCACAAAGACTTTTAAGCTTTCTTTTCTTTTCAAAGAATTCTAGCACTCCCATATCTTTTGCGCTTTTTATAGCTTCATTTACGCTAGTACCATAGGCTCGCACCAGTCCTCCGATGCCTAGCTTAATACTGCCAAAATACCGCACCACAAGAGCGCAGGCATCAACAAGCTCTGCGCCACGCAAGGCTGCTAGCAAAGCAGGGGCAGAACTACCCTTTGGCTCGCCATCATCGCTAGAGTTTTCTACGATTTGACCAAACTCATTTAAGTAGCGATATGCCCAAACTACATGCGCAGCCTTTGGATGTTCGTCTCTTAGTGCTTTATTTAAGCTTTCAAAATCCTTAAAAAGCGCAAGAGTAGCGATAAACTTTGATTTTTTAACTTCAATTTGTGTGCTGATTTTTTCTTTTAATAAAAACATAGAAATTTGCTAGTTTTTCTTTTTAAAATTGCTTTGTATAAGTATAATTTATCTTTGTATATAATGTCAATAAAATTTGCCAAAAAGGAATTCTAGATTTAAGCTAAAGAATTCTAGAATTCCTTTATTAAATTTCGTATAATTATAAAATTTAAAAAATTAGTAAGTATCAAATGAAACTTACCCCAGAACGAGGGCTTTTGTATCTTAGTAATAAAGCATGATGTAGCCATCTTTGCTACGTAAAGGTTTTTCTGTATCAATGTTATTTAGCAGTTTTGATAATTCATTTAATTTCTTTTCATTATCATACGCTCTTTTAGCTAAATAGACAGCATCTTTGATACCACTCATAGCCTTATCGTTAAATGAGCCATTGTTGTAAAAATTATTTGTTTTCATTGTTTTCTCCTTTTTGTTGTTTAAATTTTAGAATTTCAAGTTTTTTGTAAATATCTTTGTCATCTACATATTTACTTCTATCATTAGATCTTTCTACTACTAAATTTTCAAGATACATCATTAAAAAAGTTTTTCCATAATAAGGACCATATAACTTTGCTATCATAACTTCTTTTCCATTTCTGTTTTCATCCACATAGTGCTTAAATTGATGTGGCATAGGCAACAAAGGACATTTATAAAAATAATCTACGCAATCATTATATGGCTCTGCGTAACCTACGCTAAATCTTTTATAATCAACAGGCAAAGTATAATTATCATCTACAATTTCTATATCATACATATATCTAGCAGTGCTATGCTTTGTAAGGTTATTAAAAATTACCTGTTGTGGCACCTCCAACTCCCAAATGATAAAAAGCGTAGCAATAGAGCCAAAAATTAAAAGCTTTTTAGCCTTAGTTTCGTTAATATATCTTAGCCGTGAGCGAAAAATAAGCAAATAAATAGGAGTACCTATAATAAAACCTCCCAAATAAAAAGCATAAATTATTTCAGGAGTGAAGTCGCCAACAGCATAAAGCCCGCTAGCCCCCACCACAACAGCGATAAGCAAGCCAAAAGCCTCACAGCCCCTTAGCCTCAAAGCTCCATAAATCGCCAAAGACCACACAGCAGGCAATAAAACAACAAAAATCAAAATAAAAAACGGCAATAAAAGCAAAAATATCACAATTTTCTCCCTTTTATTTAAAAGTCTTTTCTATCAGCTTTTTATGACTTTTTTAAATTCTAGAATTTAGTCCTCGCAGTCATTGGGGGGCTAAATTATTTTTTATCTTAACAAAATGAGCTTAAAAAATATCTAAATTTTACTTTTCGCCAAATCAAAAATGAAAAAGCCCTGAGCGCTAATCAAAATGAACTAAATAGTTATTTTAATAAATCTTTAAAGCTTTTAGAAAATTTTACAATTTGCTAGTAAAATGAGCATTGTGGGGAATTTGATTTTGTGATTGAAGAAAATAATTTATTTAATCCATTATTTACTAGGAATTTTGGCGATAAAATGATAAGTAGCGATAGCAAAAGTGGCTCATTTATTAGTGATACAAAAATCATGATTTTGCCAAATGATATAGATGAGTTTTTTAAAAAAGCTATGAGATCTGGCAGACCTTTGATGGCAGAAGAACTCATTAAAGCAAGCGTAGATGTTGATCTAAGCCCTTATTTTGAAAAAAATAGACCTTATGAGTTTAAAGAATACAACAAAATTTTAAAAGAATGTGGTATAAATGGTATAAGAAAAACTAGATTAAATAATCTAATCATCAAAAATAGTGGTGGCAAAAAAGCTATTTTTCAAAGTAAAGAAAATAGCGATGAAAATAAAGAGCTTTTTGGTGGGCTTTTGGGCGTTCATTACTGGCAAAATGGTGATAATTACGAATACTGCGTAGGTGTAGGATTTGGAAATGTAGGGCAAATCAATGGCTATAAAATAGAAAAGTCGCCAAACATAAAGCGAATAGAACCAGTTAAAACAACAAACGATATGCTGGGTGAAACCCTTGCCCTCTTAGCAGTAGGTTTAGTTCGCCTAAATGCTATAAGCGTATATCCTTTTGCGTTTAAATATTTAAGAGAATTTCTTAAAATGGAAGGCTATGAGGCGTAATTTTTTCTTAGGTGTAATTTTTTCTTATAGTAAGTTTTGAAAAACTTACTATAAGAATTGCAGCTTATTTAGTGCTTAGCATTTTTTTAAGTAGCATTTTACCAAGTTCTACACCTGGCTGGTCGTAGGTATTCACCCCAAGCATCACACCACAAGCTGAGGTTAAAAGCTCGTAGTAGTAAATAAGCGCACCTGCGTGCCACTCATCAAGCCTGCTAAGTGTGATTTCATCCACGCTGATATTTTCGCTTTTTAGGGCTTGGAGCGTGGCTGTGCTTTGTGAGTTTTGGATAAATGAAACGCTAAGATTATTTGCAAAATCGCAACTATTTAGGAATTCTAGTTTTATATCTGGCACGGTTATTTCATTTTTTGCAGCAACTTTTAGAAAGGTTACGCTCTTATCTTTTGGCCCATCCATTATAAGCTGTAAAAACGAGTGCTGATCAGCTGAGCCTACAAGCCCCACAGGCGTAAGCCCCATGCGCTTATACCCACGCCTTTTGCCAAGGCTCTCAGCCCAAAGCTGAATATACCACTCATTAAAGGCTTTTAAGCGGCTATCGTAGCTAAAAAGCACATTTATTTTAGCATTTGGATGCGTGGCGTAGTGATGGGCTTTTTGTAGGATTAGTGGGTCATTTTGCCCTAAAAATCGCTCTTTCATAGCCTTTGCGCCTTCTAAAATCGCCTTTATATCAGCCCCGGCCAAGGCTAAGGGCACAAGCCCACAGTTGCTTAGCACACTAAATCTGCCGCCTACATTTTTTGGGATAAAAAATAGCTCGCCACCCACGCTTTTTGCGTAATTCTCAAGCGGCGAGCCCTCATCTGTGATAAAAATAAAAGAGCTAAAATCTTTTGGCTTAAAGTGCGCTAAAAGCACCTTATAAATGCTAATAGTCTCAATAGTAGTGCCTGATTTGCTTGAAATTATAAAAACGCTGTTTTCTAGGCTGATTTTAGCCAAGGCCCCTTTTATCACGCTCTCATCAAGGTTATCAATGAAAATTATTTCAAGTCCTAGCATATTAGATATTGCCTTTGCTCCAAGGCTAGATCCGCCAACGCCGATTAGTACGACATTTTGCTTAGTTTTATACTTATTTTTTATACGCTCTAAGCTCTCATGCTCGCCAATATCAGGCAAACCATAATATCCAATATCCCCTAGCTCATCGCTCATGCGTCTTGCGTATGCGCTGATTTGCTCACTCTTTGCTGTCTCAAAGTGTAGTGTATTTTCTAGCATTTTTTCTCTAAATTATAAAAATAGTTTGTAGCCTCTACAAAGCCAGCCACCGAGCCACAATCAAAGCGTTTGCCTTTGAATTTATATGCTAAAACCATGCCGTTTTGCGCTTGTTTTAGCAAGGCATCTGTGATTTGTATTTCGCCGTTTTTGCCTGGCGCTGTGGTGCTAAGCACCTCAAAGATATCAGGCGTTAGGATATAGCGGCCAATTATTGCTAGATTTGTAGGGGCTTTTGCAGGTTCAGGCTTTTCTATCATATCGCTAATCATCACTAGATCGCCATCAATGCCCTTGCCAGCTACTACGCCGTAGTTTTGGATGCTCTCATCATTTACCTCCATGACAGCTACCACGCTGCAGCGGTATTTTTCGTATATTGCGCTCATTTGGCTCATCACACCGACCCCGTCTTCGTTTATACACAAATCATCAGCTAGTATCACGCCAAAGGCCTCATCACCTACTAGATTTTTGCCACTATAAATTGCATGCCCCAGTCCCTTCATCTCATTTTGGCGAGTAAAGCTAAAGCTGCACGCACTCATAAGCTCTCTAATCTCAGTTAGCAAATACTCTTTTTTACTGCCTGCTATCTGGTGTTCTAGCTCGTAGCTGATGTCAAAATAGTCCTCCAAAGCGCGCTTGCCACGACCTGTAACAAAGGCCATATTTCGCATGCCAGCCTCTAGGGCTTCATCTACGCCGTAGTGGATGAGTGGTTTTGTTAAAATCGGCAGCATTTCTTTTGGCAAAGACTTTGTAGCAGGCAAAAAACGAGTGCCATAGCCTGCTGCTGGAAATAGACAAGTATTTAGCATGATAAACCTTCTATATAAAATTTTTAGGAATTCTAGAATTCTCAATCTAGAATTCCCTAAGCTAGAATTCCTGGGAATTCTAGCTTAGTTTTTTATTGGCTGGCTCAGTTCGTGGGTTCTTTTTTGAAATTTTGACTTGGACAGCCCAGCACCTTACAAGCGAGCTTTTACACCGTTTTTCTGCGCAAGCCGCTTTTATTTTCACTCGTTAGCGGCTTGCTTGAAAAATCGGCGCAAAACTCGCTTGAACGCTACCGCTACGGTGCCCCACGGCTAGTCCTGCGCCAAAATTCCAAAAAATCACCTCACGACCTTGGAGCCTAGTTTTTACCGCCGCTACCGCGAATTCTAGAATTCCCTAAACTTGAATTCCTAAGATAAATTCTAGAATTCCCTAAGCTAGAATTCCCTAGAATTCCCTAAACTAGAATTCCCTAGAATTCCTAATCTAGAATTCCCAGGAATTCTAGATTTTAGATTAAAATGATTTTTTTGGGTCTGCTGCACTGTTTTCGCTTAGCCACAGCAGGCGTTTGCCACCTAGCAAGTGAAAGTGCAAATGCGGCACCTCTTGCCCACCATTTTCACCGCAGTTTGTAATAAGGCGATACCCAGCCTTTTCAACGCCAGTTGCTACGGCTACTTCTTGGGCAAACTTTACTATGCCACTAGCTGTAGCACTATCAAGGCCATTGAAGTTTTCAATATGCTTTTTTGGTATGATTAGCACATGCACAGGGGCTTTTGGTGCTATATCGTGAAAGGCTAGAAATTCATCATTTTCTAGCACTTTATTGCTAGGAATTTGCCCAGCAGTAATTTTACAAAAAACACAATCCATTTTTTATCCTTTTAGAAATTTCGCAGCAATTATAGCCAAATTTTATTTGAATTTTTAAGTTTTTTAGCTAAAATTGCGCTCAAAATTTCTAAAAGGTCAAAAATTGGAAGCGCAACAATTGCAAAAATTTATAGATGAAATTTCGCAAGCAAAAAGCCTAGCTGAGCTTGAGAGCGCAAGGCTTGCACTGCTTGGCAAAAAGGGCGTTATTACAGAGGGCTTTTCTAAGCTAAAAGAGCTAAGTGGTGATGAGAAAAAGGCTTTGGCTGAGAGCTTAAATAGAGCAAGAGACGAGGCAAACGAGCTTATTGCTAGCAAAAAAGCCGAGCTTGAAGAAAAAGAAGCAAACGAAGCCTTGCTAAAAGATGGCGTGGATGTTAGTTTGTTTAACGAGCCTAGTTTGCGTGGTGCTATGCATCCAGTGATGGCTACGATGGATAAGATAATTGATTATTTCGTAGCGCAAAACTTCAGCGTGGAAACTGGACCTCTTATAGAAGATGATTTTCACAACTTTGAGGCACTAAACCTGCCAAAATACCACCCAGCACGCGATATGCAAGATACTTTTTATCTGCGTGATTTTCGCTTGCTTCGCACACACACAAGTCCTGTTCAAATCCGCACCATGCAAGCAAAAAAACCGCCTATTCGTATGATTGCCCCTGGGGCTGTTTTTAGGCGAGATTTAGACCTTACGCATACGCCGATGTTTCATCAAATAGAAGGTCTAGTGGTTGAAGAAGGCGATAAAATCAGCTTTGCAAACCTAAAAGACATTTTACAAAACTTCTTAGTTTATATGTTTGGCGATGTAAAAGTGCGCTTTCGCCCAAGCTTTTTTCCTTTTACAGAACCAAGCACCGAGGTTGATATCAGCTGTATTTTTTGTAAAGGCTGTGGATGTAGGGTCTGTAAGCAAACTGGCTGGCTAGAGGTACTAGGCTCTGGCATTGTGGATGAAAATGTATTTAAAGCAGTTGGATATAGCGGCGTTAGCGGCTATGCTTTTGGGCTTGGAGTAGAGCGTCTTGCTATGCTACTTCATAGAATTCCTGATTTAAGAAGCCTATTTGAGGGCGATTTACGACTTTTGGAGCAATTTAGATGAGACTGAGCAAAAACTGGTTAAATGAGTGGATAGATTTAAGCGCAAAATCAGCTGATGATATCTGCGCAGCACTAAATGAAATCGGCCTTGAAGTAGACAGCTGTGAGCACATAAGAGTGCCTAGCAAAGTAGTAGTAGCAAAGGTGCTTGAGTGCAGGGAGCATGAAAATAGCGACCATTTACATGTATGTAAAGTAGATGCTGGAGAGATTTTGCAAATCGTCTGTGGTGCGCCAAATGTAGCAGAAGGACAAATGGTAGCTTGCGCACTAGAAGGTGCTAAAATAGGTGAATTAAGCATAAAAAAAGCCAAACTTCGTGGTGTGGAGAGCTGTGGAATGCTCTGTTCTGCTAAAGAACTTGGGCTTGGAGAGCTAAATAACGGCATAATGATACTTGATGAGAGCATAGGCGAGCTAGAAATCGGCAAAGAACTTAGCTCATATCCCGCCTTTGATGACTATTTGATTGAAATAGAACTTACGCCAAATAGAGGCGATTGCCTTAGCGTGCGTGGTGTAGCAAGGGATCTAAGCGCAAAGTTTGATCTGCCTATAAAAGACATAAGCCCGCTTAAAAAAAGCGAAGATGAGCTTCTTGGTATAGGCAGGCTAATTAGCCTTCACAGCGAAGAAGAAAAAAACTGCGCCTTATATTATAAGGTTGTAAATCTTGGCGAGAACTTTAGCTTAAATCTTAAAAAAAGATTGCGCCTAGCACTAATTGAAAGCAAGCACAAATCAGCTATTGAGGGGGCTTTAGAGTATTCTACTCACAGCACCGGAGCACTTTTTAGAGCCTATGATGCTAGAAAAATAAATCCTAATGAAAATGAAAAAATATCTTTAAAAATCAAAAATGGTGAGCATAAACAAAGCCAAATTTATGCTGAAGATAAACTTTTGAGCGTGGCTGGAATATGCGCAAATAAAGAGTTTTTAGCCGATGAAAACACAAAAATCGCTATCATAGAGGCTAGCTACACAGCTCCTGAAATCATCGCAAACGCAACTGGCGAAGATAAAAATATGCCAAAAGATGAAATGGTATACCGCTCATCTCGTGGGTCAGAACCGGCTATCAGTTCTTCTATGAACTTGCTTTTTGGCTCTTGTTTTGAGAATTGTGAGTGGTATGGCGGCTCACAGCAAATCTCTATGAGCGTGGAGAGAGCAAATATCCTAGTAAATTGCTCAGCTATTTCTAAAATGATAGGCATGGATATAGAAAAAAAAGAAATTCATAAAATTCTCTCTCGTCTAAACTTTGAAATCGCAAGTGGGACAAATGACGAGCAATTCTACGCAAAAGCCCCAGCATATCGCCACGATATCCAAAATATAGCAGATGTTTGTGAAGAAATAGTGCGTATTTATGGAATTGATAATATCCCAGCCAAGCCACTAAACTTTTGCGAGGCAAACCGCAATAGCCAGGCTAGTCTAAAACACGCCCTAGCAAGAAATCTGCGCCAAAGGGCTGTGGATGCTGGGTATTTTGAGTGTGTTCATTATATTTTTGATGATCCTAGCGAGCTTGAAGCTATGGGCTTTAAACCCTGCCAAGCCCAAATGCTAAATCCTATCACAAACGAGCTAAAAGAACTTCGCCCAACTCTGCTGAATTCCCTACTTAACTCAGCTCTAAACAACGCTAAGCGTGGCGCAAAGCAAATCAAGCTTTTTGAGTATGGAGAGGTCTTTGATATTAGCGGCAAGCAAAGCTCTAAGCTAGGCTTTGTCTCTTGTGGTCTTTCTAGCTTGCCAAGCCTTAAAAATGGCGCAAAAGGTGCTGAGCTAAGTCTATTTGAGCTAGCAAACGATATACAAAAAATTCTAGGTAAAATCAGCCTAAAAGCTAGTGAAAATCTAGAATTCCTAAGCCCTTATGAGCAAGCAAAGATTATCCAAAATGGCAAAGTTATCGGCTTTTTGGGGCGAGTTAAACCTAGCCTTAAAAAAGACTTACCAAAATGCTACGCAGCTCAAATTGATTTTGACGCTCTTAAATGTGAGCATATTTTAGTAGAGCCTTATTCTAGCTTCCCTGCTACTAGTCGTGACCTTAGTGTGCTAGTTAGCAGCGAGCTAAAATACGAGCAGATCAAAGAGTGCATAGAGGCACTAAAAGTAGAAAATTTACAAAGCTTTTATCCAACTGATCTTTATAGCGATAAAAGCTTGGGCGATAAAAAGAGCCTTACAATCTCATTTAGTTTTCAATCAAATGAAAAAACGCTAACTGATGATGAAATAAATGCTTTAATGCAAAGAATTCTAGATGTGTTAAAAGAGAGCTTAGGCGTGGAGCTAAGATGAGAGTAGAAGCACTAAAAAAGCCCTTTAATGCTAGTTTTGAGCACTTAGCAAGTGATAAGAGCATAAGTCATCGTTGCGCTATTTTCTCACTTCTTAGCTCTGAGCCTAGCGTGATAGAAAACTACTTAGGGGCAGAAGATACGCTAAATACGCTAAAAATCATACAAGCTCTAGGCGCAAATGTAAGGTGGGATAAAAACAAAATCACTATCACGCCAGCAAAAGAGATAAAAAGCACAAATGAAAAAGTGCTAGATTGTGGAAACTCAGGCACGGCTATTAGACTGCTTATGGGCTTTTTAGCTAGCAAGCAAGGCGAGTTTATCCTAGATGGCGATGAGTATTTGCGCAAGCGTCCTATGCGCCGCGTAGTTGAGCCGCTAGAAAAAATCGGCGCAGTATTTGAGGGCAAAGATAAAGCAAACTTTGCGCCCATTAAGGTAAAGGGCAAAAAACTTGAATTTTTTAGCTATGATAGTCCTATTGCCTCAGCGCAGGTAAAGACAGCTATGATACTAGCAGGACTTAATGGCAAAGGTTGTAAAATTAGCGAACCAAGCCTAAGCCGTGATCATAGCGAAAAAATGCTAAGTGCGATGGGGGCTAGCCTTAGTGTAGATGAAAGCAAAGATGGAAAAATAAAAATAGAAGTAAGCCCGCTAAAATTACCTCTAAAGCCTATAAATATGGTAGTGCCAAATGATCCAAGCTCGTGCTTTTTTTATGCCCTAGCAGCGGCGATAATCCCGAATTCCAGTGTAGAGATAAAAAATATGCTACTAAATAAAACTCGCATTGAAGCCTTTAAAGTGCTAGGTAGTATGGGAGCTAAGATAGAATATAAACCAAAAAGCGGTGGCTATGATGACACGGGCGATGTAAAAATAAGCTATAATGGCAGGCTAAAAGCTGTGGATGTAAGCGAAAATATCGCATGGCTGATTGATGAGGCGCCAGCACTTGCTATTGCCTTTGCCTGTGCTGATGGCACTAGCACGCTAAAAAACGCAAAAGAGCTAAGGGTAAAAGAATGTGACCGTATCGCAGTAACAGTATCTGCGCTAAGGGCTTGTGGTATAGAAGCTAGCGAGCTTGAAGATGGATTTAAAATCACAGGCGGAGTAGCTAAAAGTGCTAGTATAGATAGCCACGGAGACCACCGAATTGCCATGAGTTTTGCGGTTTTGGGCTTGCTTTGTGGTATGGAGATTAGCAAAAGTGAGTTTATCGCTACTTCATTTCCAAACTTTACAAAATGCCTTGAAAGCCTTGGCGCAGTGGTTAATGAGTGAGATAACAAGAGCGTAAATTTGAGCTTTGAAAAAATATTACATTGAGATTATAAAATGAAAATAGAAATTGCAAAAAGCTGTGGATTTTGCTTTGGGGTAAAGCGTGCGGTGCAAATTGCCAGTAAGCACAGAGGGGCTAGCACCATAGGTGAGCTAATCCACAATAGCCAAGAAATCGCACGCCTAAAAGATGAATGTGGCGTAAAAACGCTAAAAAACATAAACGAACTAAGTGGTGAAACCGCCATTATCCGCACGCATGGCATCACAAAAAGTGATCTAGCTACTCTAAAAGAGCGTGGCACAAAGGTAATAGATGCAACTTGCCCTTTTGTTACAAAGCCGCAGCAAATAGTAGAGAAAATGAGTGCTGAGGGCTATGAAATCATCTTTTTTGGCGATAGCGAACATCCTGAGAGCAAAAGTGTAACAAGCTACGCAAACAAAGTCTATATCGTCTCAAACGCTGATGAGCTAGAAAAGCTAAAACTAAGAAACAAAGTAGCCCTTATCTCACAAACTACAAAAAAACTTGAAAACTTCAATAAAATTGCCGCTGCTCTTATCTCAAAATGTAAAGAAGTAAGAGTGTTTAACACAATCTGTGATGCAACATTTAAAAACCAAGAAGCCTGCCAAGAACTAGCAAAAAGAGCTGATATTATGATAGTAATTGGTGGAAAAACTAGCTCAAACACAAAGCAGCTTTTTTATATAGCAAGCGAGCTTTGCGATGCTCATCATATAGAAAATGCTGATGAGCTAGAGCCTGCGTGGTTTAAGGATAAAGAGCTTTGTGGCATTACAGCTGGGGCTAGCACGCCTGAGTGGATTATCACACAAATTATAGATAAAATCAAGCAAATTACTGCTTAGAAAAGCGCAAGAAAGCAAAGTTTTTATGGTTTTTGTGGCAGTGACTAGCAAACTTCGCTCTTAGCTAGTCATTTTTAGTGCTAAGCCAAAGAAAGGCGCAGGTTCTGCTTATTTCATATACGCAGTTTGCGCCTTTGTTAGCTTTATTTTTGTGATGATTAGAGAAAGCAAAGAACTAAAAGAGCTGTAAAAGAGTAAATCTATCTTAAAACTTTTGCTTTTTACAAAAATTATTTATCTTTTTGCGCTACCTTTTTAGAGAAAATAAATTCTAAAAGCAAAGGCTAGAAATGAAAGACGATTTAATCATAGCAGGGCGTAGTTTTAGCTCTCGTTTTATCATGGGATCTGGCAAGTTTGAGCCAGAGCTTATCAAAGCTTGCGTAGAAGCTGGTGGTGCGCAGATCATCACTCTAGCACTGCGCAGGGCAAATAGTAAGGGTGGAGAGTTTTTAAAATATATCCCAAAAAATGTAGCTTTACTAGCAAATACTAGTGGGGCAAAAACAGCCGAACAAGCCCTACAAATCGCACTTCTAGCTAGAGAGCTAGGCTGTGGTGAGATGATAAAAGTAGAGCTAATTGGCGAGAGTAAATATCTTTTGCCTGATAACTATGAGAGTATAAAAGCCTGCGAGCTACTAGCCAAAAACGGCTTTGCGCCACTTGTTTATATGTTGCCTGATCTAGTAGCGGCTCGTGCTATGGTAGATGCTGGCGCAGCTGCTATCATGCCCCTAGCTGCACCTATTGGCTCAAATCTAGGCCTAGCAAACAAAAATCTTATAGAAATCTTAATTCGTGAAATAAATCTGCCTATAATCGTCGATGCTGGCATCGGCAGTCCTAGCCAGGCTTGCGCTGCTATGGAGATGGGCTGTGCGGCTGTGATGCTAAATACTGCTATTGCTACTTCTGGCGATGTTGCGCTTATGGCTGGGGCTTTTGGCAAGGCTATAAAAGCAGGGCGAGAGGCTTATCTAGCTGGTATTGGGCGTGTGCTTAAGAGTAGCGGTGAGGCTAGTTCTCCGCTTAGTGGGTTTTTGGAGTAAAAATGCTAATGTATCTGCCACATCAAGAGCGCCTTGATAATGAGATTTTAAACGCTGTTTTAGATGAGAGAGAGAGGACTAGCTTTGAGCATTACAGCGCAAATGATGTAAAAACTGCGCTTAAAAAAAGCTTTTTGGATTTAGAGGATTTTAAAGCACTTTTAAGCCCAGCGGCAGCGCCTTTGCTAGAGGATATGATGTGGGCGGCAAAGGCGGCAAAAGAGCGGTATTTTGGCAAAAATATCTATCTTTTTACCCCGCTTTATATCTCAAATCACTGCGAAAATCTCTGCGTTTATTGTGGATTTAATAGCCGCAATAATATCCGCCGTGCCCAGCTAGATGATGATGGCATTATAAAAGAGCTTGAAAGCATTGCCTCTGCTGGCTTTGAAGAGCTTCTCATGCTAACAGGTGAGGCTCCAGCTTTTAGCAGCGTGGGCTACATAGCAAATGCGTGTAGGCTTGCTAGTGAGCGTTTTGCCACGCTTGGCATAGAGGTTTATCCACTAAGCGTGGAAAACTACGCTAAAATGCACGAAAATGGCAGCGATTATGTAACTGTTTTTCAAGAAACTTATAATCCACGCAGGTATGCGCAACTTCACTTAGAGGGCGATAAAACAGCCTTTGGATATCGCTTTGAGGCTCAAGAAAGAGCGCTAAAAGCTGGCATGAGAGGCGTGGCTTTTGGTGCGCTTTTTGGGCTTGATATGTGGAGACAAGACGCTCTAAGCGTAGGGCTTCACGCCAGCCTACTTCAAAAACGCTATCAAGATGCTGAAATATCAATCTCAGTGCCTCGCCTTCGCCCTATTATAAATAATAGCAAAATCAGCCCAAAAGATGTGCGTGAGCAAGAACTAGCGCAGATAATTTGTGCGTATAGGCTATTTTTGCCTTTTGCGAACATCACGCTTAGCACTAGAGAGAGTGTGAAGTTTCGAGATAATGCTGTGAAATTCGGCGTTAGTAAGGTAAGTGCTGGGGTAAAGGTAGGCATAGGCGAACACGGAGATGATAAAGCAGGGCAGGGCGATGGGCAGTTTGAGATAAGTGATAGCCGTGATGGGGAGCAGATGCGAGCAATGCTGCGCTTAAATGGTCTTGTGCCAGTTGAGAGCGAGCATGTGTTTTTGGGCTAGGGAATTCTAGAATTCCCTACGTCATTGCGAGGGAGCAAAGCGACCGAAGCAATCTCTAGTAATTCTAGATTAAGGAATTCTAGATTTTTATCCTAGGAATTCTAAAATTCCCTGTCATTCCCAGCCCCTTTGGGGATCCCTAGTATGGAATTCTAGATTTATTTGTGATGAGATCCACGTGTCAAGTCGAGGGATGATACAAGGCTTGGGAATTCTAGTTTAAGGAATTCTAAATTGGGAATTCTAGTTTTAGGAATTCTAGATTGGGGAATTCTAGAATTCTCTGCGTCATTGCGAGGGAGCAAAGCGACCGAAGCAATCTCTAGGAATTCCAGATTGGGAATTCTAGAATTCCATACTATGTCATCCTCGGGCTTGACCCGAGGATCTCTATAGGAAATTCTAGATTTATTGTGATGAGATCCCCCGATCAAGTCGGTGGATGACACAAGGCTTGGGAATTCTAGTTTAAGGAATTCTGAATTGGGAATTCTAGAATTCTCTGCGTCATTTAGGTGGAGCAAAGTAACCGAAGCAATCTCTAGGAATTCTAGTTTAGGAATTCTCTTTAGGAATTTTAGTTTAGGGAATTCTAGAATTCCTAGGTAAAATACCCCCCTAACCCCCAACCAGCGGATTGCGCAGCAAAAAACTAAACAACCAGCGGATGCGCAGCAACTAACGGATTGCGCAGCAAAAAAAGTAAAAGCGAGCAAAAACTAGCTATTTCGTATTATCAGGCTATCTGGCAGGCTAAAATGCTCTATGACTTCTTTTTCTTTCCCTCGCATTTGTCCGTCATCAATCTCGTGGTCGTAGCCTAAAATATGTAAAATTCCGTGTAAAAAAAGCAAGGCAATCTCACACTCTATGCTGTGTCCTAGCTCGCCTGCGACCCTGCTAGCAGTATCGGTGCTGATCACAACTGAGCCCATTAGCCCGCCAGCTACTTGCTCATAAGGAAAGCTTAGCACATCAGTAGCCTTGTCTACGCCGCGCTGAGAGCGGTTTATGTTGCGCATTTCATCATCATTTACAAAGACTAGCTCCACATCCCCAGCACCCAAAAAATCCGCAATCTGCTCTAAAAGCGGATCAAACTCGCACTCACAAAATATCATTTTTTATCCTTTTTTGGAATTTCACATCCACTCCAAAACTTGGCTTATTTGCCCAGCCTCAAAGACCTTTAAAGCTGGCTTTGTGCTTGGCTTTTTGGGGCAGATTGCGTTTTTGAAGTTTTGCGTGGCTGCTTCTTTTAGCCTCTCATCAAGATTAAATATATCTCTAATCTCGCCATTTAAGCTAAGCTCGCCTATAAATATGCTCTCACGGCTAAGTGGGCGGTTGCGAAATGATGAAATTATCGCCGCTACAACAGCCAAATCGCAAGCACTCTCAGTGATTTTCACTCCACCAGTTACATTTATAAATACATCGTAGTGCCCCAAAGGCAGCTCTAATTTTCGCTCCAAAAGCGCTAAAATCATATCAAGGCGGCTTTTATCAAAGCCAGTTGTGCTGCGCTTTGGATACGCACTTTCACACACTAGGGCTTGGATTTCTACTATTAGCGCACGACTGCCTTGCATGGTAGCGGTTATGGCTGAGCCTGCCACTGCGCCACCACGGGTGAAAAACTTGCTACTAGCGTCTTTTGCGCTTTTTAAGCCCTGTTCGCTCATCTCAAATATGCCTACTTCGCTGGTGTTGCCAAAGCGGTTTTTAAAGCCCCTTAAAATGCGTAGCTGCTTGCTAGAATCACCCTCAAAGTATAGCACTACATCCACCATGTGCTCTAGAATTCTAGGTCCTGCAATTGAGCCTTCTTTTGTGATATGACCGATTATAAAAATGCTGATATTTTTCTCTTTTGCTAGGCGCATTAGCTCAAAGGTTATTTCTCTTACTTGCGAGATAGAGCCTGGGGCTGCGGTGATTTTATCGCTATATAGTGTTTGTATGCTATCAATTACTAGAAATTTATACTCACGCTCAGCAAGGCTTGTTAAAATCGCACCAAGATTTATCTCAGTTAATAAAAAAAGCTCACGCTCATTTGCGCCAAGTCTATCAGCTCTTAGTTTGATCTGGCTTGCGCTTTCTTCGCCACTTACATATAGGGTCGGGGCGTTTTTGGCTAGGTTGCTAGCTACTTTTAAAAGCAAGGTACTTTTGCCAATGCCCGGGCTGCCTCCTATTAGCACCAGTGAGCCCTCTACTAGCCCACCGCCAAGGACTAGATCAAGCTCACTATCACCTGTGCTAGTGCGAGCAAGCTCTGTTATTTCTACTTCGGTAATAGGTGTGGCCTTTGAGCTTGCTGATTTGCTAAATTTTGCTATTTCTTCAAGGCTTTTGATTTGAGCGGCTGAGAGTTCTACAATGCTCTCAAAAGCCCCACAATTTGGGCATTTACCAAGCCACTTACCACACTGATAGCCACAAGATTCACACTCAAAAACAGCCTTTGTCTTTGCCATTTTTACTCTTCATAAAGTGCGTTTATGATGCTTTGTACATACTCTTTTGGCTCAAAAACCATGAGATCTTCCATGCTCTCGCCAGTTCCCACATAGCAAATCGGCAGTTCTAGCTCGCGCGCGATACCAAAAAGAAAGCCACCCCTAGCCGTGCCATCAAGCTTTGTGATGATAATTCCATCAATTTTTATTAGCTCGTTAAAAATTTTTGCTTGATTTATAGCGTTTTGTCCTTGCGTGCCATCAAGGATAAGTAGCTTGCGGTGTGGGGCACCATCCATGGCTTTGTTGCTGATTCTAGCTATTTTTTCTAGTTCGGCTGAGAGGTTTTTGTGATTTTGCAAGCGACCTGCGGTGTCTATTATCGCCTCATCACAGCCCTTTGCCACAGCTGAACTAATGGTATCAAAGGCAACTGAGGCCGGATCACCACCAGAATTCCCTGCTATAACTTGAATTCCTAGTCTCTGGCCCCACATTTTTAGCTGTTCAATCGCACCTGCTCTAAAAGTATCTGCAGCTCCTAAAAGCACCTTTTTGCCACTTTTTTGCGCTAAGCGAGCAAGCTTAGCAGTAGTGGTGGTTTTGCCTGCGCCATTTACGCCTACTAGCAGAGTTACAAGCGGTTTTGGGGCATTTTCTATCTCGTGGGGATAGAGAAAATAAGTTCCCATGACCCTTTCTAAGTCGCTTTTGTTTACCAAAGGCGAAGGTGGTAGATAATAAATTATCTCTTCAATTATCTCATAAGGCACATCAGCTTCAAGCAAGGCTGTTTCTATGCTGTTTTTATCTACTTGTTTGTGGGTTTTGCTTCCACGGATGGCTTTTAGTGTTTTGCTTAAAAATCCTAGCATTATTTTGCCCTTTGTATGTCGTATTCTAGCATTTCAGGTGGCACTAAGCCATCGTAGCTTTGAACTACTTTGCCACGGCTGTCAAAAAGCACGCTATATGGATAGCCGGCCACTTTCATACTATCTATGAGCTCTAGCACATCTTTGCCAAAAGCTACTTCAAAAAGCAGTTCATTTTGGTCTCTTAAAGCTATGGCTTGGTGTTCGTTTTCTATGCCTGTGGCGATTTCTACTATTTGTAGGTTTTGGTATTTTTTAGCGATTTTGGCTAAATTTGAGTTTTGCGCTACGCAAGGCAAACACTCGCTAGTTACGAAGTTTAGTAGGACTGGCGAGTTTGAGTTTATGATTTTTAGCTCGCTATCTGTTCTTTCTAGTTCTATTTTTTTAGAATTGCTTATGGTTAAAGTAAAGTTTTGTTTTGTGGTGACTGCGCTTTGATTTTGGTCGTTAATTTCTTGGCTGTTTTGTTCGCTTTTTTCGCTACTACATCCAAAAAACAGCGCAATAAATGCTATAATACAAAGTTTTTTCATGAATTTCCTTGAAATAAAAACGCAATTTTACACAAAAGTAGATAAATGTTTGATAAAAACTCACTTAGAATAGCTCATAAAGCTAGATTAAAAAGGCAAACAAATCTAGCAGGCAAAAAAGCAGTTCTAAAAGCAAAAAAGCTGATTTTTTCGCTAATTAAAGGCAAAAAAGCCCCAAAAGTGCTGCTTTTTGCCCCACTTGCGTATGAACCTGATATTTTGAAGTTGCGCAGGACTTTAAGCACTAAAGCCCAGCTTTTTTTGCCATTTATGCTAGATAAAAGCTTAAAAATAGTAAAATTGCGGCTACCTTTAAAAAAGGATAGGTTCAATGTAAGGCAAGCTATGGACTCAAATGCGTATATACCGCACTTAGACCTAGCTTTAATACCAGTTATCGGAGTGGATGTAAACATGGGGCGAATAGGGCACGGATTTGGCTTTTACGATAGATTTTTTGCCGGCTTTAAGCGCTTAAAAACAATCATCTTTATAAGTTCGCAAGATTTGTTTGTAAATGCCAAAGTTTGCGACCCACACGATATAAGGGGCGATTTTTATATAAGCCCTAAAAATATAAGGACAAACTATGATAGAAATCATCGCAGCGGTGGCAACCGGTGTCATCGGCGCAGGAGTAGGCTTTGGAGTAGCTAAAAAGATAAATGATGCAAACTACAGCATTTTTATAGAACAAGCAAAAGCCAAGGCTAAGGCAATAGAGTTTGAAGCACAAGGCGTGCTAAAAGATGCAAATCTAAAAGTAAGCCAAGCTGAAATGGAAGCTCGTAAAAAATACGAAGAAAAAGGCTCTCGTTTAGCAAGAGAATACGAACAAAAACTAGCAAACGCTAAAGAAATAGAAAATAACGCAAAAGAGGCCTTGCAAAACGCAAGGGCTAGCGAAGAAGAAGTAGCAAAAGCAAGAAGTGAAGCTCAGTCGCTTTATGATGAGGGCAAAAACCTAAAAGCTAAATATCAAGAAAAAATGGCTGAGGCTTTGGCTACTTTAGAGCGCAGTGCTGGACTAACAGAAGATGAAGCTAAGGCTATCGTGCTAGCAAAAGTAGAGGAAAAAAGCCGTGCTGATATCGCTCACATGGTGCGAAAAGCAGAAGAAGAAGCAAAAAAAGATATCAAGCGTAGAGTTAATTATATCCTAGCTCAGGCTACTTCTCGCTTTGCTGGGGAGTTTGCAGCTGAGAGGCTAATAAATGTCGTAAATATCAAAAATGACGAGCTAAAAGGCCGCATAATAGGCAAAGAAGGCAGAAATATAAAAACGCTTGAGATGGTTTTGGGCGTGGAGTTTATCATAGATGAGACGCCAAATACCATAATTTTAAGCTCGCATAATCTTTATCGCAGGGCGATTGCTACGCGCGTGGTGGAGCTTCTTATAGAAGATGGCAGAATTCAGCCAGCACGCATAGAAGAACTTCACAAAAAAGTAAGCGAGGAGTTTGAGTCTAGCATACTTGAAGAAGGTGAAAATATACTAATGGATCTAGGCATCTCAAATATGCACCCAGAGCTAGTAAAGCTAATAGGCAAACTACGCTTTCGTGCAAGCTACGGTCAAAACGCTCTAGCTCATAGCCTTGAAGTTGCTCACCTAGCAGGCATCATAGCAGCTGAGACTGGCGGTGATGTGCGTCTAGCAAGACGAGCTGGAATTTTGCATGATATCGGCAAGGCTTTAACACACGAAGTAGAAGGCTCTCATGTAGACCTTGGTGGTGAGCTGTGTAAACGCTACAAAGAGCATCCAGCTGTAATAAACGCAATCTACGCTCACCACGGACATGTAGAAGCTGACTGCGTAGAAAGTGCTGCTGTGTGCGCAGCTGATGCTCTCTCAGCGGCTAGGCCAGGAGCAAGAAGAGAGGTGCTAGAAGCCTTCTTAAAGCGTGTGCGCCAGCTAGAAGAAATCGCTACAAGCAAAGAGGGCATAAAAGCAGCCTACGCAATAAACGCAGGCCGTGAAATAAGAGTAATAGCAAATGCTAAGCTAGTAAATGACGATGAGGCCGTGCTACTAGCAAAAGAAATAGCTGAGGAAATCCAAGATAAAGTCCAGTTCCCAGGCGAGATAAAAGTAAATGTAATCCGTGAGAGCAGGGCGGTTCAAATAGCAAAATAGCTAGGGAATTCTAGATTGTGTAAATCGCTAGGGAATTCTAGATTGTATAAATCACTAGGGAATTCTAGAATTCCTAGGAATTCTAGATTGTGTAAATCGCTAGGAATTCTAGAATTCTAAAGGTGTAAGATGAGAAAAATATTTTTACTACTTTGTTTACTTTTTGGGGCTGTTTTTGGCGGCGATGAGATAGTTTTGGAGAGTGCAAATGCTTATAAAAGCGTCATTACTAGAAGCAACGCTCCAGCTGCTGCGCTTGTTCAAACTAGCGCTGCTATTGTGATTGTGCCTAGTTTTTATAGAGGTGGCTTTATACTTGGTGGCGGCGGCGGTAAAGGCGTGATGATAGAAAAAAGCCCAAATGGCATGTGGGAGAACATAAGTGCTGTTGGCATCGGTGGCGCAAACATAGGGCTTCAAGCAGGCTTTGAAAACAACTCTATCGTGCTTTTTATCCTAAAAGAAGAAATAGCCAAGGACATAAAAAGCGGAAAATTCACAATCTCAAGCGAGCTAGCAGCTAGCCTAGGCGATTTTAGTGCTAGCACGAATTACACAAACGAACTAAGCTTTACTCGCTCAATCTATGCGTATTCAAGCAATATGGGGATTTTTGCAGGTGGCAGCCTTGGCGGAGCGATAATCGGCGCAAGAGATGAGGTGCTAAGTACTAGTAGCTATGGCTTTGGCGAGCTTGTAAGGGCAATTGGAGAGTAGATGCAAGAAATTTTGGATACTTTGGCAAATAACTCTACTTGGGCTTATGCTTTGCTTTTTGCTTACAGCCTTGGAGGCGGTATGGTGGCGATTTTAGCAGCAGCTCTGCTGTGTGCTAGTGGGGCTTTGGATATTTATTTATGCGTGATTATTGCTAGCGTGGCAAACTTTTTAGGCGATGAGGGGCTTTATTATTTTGCAAAGTTTAACCGCAAGCAGGCTTTGCCGTATTTTGCTAAGCACCGCAGAAAACTAGCTTTAGCACAGATTTTATTTCGCCGTTATGGGGCTTGGATAATTCTTTTTAAAAAATACATTTATGGGCTAAAAACCCTAGTGCCTATTGCAATAGGATTTAGCAAATTTAATGATATAAAATTTTGCGTGATAAATGCGATTTGCGCTATTATTTGGGCACTTAGCCTTGGGCTTATAGGCTTTTTTGCAGGGGATTTGGTAAATCTAATCTCAGAAAAAATCGGTGCAAACAACTCTTTATTTTTGCTTGGCTTACTTGCGATTTTGGGGCTAATTTGGCTATATTTTTCAAAAGCTAGCAAAAAAGGTATAAAAGCATGAAAAAAGCTATATTTTTTGGAATTTTTCTTATCTTAGCTGTTTGCGTGGCTCATTTTTACAGCCTTGGGCTGATTCGCTCTGGCATTGAAAAAAGCGTAGCCAATCTAAATAAAAACGAAAATATAGAGGTTTTATCTTTTAGCAAAAAAGAAGGGATTTTTAATACTAGCAGCGAACTTATAGCTAGCGTTCATGGCGCAGAACTAAATGTTACTAGCAATATTTCACATTTTTTTGGCTTTGTGCGAGGAAGTGGGAGCATAAGTGCGGCAAATGTGCCTGCTAAGACGCTAGCGCAGATTTTTTTGGGTGGTAGAGAAAAGATTGATTTCAAAGTCGTAGGCGATGAGCTAAGCTTTGATTTGCCGCATTTTGAGCTAGATGATGAGGGTAGTAAGTATACTCTAAGGGACTCAAAAGTTTTTGTTAGTTTTCTAGCTGGCAACAAAATCAGCGCAGATATCAGCGCAGCTAGCATAAAGGACTATGCTTATAGTGCTGATTTTAAGGGGCTTAAAGCTAGTTTTAAAGAAAATGAACAAAAAGCCAAACTTAGCTTTGATGAGCTGTCGTTTAGCTCTTTTGCGCTCTCTTTTGGGGCAAAAAATGCTAGGATAAATACTGATTTTAGCAAGCAGCCTTTTTTGGCTAGCGGAGATATCGCTGGGCTTGATATCTTTGATACTAGTTTTAGCGATATTAGATTTTTGGGGCATTCTAGCGATTTTGAGGGAGAAAGCCTTAGCCTTGATAATTTTAGTCTAAAATCAGCTAAGGCAGAGAGCCTGAGTCTAAGCGCAAAGGCGCAAAAAAACGAGTGGGCGGAGTATGAGCTAAGTGGTGAGCTAAATGCTACGGCTAAACCATCGCAGATTTTAGGTTCGCTTGGCGAGATTATTGCGCCTTATGAGGATAAAATTTTGCGTCAAAATGAGAAAGGATTTACTCTTAGCTTTAAGAGCCAAAACAACGATATAATCTTTAATGAAAGCGTTTCTCTCTCAGCTTTAATCGCAAATGAGTTTTTTAATATGCTTTTAAACTAGGAATTCTAGATTTGTTCTAGGAATTCTAGATTTTTTGCTTCGCATCCGCTGGTTGGGGGTTAGGGGGTATTTTTAGGAATTCTAAAATTCTCTGCGTCATTGCGAGGCTTTGAAAAAGCCGAAGTAATCTCTAGGAATTTTAGAATTCTCGTCATTGCGAGCGAAGCGAAGCAATCTCGTCTATTAAACCTTGAATGAGATTGCTTCGGTCGTTTTGCTCCCTCGCAATGACGGAATTTTAAAATTCTTTGTGATGTCATCCCCCGATCAAGTCGGGGATTGCACAAGGCAGGTCGGGATGACAGAGCCTTAAGAATTTTAGAATTCCTAGGGAATTTTGCGCAGGAATTTTAGAATTTATTCTAGGAATTCTAAATTTTGCTCGCTTTAGCAGGGAAAGCCAGCCCCGCAAATTTTATAAGGGCTACGCCCTAAACCCTTAGGGGTTCTAAAACCCCGCTAAAATTTAGGGTATTTTTAGTCTTAGGAATTCTAGTTTTTAACTGCTCGTTCTCCTTATATCTTTAATATTTTCAAAAATTGTCTGTAATTTTTCATTATATATTTGACTCTCATCAAATACAACCTCTTTGCCCCATTCTAGTGCCCTTATATATTCGCCTGGCACAGGAAAAGCATAGCCATTTTTACCCCTTACTTCTCTTTTTATATAAATTAACTCCTTTGTATTTTGATTTATCATTTTTAGATCAATTATTCTTACAAAAAGCCCCTCATTGATTTCTTTTTCAAGGATATATTCAAAATCATCAGCATTTTTTGTAATCTCATATTTTTTACAAATATTTCTAAAATCCTCTACCAAATTACACGATTTTAGTCTTTTTATTTCTTCATCTCTTTTTACTTGATATTTTATTTTATCAACGATTTTTTCTTTTTCTGTGTTGCATTTTTGTATATTTTTTGTGATATTTTCATCTACATCGCAAGCAAAAGAATAAATTTCATTATTTTTGGTAAATGCTAGTTTGTTTATAGTTATACCATTTAGCAAAAAATCAAAATAAACAGCTGGTGATTCGCTAAAAGACTTCACCCCAATAAAATCATCAATATTTTTTAGCTCATCTGCTTTATTATATAGGCTAATAGGATAAGACACCTCTATATCATCATTTGGCTTTGGTGTATTGTAGATATAATAATACCCTTCTATATTTGTCAAAATTCTATCGCCAAAAGGTAACACCAAAGCAGTAGCTAAAAGAGCAATTTGCCTTTTTCTTGTTTTTAGCTTTGTATATAGCCACCACAGAAAAAGCACATACAAAACACCCCAAACCCCTCCATAAAGCAAAAACACAAACAACAAAGCAAAAGAAATAAACACGCCACGAAGACCGAAAAAGTAAATTATTCCAACTATAATTAAGACAAATATTATTTCCATTTATTTTTGCTTTCCAATTATTTTCTAGACCAAACTCCGCATTATAACTTTTTTTAAGCTAAATTCTAGTTTGTAATTTAATAATTTTTTAAAAAAAATTATATGATTTAAAATAATATTACATCCCCAGCCACTTTGGGGTATCTCTATATGGAATTCTAGAATTCTTTGTGATGAAATCCTAGGGTCAAGCACGAGGATGACACAAGGCAGGTCGGGATGACATAGCCTTAAGAATTTTAGAATTCCTAGGGAATTTTAGTTTAGGAATTTTCTTTAGGAATTCTAGTTTTAGGAATTCTAGAATTCCTAGGCAAAATACCCCCTAACCCTCAAAAAACTAAGCAACCAGCGGATTGCGAAGTAAAGAGCGGATGCGAAGCAAAAATATGAATTCTAGTTTAGGGAATTTTAGTTGGGAATTCTGGTTTAGAAATTTAGTTTTAGGAATTTTAGAATTCTTATTAGTTTTTATTCTAGGAATTCTAGATTTATGATTTTATGCTTAGGAATTCTAGATTTAGAAATTCTAGAATTCCTATGAGTTTACAGCCCCATTTTATTTGGATTTAGTATATTATTTGGATCAAAGGCTTTTTTGATAGCACGAAAGAGATTCATCTCTGCCTCGCTAAAGGCTAGGCTCATAAAAGGCGCTTTTGATATGCCTATGCCATGCTCGCCGCTAAGTGTACCGCCAAGCTCAACCGTGGCTTTAAAAATCTCAGTTATCGCCTCATACCCACGCTTTACAGCTTCTGGGTCATTTTTATCCACCATTACATTAGTATGCACATTGCCATCGCCTGTGTGCCCAAAGCAAGGCGTGGTTACATTATACTTTGCTGAGATTTCAGCGATTTTTTCTAGTAGAGCTGGCAATTTCGAGCGTGGGACTGTGATGTCTTCGTTTATTTTTAGCGAGCCATAGCAGTTAATAGCCTGAGAGCAGTTACGCCTAGCAAACCAAATGTCGCTACTCTCGTTTGCATCTTTTGCTACTCTAAACTCGCTTGCGCCATTTGCTATAAAATGCTCTTTTAGCCGCTCTAAATCAGCATTTATCACGCTCTCATCATTGCCATCCATCTCACTAACCAAAATCGCTCCAGCAGATGTCGGCAAACCACGGGCAAAACGCTCTTCAACAGCTTTTATGCTAAGATTATCCAAAAATTCCATTGCCACTGGCGTTACACCTGCTGCCATGGTCTTAAAAACAGCGTTCATCGCAGATTCTACGCTAGGGAAAACGCCCATCGCTGTTTTACTAAACTTTGGCTTAGAGATTAGTTTTAGCGTGATTTCAGTGATCACTGCCAAAGCACCTTCACTTGCTATTAGAATTCCAGCTATATTAAAGCCAGCTACATCCTTTATCGTGCGTTTGCCAGCACGGATCACATCGCCATTTGGTAGCACAGCGCGCAATGCCATTACATAGTCTTTTGTGATGCCGTATTTGGCTGCTCGCATGCCGCCGCTATTTTCGCTTACATTGCCACCAAGCGTGCTGTATGTCTCGCTGGCTGGATCTGGCGGGTAAAAAAGCCCAAGCTTTTCTACTGCTTTTTGAAGGTCTTTGTTAATGACGCCAGGCTGCACCACAGCGACCATGTTTTCTAGGTCGATTTCTAGGATTTTGTTCATGTGCTTTTCAAGTGCCATGATGATCCCACCGCTACTTGCTAACGCCCCACCTGTAAAGCCTGAGCCTGCTCCTCTTGGGATAATAGTGATTTTATGCTCGTTGCAATACTTTAAAATCTCGCTTACATCACTCTCATCTCTTGGAAATACCACGCCATCTGGAGCGTAGCGTTTTCTAGTGGCATCGTAGCAATAAGCAATTTTATGCGCCTCATCAAAGTAGGCATTATCCTCGCCAAGTAGCTTGATAAAGAATTTTTCGTGTTTTTTATCCATTATTTTGCACTTTCTATTTTACCAGTATTTTCATCTGTGTTTAACAAAAATCTATAATATTTATCATAGTTGTTTATATGCTCGCTATCAAGCTTCCAAAATACAGTATTTATATCACGCACTCTAGTATAAAATGGCAGGTGATACTGAGCGATTTGTCCGCTTTTAAAGCTTTTTAAAATGTTAAACGAGCCACAATCTACAAACATACTTTCCCCTTCTAAGGCTATAAATATAAGTCCAGCCGCATTTAGCGCGCAGGCTCTACGAAAATCATCTTGGCTAGGATTTGGCTTATAATCCATGCTTAGCATAGCACCAACTAAATCAGGATGAACGAAGGTGATATTTGGGAAGGCTTCTACTACTTGATTATACACCTCTGCGTTTGGAGCGATGATAAGCGAGCGGTCATAAAGATAGTTTAGCACTACTTCATCGCCAGCTTGTGGAGTGAAGTTTGGCACTGGCAGCGAGCTTTGTTTTAGTGCTGAGTAGACCTCAAAGTGCACATTTGCGGTGCTTGTGTGTTTGCTATCAACAACAGCTCTTGCGATAATGCTTTTTAAGCCATTGCCAAAGCTTCGCAGCACAACACCGCTTGAGCCCTGTGCTATGCTTGGGCTATCAGCGATGACGCCAATGCCATCATTTACGCTCATTAAATGCGTCCTATACTCGCTCATAGAGAAACTAGCAGCTGCGCTAAAAACTGCTAAAATCATAGTTAAAAATACTTTTCTCATCTTAAATTCCTAGAAAAAAATTTCGCAAGTATATCTAAAAACTCTTAAAATAAAGGTATAATTCCAAAAATTTAAAGGCTAAAAAATGAAAATAAACGGCAAAAGCTTAGATAGATGCTACATTATCGCAGAACTTTCAGCAAATCACAATGGGGATTTTGAGCGGGCAAAAGCTATTATAAAAGCAGCTGCTGATGCTGGGGCAGATGCAATTAAGCTTCAAACTTATAAGCCAGAGACCATCACACTAAATAGCAAGAGACCTGAGTTTAACATAAAAGGCGGGCTGTGGGATGGATATAGACTTTATGACCTTTATAAAGAGGCGATGACACCATGGCAGTGGCACGAACCGCTGATGCAGTGCGCCTTGGAGCATGGACTAGACTGCTTTAGCTCGCCTTTTGATAGCTCAGCTGCAGAGTTAATGGCTAGTCTTGATATGCCTGCTTTTAAAATCGCTAGTTTTGAGATAACTGATATCCCACTAATCACAAAATGCGCCCAGTACGGCAAGCCTATGATTATCTCCACAGGCTGCGCGCACCTTGGCGATATAGATAGAGCGTTAGAGGCTTGTTATAAAGTAGGCAACGATCAAATCGCTCTTTTAAAATGCGTCTCAAGCTATCCTGCACCTTTTGAGGATATGAACTTGCGAGCAATAGAGACCTTGCGCAAGACCTTTGGCTGCGTGGTGGGGCTAAGCGATCACACGCTAGGCAGTGAGGTAGCACTTGGCGCAGTAGCACTTGGGGCAAAAATAGTTGAAAAGCACCTAACCTTAAAACGCAGTGATGGTGGGCATGATAGTGCTTTTTCTATGGAGGCTAGCGAGTTTGCCTCTATGTGTGAGCAGATACGCAACCTTGAAAAAGCCCTTGGTAGCGATAAATACGAGCTTAGCGAGGCACAAAAAAATGCTAGAAAAGATGCTCGCTCGCTATATGTCTGCGCTGATGTAAAAAAAGGTGAGATTTTTAGCGAAGAAAATGTTCGCTCTGTGCGGCCGAATTTAGGGCTTATGCCACGCTTTTTACCTGATGTTTTGGGTAAAAAAGCAAGGAGGGATATAGAGGCGGCGACGCCGTTATCGTGGGATTTGGTAGAGTAGTTTTTTAAATTCGGCTGGCTCAGCTTTTTGGCTCTTTTTTACGCTCACAGCTTGCGCAGCCCAGTGCCTTACAAGCGACATTTTCGCCGTTTTCCTGCGGCTTACGCCTTGAAAAATTCAGCGAAAATTCGCTTGAACGCTACCGCTACGGCACCCCACGGCTAGCGCTGCGCTGCGAGCGAAAAAAATAGCTCAAAAATCTTGGAGCCTTGTTTTTGTTTTAGCGATTGTGACGATTCGTCTCGCACGCCATCTGCGACGAAAGTTCGCTCGTGCTTCGCTAGGTGAACTCTATGTTCTATGTTACGCTCGCACTCGCTCACTTTCGCCACATATGACGCACGATACTAGAATCGCCTTTAGTCTAGGAATTCTAAAATTCTGGGGCCTTGTGTCATCCCCCGACTTGATCGGGGGATCTCATTATAAATGAATTCTAAAATTCCGTCATTGCGGAATTTCGTCATTGCGAGGAGTGAGCGGAGCGAATGACGAAGCAATCTCATTCAAGGCTTATAAATGAGATTGCTTCGCTTCGCTCGCAATGACGAAGTTTAAGGAATTCTAGTTTTAGCAAATTAGCTAGAAAAGCACTCACAAAAGAGCCTTACATCTACAAAAAGGATAAAAATGCTGTGTATAATAACCGCCCGTGGCGGCTCAAAGCGCATCCCACGCAAAAATATAAAAGACTTTCTAGGCAAGCCCATTATCGCCTATGCGATAAATGCTGCCTTAGAAAGCAAGCTTTTTAGCGAAGTTATGGTCTCCACAGATGATGATGAAATCGCAGCTGTCTCGCAAAAATACGGCGCAAAAGCGCCCTTTATGCGCTCTGCAAAGACTAGCGATGATTTTGCTACCACAGGTGATGTGCTGCGTGAGGTGCTTGGCGTTTATAAGGCGCAAGGCAGAGAGTTTGAGAGCTTTGCGTGTATTTATCCTACCGCAGTGCTACTAAGCGCAGAGCGTCTAAGGCAGGCTTATGAGCTTTTTTGTAAAAAAAATGCTAGCTCGCTAGTGCCTGTTGTGAAATTCTCTTTTCCGCCACAAAGGGCATTTGTGCTAAAAGATGGATATTTAAGCTATAAAGAGCCTTTAAACGCTCCAAAACGCTCTCAAGATTTAGAGCCACTTTACCATGACGCTGGTGCGTTTTATTTTTACAAAACAGCTGATTTTTTAGCTAGCAAGACTGAGGGCAGGGTGGCTATGATTTTAAGTGAAATTGAAGTCCAAGATATAGATAACATTGATGACTGGCGCATGGCTGAGCTAAAATACAAGGTCTTAAATGAATATTCTAATAAGAGCTGATGGCAACGAGCGCATCGGCTCAGGGCATATCATGCGCACAAAAAGCATAGCCGCCCAGCTTAAAGGGCTTGGCGCAGAGGTGCTTTATGCCTTGGCTGATGAGCGTGGCAAAAGGCTGATAAATAATGAGTTTCAAAGCGTGGTTTTAAGTAGTAATTATGAGTGCTTAGATGATGAAATAGACGCACTTAGCAGTGTTATAAAAGAGCAAAAAATCAAGCTAATTTTGCTTGATAGTTACTTTATAACCCCAAAATATTTTAAAGAGCTAAAAAAGCTAGCAAAAGTAGTGTATATAGATGATTTAGACGCTTTTGCTTATGAGTGTGAAGCTCTTATAAATTATGGTGCTTTTTTTGATAAAAATGAGTATAAAGCTAGGCAAAATCTAGCAAAAAAGCATTTTTTAGGCTCAGAGTTTGCCCCGCTTAGGGCCGAGTTTCGTAACACGCAAAAAAGCTCTAAAAACACGCAAAAAAAGCAGGTTTTGCTAACTACTGGAAATACTGATTTGCTTGGAATTATGCCAAGGCTTTTGGAGGCGTTTTTGAGCGATGAGAGCCTAAAAAATCTAGAATTCCTAGCAATCAGTGGGGCTTTTAATGAGCATGAAAACAAGCTTTTAGCCCTTAGCGCTAAGCATAAAAATATAAAAGTGCTAAAAAGCCCTGAAAATATGGCGCAGATTATGGCAGAGGCTGATTTTGTCCTAAGTGCTGGTGGCAGCACGCTATATGAACTAGCTAGCCTTGCTAAGGCTGTGATTTGCTTTAGCATCGCGGCAAATCAAAATAATATAAAAAGCTGGGCTGAGGCTGGGGCGATGCTCTATGCAGGCGATGCTAAGGCTGATTCCCACTCTGTGGTGGTAAGGTCTGTAAAACTGCTAAAAAGCTTGCTAAATGATGAAAATTTAGCAAAAACTCTAGGGCAAAAGGCTCATTTTTTTGTAGATGGCAAAGGCGCAATTAGACTAGCCAAAAAGCTTTTAAGCCTTTAAAATACTTAGGAATTCTAGAATTTTTAAACTAGAATTCCTAGTGATTTTCTAGGAATTCTAGAATTCTTGCTCGGGAATTCTAGATTATATCCCTAGGAATTCTAGATTTTCTGGGGGTTAGGGGGTGTCTTTTTTTGGAATTCTAGAATTCCTAGTCTATAAACGCAAAAAGCCCCTAGGAATTCTAGAATTTTTAATCTAGAATTCCTAGCCTAAAATATTAAAAATTCATAAAATTTCATAAGAAAATATGTATTTTTAGATTTTGTTGCTAGTTGTTTGCCAAAATGCGCTAAAATGCGTGAGTTTTGAGCAAATTTCTTTAAATTTTAGGGGGTTTTCATGCGTGGGATTTTGGTGTTTTTATTTTTTGTTTTTAGCGTGGCACAGGCTACTACAGGACTAAACAAAGCCCCAAATTTACAAGAAATGAAGTGGGGAAATGGCATGACTTTGCTAAAGTTTTTTGAGCAAAATGGCGTGCCACAAAAAGTGTATTATGACCTAGAATATGGGGATAAAGAACTAGCCGATGAGATACAAGCAGGCTCAAATATCTGGGTGCTAAAAGATAGAAATAACAAGCTTTTACAAGCCCTAATCCCAGTAACTGATGAGCTTCAAATCCACATTAGCAAGACTGAGAAAAGCTATAAAATGGACTTTTTGCCTATAGAATATGAAGTTGAAGAAAAGATTTTAAGCTTAGAGCTATCTAACTCCCCGCACGCTGATATAGCAAACGCTAGCGGGCTTACATCTTTGGCAAATGCTTTTGTAGCAGCCTTTCGTGGCACAATAAATTTTAAAAACGCTAAAAAAGGCGACCGCCTAGTGATTTTCTATAAACAAAAAAAGCGTATGGGACGCCACGAGGGCGTTGAAATCCAAGCAGCGATGATGGAGACAAAAGATGGTAAGTTCCGCTACGCTTACCGCTTTAAAGATGCGTATTATGACGAAAACGCTATGGAGCTTGAAAAATACTTTTTGCTAACGCCGGTTAAAAACGCACGCATTAGCTCTCATTTTAATCCACGCCGTTTTCACCCAGTTTTGCGCCGCTATAGAGCTCATCTTGGCACGGATTATGCTGCACCAAGGGGTACTAGGGTTCATGCAGCAGGCAATGGCAAGGTCGTGCATGTAGGTACAAAAGGTGGCTATGGAAAAACTGTTATTATAAGACACATAGGCAGCGAGTATAGCACGCTATATGCTCACCTTGATGGCTATGCAAAAGGACTAAAAGTAGGTCAAAGTGTAAAACAAGGGGAGCTTATCGGTTTTGTAGGAAGTACCGGCATGAGTACAGGTCCACACCTACACTTTGGTATGTATAGAGGGCAGACAGCTGTGGATGCCCTGCGTGTGCTAAAGGTAGTAAAAAGCGCTAGTTCTATCAAAGATAAAGAACTATTTAAAAAAGTAGCAAGAGCCTATGATGAGAAACTAAACTCAGCCCTAGCTAGCTCGCACCAAAATCCAGCTAAAGAACTAAGCTTTGGTAATATCAAAAGGATATAGTGTGAGCCAAGATACCTTGCAAAAGTTAAAAGAACAGCTTTTAGCGCATATAAATAACCAAAAGGAGCTAAGTCCAGCCCAGGTAGCTGAGGGGCTAAAAGAGCTTAAAAAAAGCGATAAAAATGCTTATAACGAGCTTTTGCCTAAGCTAAATAAAGAAGATCTTGCAGAAGTTGCTATAGAAATGCCAGATCACATGCTAAAAGATGTGATCATGCATATCCCACAAGAAAAAATCGTAGATGCTATTGAAACGCTAGAAAGCGATGATGCAACTGATCTAATCCAAAATATAGAAGATATCGATGAAGACAAGGCAAAAGAGCTTTTTGATAGCTTAGAGGTTGAGAGCAAAAAAGAAATCTCAGCCCTTATAGACTACAAAGAAAATGAAGCTGGCGCTTATATGCAAGTTGAGCTTTTTAAAGCCGAGCTTAGCGAGAGCTTACAAACTGCTATTGAGCGTTTTAGGCAGCTTAAAAAAAGTGGTGAGCTAGTTAGCGTATTTGCGCTATTTATCACCGATAGTGCTGGAGTCTTGCGCTATGCGGTGCCTATTGATGATATGATTTTATTTGAGCCAAGCGATAGTTTGGCAAAGATTATGAGCGAGCATGGTAGCGAGTATGAGGCGCATTTTGCCCGTGATGATGATGATATAACAGAGGTTGCGCAGATCGTAAAAGACTATGATCTAAGCTCTATAGCTGTAGTAGATAAAGCAGGCGTCTTGCTAGGACGCATCACAAACTATGATATACACGATTTTTTAGAAGAGAGTGCTACTGAGCAAATCTATAACCTAGCTGGAGTAAATGACGAAGCAGAGGAAGAAGAAAGCGTGGTAAAAGCGGGCAGGGCACGCGCTGTGTGGCTGGTGCTAAATCTAATTACTGCGATAATCAGCTCTGTTGTAATTAGCCTTTTTGATGAGAGTATAAATAAAATCGTAGCTTTGGCGATTTTGATGCCTATTGTTGCTAGCATGGGTGGAAATACTGGCACGCAAGCACTAACTGTAACCGTGCGCCGTCTTGCTACTCGTGAGATTACTTTTTCAAATGCTAAGAGCGTAATCGGCCGTGAGTTTGCCATAGCCTTTGTAAATGGAGTGATTTTTGCAGTGCTTGTAGGGCTTGTGGCGCATGTGTGGTTTGGCATGGCAGGGCTTGGCTTTGTAATAGCTGCTGCGATGCTTATAAATCTAGCTGGGGCTGGCTTTTTTGGGGCGATAATCCCTATGAGCTTAAAGCGTTTTGGTGTAGATCCGGCTGTGGCTAGCCCAGTACTGCTTACTACGATGACTGATGTAGTGGGCTTTTTAAGCTTTTTAGGACTTGCTACATGGATACTACTATAAGAGATATTAAAATAACTGAGCTTGGAGAGAGTAAGTATATTCGCCCTTTTAGCATTGTTTTTAGCCAAAATGGCATTAGGCGAAAATGGGATTGTATAAAAGCACATGATAGCGTATCAATCTTGCTATATCATAAAGATAAGGATGCTTTTTTGTTTGTTAAGCAGTTTCGCCCAAGTCTGTGGTATCACGAAACGGGCGGCGATACTAGCAAAATAGATGAAAATACAGGCTTTAGCTATGAGTTCTGCGCTGGGCTGTGTGATAAAGAGGGCTTGGAGCCAAGAGAGGTAGCAATAGAAGAAGTGCTAGAAGAGACAGGATACGCTGTGCCTAGCGTAAATTATATCACTTCTAGTTTTACCGGGCTTGGATTTAGCGCAAATCGTCAAAGTGTGTTTTATGCTATCATTGATGAGAGTATGAAAAAAGGGCAAGGTGGCGGTGTGGATGATGAGTGTATAGAACTTGTCTTTATAGCGCGCAAGGATATTTATGAGTTTTTATACGATGAGAGTAAGCCAAAGGGAGCTGGAGCTTTGTTTGGCTTGCTTTGGTTTATGTCAAATGTTGCGCCAAAATTATAAAATCTAGAATTCTAGAATTCCTATGTAAAATTCTAGAATTCCTAAACTAGAATTCCCCAAAATCTAGAATTTCTAGTGCTTTTTGCTTTAGGAATTCTAGATTATTCTAGGAATTCTAGATTTATCTAGCCTAAAAGCGAGCAAAATTTTAGAATTCCTAGAGATTGCTTCGCTTCGCTCGCAATGACGAAAATTCTAGAATTCCTTAAAGAGAATTCTAGATTGTTAGTTATCCCAAGAATTCTAGATTTAGGAATTCTAGAATTCCTAGGATAAAATACCTGCTAAAAGGCTATTGAATCATTTTATTTGAGAAGTCGTGGGGGGGGGGTAGTATTCATAGCTGCTAAAAGAGTGTCTATATTTATTGGATGTTTAAGTAGCACATAGTTTTCAAAAGAGCCGTTATAGTGATCAAATGTCGTAGAATCACTGATTAAAATAATCAAAAAGCCGTATTTTGCTTGCTTTTGTTTTATTTGATTTATTTCTTTGGCTGTGAAATTGCGCAAAACTCTAGTGTTTATAAAGATAAATTTTGGCGAGAAAATAGGGTTAAAAAGATGCTCTTTTGCTAGTTTTAAGTCCATCTTTGGCTGTATATTTAGCTTAAATTGTTTTAGCTTTGAGGCGATTTGGTAAAAGCCGCAAATATCATCTTCTAAGATAATAGTATTTAGCCCAAAAAAATGCGAGTATTTATTTTTTACTTCGTAGGGTTTGTTGCTAAGCTCAAACTCTAACTCAAAGCTAAGAAAATTGTGCTTTTGCCAGCTAGAAAAGTTTATTTTTGTGCCTAAAATATCTGCTACTAGTTTTGCGGTTTTTAGCTTGTAAAACTCAAAAAACACGCAGTTTTTTAGCTCTTTTTTGCCTTTATGTATTATTTCTATCGTTTTGCTGTTTTTTTCTAAGGTATTTTTTATATCGCCTTTTTCTAGCTGTGGAATAGGGCAGTCGCTTTTAATGTAAAACTCGTATCTTACGCTCTTTTCATTACTGGATTTTTTTGTTCTTAGACCGATGATGATGTGAGAGTTTTCTGTGTGTTCTATCACAAACTCACTCAAGGTATAAAAAAGTATACATACCTTATCATGTATTGCTTTTACATACCTTGGGTAGTAGTGGCTAAAATTAAAATATACTTTGTTGTCCCTTTTTGCGGCTTTTTGGTGCAAGATGCTTAGGTAGCTATCTAGTATTCTTAGCAAGTCTACATCTTTTTTGATGATTTTGCTATGGACTGCGCTTATGATATCGCCTGTTTGGATGATGGTTTTGTGTTTGCTTGTTTTTGTTAGGCTAAAAAGATAAGTCAAAGAGGCGATGATAAAAATGACCAAAAAAGCAGTTATTATCTCAAAATTTGCTTTAGATAGTTGGTAAAATTGTTCTTTATACGAATCTTGAATCAAATCAGCACTAGCTAGACTTGGTAGAAGTAATAATAATTTATTCATATTTTATCCTTTTTAAATAATAAGCATACCATCGCCGTAGCTATAAAATCTATATTTCATCTCCACAGCTTTTTTATAAAGTTCTAATGTTTTCTCAAGCCCTAAAAAGCTAGCTACAAGCATAATTAGCGTGCTTTTGGGCAAGTGGAAGTTTGTTAGCAAAAAATCCACTCTTTTTGGCGGATTTAAAGGATGCAAAAAAAGATCACACTCCCCACTACTAGCCCCACTTCGCACAAAATACTCAACCGTGCGAGTGCTAGTAGTGCCCACAGCTAGTAGTTTTTGTGTGCTATTTATGATGGATTTGGCTGATTTAGAGATTTCATAGTACTCGCTGTGCATTTTATGCTCTAAGATATTTTCGCTCTCCACACCTTTAAAAGTCCCAGCCCCCACATGCAGCGTGATAAAGGCGTGCTCGTGCTTTTGCTTTAGCTCTTGAAGCATGTTCTCATCAAAGTGTAAGCTAGCAGTTGGAGCTGCTACTGCGCCCATATTTTTAGCAAAAATGCTTTGATACCAGCTCTCATCGTCTTTATTATCAGCTCTTTTTATATAGGGTGGCAAGGGGACATGACCTATGCTACAGAGTATTGCAAAAAGCTCATGTGCTCCTAGCTCACGCTCATTTTGCGTGATTTTTACTACGCGCGAGCCATCATCTTTTAGCTCTAAAACCTGCGCTTTTAGAGCGCTAGGGAATTCTAGATTTTGCCCAGCCTTAACAGAGCCTTTTATAAAACAGCTAAAATTCGAACCACCAAGCGGCTGATTTAGTAGCATTTCTATTTTGCCGCCGCTGTCCTTTTGCCCATAAATGCGAGCTTTTATCACCTTTGTATCGTTAAAGATAATAGCGCACTCTGGCAAAATCTGCGCAAGATCGCTAAAATGCAAGTGCTCTATGTTATCTTTTTTTCTATCATAAACTAGCAGTTTTGCCTGTCCTTTTGGCTCTACTGGTTTAGTAGCTATTAGCCCCTCAGGCAAGAAATAATCATAAGAGCTAAGCTTAAGTTCACGCATTTTGGCTCTTTTCTAGCTCTGTGCCCTCATCATCTTCATCATCTTCATCATCATTTTGAGCTGGATTTACAAGTTTTGCGATGTAGATTGAAAGCGCATATAGCACGATAAGCGGCGCTGCTAGCATAATCTGGCTAAAAATATCAGGCGGCGTCATCACAGCTGCAAAGATAAAAATTCCCACCACCGCATAGCGAAAATACGCCTTTAAGCTCTCATCAGTAATAAGCCCGATTTTTGCTAGAAAAAAGCTAATAACAGGTAGTTCAAAACTAAGTCCAAAGGCAATAACAAGCTTGGTAAAAAAGCCCACATATTCACCTATACTAGGCAAGGCTAAAAACAGCTGCCCACCAAAGTTTATAAGAAAATGAAGTCCTGTTGGAAGCACGAAATAATAACAAAACGCAGCCCCTAAAAAAAACATTAAAGTAGCGCAAAATACAAAAGGGATAACAAATTTTTTCTCATTATCATAAAGCCCAGGTGCTACAAAGAGCCAAAACTGCCAAAACATCACAGGACAAGCGACCAAAAGCCCAGCTATAAAGGCTACTTTCATAGCAGTAAAAAAGGGCTCGGTTACTTCTTTGAAAATAATATCGCTGCCCTCTGGCAATGCACCTTTTAGGGGAGCTGAGATAAAGGCTAAAATAAACTCCCAAAAGCCAAAACATCCAATCACACAAACAATAAGTGCTAAAACACTGATAAAAAGACGCTTTCTAAGTTCTATTAAATGCGGTTTTAAATCTTCAAACATTTTTGCCTTCTCTTTGCTCGTCTATTTTAGTATTTAAGGGATCAGAGTTTAGTTTATCTAAAACATTTAGTTTATCTAAAACTTGGTTTTGAGAATTCTCACTAGGAATTCTAGAATTCTCTACTCCAGAATTCTCAATAGAAATTCTAGAATTCTCGCTAGAACCTTCGCTGCTTGTATTTGTCTGGCTAAAATCAAGGCTGCTTTTTAGCTCTGCGCTAAAATCGCTAGCTGATTTTTTTAGCTCATCAAGTTCTTCAAAAGTGAGTTTTTTTCGCACATTTGAGCTTATATCAGTAACTGAGCTTTTTAGTTTAGCAGCATCAGCTTTAAGCTCAGCTATGCGCACCTCTTGTTCAAAGTTGCTTTTTGCTGAGCTTACTTGGGCTTTGAAGTATTTAAAAAACTTAGCAAACTTCACAAGTGCCTCAGGCAATTTATCAGGCCCTAAAACAAGCACCGCAATAACCAAAATAACAATGATTTCTGGCAAACTCATACCAAACATTTGCGCCCTTTTTTGCGTAAAAATTCCGTGATTTTAGCGCATTTTGCTTTCTTTTTTGCTTAAATTAGCAAAGCATGCAAGCTAATTCATCAGCAAGCAAGAAGTTTTTATTAAAAACTCGCCCATTTTCTCGCAAGATTTTTTTATCTTTTTCTAGGAATTCTAGAATTTCTTTGTTTTTTATGTATTTCTCATCCACGCCAAGCTTTGAGCGAAGACCTAAAAGTAATCTCTCATCGCTCCACTCATCATCACTCAAATACTCGCTTTTGCGAAAAAGTGGTTCATTTATGTAGTTTTCAATGAGGCTGTGAGCATAAAGCCTAGTTTTGCCCACGCAGCCCACGCTAAAAGCCCCTACGCCAATGTATTCATCGCCCATCCAGTAGCCAAGATTATGCTCGCACTCATAGCCAATTTGCGAAAAATTGCTGATTTCATACTGCAAAAAGCCTAAACTTTTTAGCCCTTTTATCATAAAATTTGCCAAAATCGGTGCTTCTTTTGCGTAGTTTTTGTGAGCATAAAATGGCGTGTTTTGCTCTAAGGTCAAAGCGTAGGCGCTAATGTGCTTTACGCCTAGATTTTTAAGCTTTTCTATGCCCTCTAACTCAGAGCTTAAAAGTTTTTTACTATCAAGTTTTGTGCCGTAGATAAAATCTACATTTATTCGCTCAAAACCAGCTCTAAGCGCATTGTTTGCAGCCATAAAAGTATCAGCGCTGCTGTGAGTGCGACCTAGGAATTTTAGTTTTTTCTCATCAAAGCTTTGTGTCCCAAAGCTAATGCGGTTTGCGCCTAGATTTTTTATGCTTTTTAGCCACTCTAGCTTGGCTGAGTTTGGATTTGCCTCAAAGGTGATTTCAGCATTTTTAGCGCAATGGCTCAGCAGCAAATCCATGATTTTTTCATAAAACTTTACGCCCACCACGCTAGGCGTGCCACCACCAAAAAATATGCTTTTTATCTGCTTTTTAGCTTTTAAAAACTCTTTTAGCTGATGATTTAAGTCTTTATTTAAAGCATCAAAATACTGCCTTACAAGACTAAAATCACTAAAGCTGCCAAAAGCGCAATAAGGACACTTTGAGGCGCAAAATGGTATATGTATATAAACTCTCATGCTAAAATTATAGCTCAAAATTTATAAAAATTTAAAGGCTTTTTGGCTAAAATCGCAAAATTTTTTATCCACAGGCAAGGCAGATGCAAGAAAAGAAATATCGTCCAAATGTAGCTATTATCGTGCTTGCGCCAACTTATCCTTTTGATTGTAAAGTGCTAGTAGCACAACGCAGTGATATAAAGGGTGCTTGGCAGTTTCCACAAGGTGGCATAGATGATGGCGAGACGCCACGAGATGCGCTATTTCGTGAGCTTGAAGAAGAAATCGGCACAAACAAAGTAGAAATCATAGCTGAGTATCCCCAGTGGCTAAGCTATGATTTTCCAGAACACGCTAGAAAAAAAATGGCACCATACTGGGGGCAGAGCCAAAAGTATTTTCTAGCTAGACTAAAAGGCGATGCCAAAATAGATATAAATACCAAAAAACCAGAGTTTGATGACTATAAATTTATAAATGTAAATGAGCTAATGAGAGTGGTAACGCACTTTAAAAAAGAAGTTTATAGCAAGGTTATAAAACACTTTAAAGAGAAAGGATATCTATAATGCTAATAGTTCAAAAATACGGTGGCACAAGCGTAGGCACGCTAGAGCGCATTGATGAAGTTGCTAAAAGAGTAATAGAAAATAAAAAGGCAGGCAACGACCTAGTAGTCGTAGTCTCAGCTATGAGTGGGGTTACAAATCAGCTTATAGAATACGCTGAGTACTTTGCTAAAAACGCTCCACAAGATAGAGATATGGACATGCTTTTAAGCTCTGGTGAGCGTGTAACATCAGCTCTGCTCTCAATCGCACTAAACGCAAAAGGCTATCCAGCAATCAGCCTAAGTGGCAGAGGCGCAGGGATCACCACTGATACTAGCGCTACAAAAGCACGCATAAAAAGCATAGATACAAAAAACATTGACGAAGCTCTAAAAGATGGCAAAATCGTAGTAATAGCTGGCTTTCAAGGTGTAAATGAGCACGGTCAAGTAACCACGCTAGGCAGAGGTGGCTCAGATCTAAGTGCGGTGGCAATTGCCGGGGCTTTAAAGGCTGATTTATGCGAGATATATACTGATGTAGATGGCGTCTACACCACTGATCCACGCATAGAACCAAATGCTAAAAAGCTAGAAAAAATCAGCTATGATGAAATGCTAGAGCTTGCTAGCATGGGCGCAAAGGTATTACAAAACCGCAGCGTAGAGCTTGCTAAAAAGCTAAATGTAAATCTAGTAACACGCTCAAGCTTTAATCACAATGAAGGTACACTAATCACAGGAGAAGAAAATATGACAAATATGGAAGATGTAGTAATAAGCGGAATTGCGCTTGATAAAAACCAAGCAAGAGTAACTATGAGAAGTGTTTTAGATAGGCCTGGCACTTCAGCTGAAATCTTTAAAGCCCTAGCCGATAAAAACATAAATGTAGATATGATCATCCAAAACGCAGGGCAAAAAGACGGCACTACAAATCTAGGCTTTACAGTCCCGCAAAACGAAGTAGATAGCGCAAGGGCTGTGGTAGAAAAATACGCTTCAAGCGTGGAGTTTGATAGCGATGTGGTAAAAGTAAGCATAGTTGGCGTTGGTATGAAAAGCCACTCTGGCGTAGCAAGCGTGGCATTTAGCACGCTAGCAGCTGAGGGCATAAATATAGAAATGATCTCAACTAGCGAGATAAAAATCTCTATCATAGTAGCTGCAAAATACGGCGAGCTAGCAGTGCGAGCCTTACACAAAGCCTACAAACTAGACGCCTAAAAGCTTTAAAAATGGATCTTATTAGCTGGACGCTTGGTGCTATCAGGGGTGCTGAGTTTGAGGGTATTATCATGAACTGGCTTGAAGAACAACGCGTGGCGTGGGCTAGTCTACTTTCAAGCAAGCTTGGGTATTTTTTAGATGGTGCTAGTATAGTGTTAGTCTGTGATGATGAGTATAGCTGGTTTGAAGAGTATTTTATCAAAAATATCAACACCCCTAGCAAAACCCGTCCGCTAATCCCAGTAGTGCCACTGCGCTCTTTGTATCCACGCATTGAAGCTAGCGTGCTTGATGAGAGTGAGATGGCGTTGCTAGATGATATGCTAAATATCAGTTTTGGCAATAACTTTGTGTATTTTTACATAGGCAAGGGTAGTTCAAAACTAAGTCTTATTGCAAAAAGCCATCAAAATAGCTATATGTGGCTTTTTGGCGAACAAGCCCAAAACGCCTTTTGCCTAGAGAAAAACGATCCTTTATTAGATATCAAAATACTTGCACTTTTTAGGCTTTTTGACATGAGTTTAAGCGAAGTAATTTTGGGTAAAATCACTCTTTAAATGCAAAATAAAATTATTATTTCAAGTGATTTTGAGAGCATAAAAGACGAGTTTGATGGTAAAAATGCGCGTATTTTTGAGTATGAGAATATGCTACTTGAAGATGCTAAGAGCGTGATAGCCGAGGCCTACATTGCCGAGTATGAGCAAAAAAACATAGTAATCATGGCTAAAAAGCTAGGTGCTGAGGTTCAAAACTCTTTGCTAAAAATACTTGAAGAACCGCCAAAAAATATAGTTTTTACTCTCATTGTCCCTAGCAAAAATACGCTTTTGCCTACCGTGCGCTCAAGGCTCATGCTAGAGGTGCGAAGCAGGGCAAAAGGCAGGTGTGAGCACGGACTTGATTTGTGGCGCATTGATCTAAAAAGCCTAGGTGAGTTTGTAAAAACCCAAAAAGAGCTTAAAGAAAATGGCAAGCTAAGTGCCCTAGAACTCTCAAAGCTAGTTGGTGATATCATTTGCGATGCGCTTGATAGTGGGTTTGTTTTTAGCACAGATGAGCTAGAATATTTTAAAAAGCTTAGTTATATCAGTGCTTTAAATACTGCGCCTGAGTATGTTCTTACGCCCTTATTGCTGCTTTTGATGAAAAAAAGTAAACGCTGATTATCATAGGAATTCTAGATTTAGGGAATTCTAGTTTAGGGAATTCTAGATTTGGGAATTCTAGATTTAGGGAATTCTAGAATTCCTAAGGCCTAAAAAACTAAATAAGGTAAAAAAATGAAAATCCAAAAAATCTCAGCAAAAAGCGATTTTAACGCACTTTGCGCTAAGCTAAAAGTCCATAAAATGGGCAAAAAAATAATGAGCGAGAAAAAAGAACTACACTTTTTTCTCATAAAAGAAATAAGCTTAGCTGCTATAAATATCCTAAAACAAGATGCTCTAAGCTGCGGTGCTGAGGTACTAAGTCCTGAAAATGCGATACTTGGTGGCAAAGAGTTAAGCAGGGCGGTGCTAATAGCAAATGAAAAACAGCTAAAAAGTTTAGAGAAAAAAGAGGCCTTACAAGACTTTGGGCTAAAAGAGCTCTCACGCTATCTAAAACTAGAATTCCCAAATACAAAAATCTCTCCAAACCCTGAAATAATGGGCGTGCTAAATATGACAGATGATAGCTTCAATCCTAAAAGCCGCGTGGATGAAAAAAGCATAGCAAATAGAGCTTCCCAGATGATAGAAAGTGGTGTTTCTTGGCTTGATATAGGCGGGGCTAGCACTCGCCCTGATA
This sequence comes from uncultured Campylobacter sp., assembly GCA_945873855.1. GTDB lineage: Bacteria > Campylobacterota > Campylobacteria > Campylobacterales > Campylobacteraceae > Campylobacter > Campylobacter magnus. The sequence continues at coordinate 125,299 of CAMCEN010000004.1, forward strand.
GCGTATATATCGGTGCTAGAGCTGAGTTTGAGCGTGTAAAATCAGCAGTTGATATACTAAAAAGCTCAAATATTGCTAAAAAAGCAAAACTTAGCATAGACACCTTTGATGAAAACTGCGCTAAATACGCACTAGAAAACGGCATAACCTTGCTAAATGATATAAGCGCAAATCCTACCCTTGCTAAAATCGCTAGCGAGTACGGCGCAAAATACTGCCTTATGCACGGTGGTATAAAAGGTAGCTCAGAGCCTGTAAATGGCGATATAATAGAGCTTGTTGATGAGTTTTTTGAAAGAAAAATCAAAGAATGCGAAAATGTAGGCTTAAAGCGAGAAAATATCATCTTAGATATAGGTATAGGTTTTGGCAAAAGTCATGAGCAAGGACTGGTGCTTATAAAAAACTTAGAGCATTTTTTGCGCTTTGGCTGCGAGTTGCTAGTTGGGGCAAGCCGCAAAAGTATAATAAACGCCTACCATCCAAGCAGCGTAGAAAACCGCCTTGCTGGCACTTTATTTTTACACCAAAAAGCCATAGAAAATGGAGCTAGTATAATTAGAGTTCATGACAGCTTAGAACATGCTCAGCTTTTAACACTGCATAGTGCCTACAAAGCACTTTAAAAAGGGGCGAAAATGAGTCGCATGAGCCAAAAAGAGTATTTAGAAGCTATTAGCACGCTAAAAAAGTGGGCAAAGGCGTATTATACAGATGATACCCCGCTTGCAACTGACGCTGAGTATGACGAGCTATATCACAGAATTCTAGAATTTGAAGAGCAAAATCCGCTTTTCATAAGCCCAGATAGCCCTAGCATAAAAGTAGGTGGCGAGGTGCTAGAAAGCTTTGAGAAATCAGCTCATATTGCGCCTATGTGGTCAATGGAGGATATTTTTAATTCTAGTGAGCTAAAAGAGTGGCTAGAGCGTGGGAGCAAGGCTGATTTAGAGCTTTTTGTAGAACCAAAGTTTGATGGTGCGAGCCTAAATCTACTCTACGAAGATGGCAAGCTAATCAAAGCTGCCACCAGAGGCGATGGTAAAATAGGCGAAAATGTAACTCACAACGCAAAAGTCATAGCCTCTATCCCGCAGCAAATCGCCTATAAATCTCGCATAGAAATCCGTGGCGAGGTAGTAATCACAAAGGCTGATTTTGAGAAAGTAAATAAAAGCTTGCTAGAAGCTGGGCTAAAACCACTAGCAAATCCTAGAAACGCAGCCGCTGGCTCACTTCGTCAGCTTGATAGCAGCGTGGCTCGCTCTCGTAGACTGCGCTTTTATCCTTGGGGCGTGGGCGAAAACTCGCTAGAAAATGAGTTTAATTACACTACGCACTCGCAGATTATGGAGTTTGTGCGCTCTCTGGGCTTTTTAAGAGATGATTTTTGTAAGCTTTGCGTGGGCTTTGATGAGATACAAAAAGCCTACAAAAAGCTTCTAAATGCAAGAGAGCAAAAAGAAATGCTAATGGATGGCATGGTCGTGCGTGTAAATCAGCTAAACTTAGCGCAAAATATGGGCTATACTGTGAAATTCCCTCGCTTTATGGTAGCTTATAAGTTCCCACCACTTGAGCTTGCTACTAGGCTAAAAGATGTGATCTGGCAGGTAGGCAGGACTGGGGCTATTACGCCTGTGGGCGTGCTTGAGCCTGTAAATATAGATGGTGCGATGGTATCAAACGCTACTTTACACAATGCTGGCGAGATAAAAAGACTTGGACTAAAAATAGGCGATGTTATCAGCATAATCCGCTCAGGCGATGTGATACCAAAGATCACCGGCTCTTTGCGCAGGGGCGAAATAAGCAAGGATATCACCCCGCCTAGCGTGTGTCCGTGCTGTGGGTCAGAGCTTTTTAGCGATGGGGCGATTTTAAAATGCCAAAATTTAGAGTGTAAAGAGCGTGAGCTAGGCTTGTTAATATATTTTGCTAGCAAAAAATGCATGGATATTGATGGGCTTGGAGCTGCGATTATTACGCTACTTTATGAGAGTGGCAGGCTAAGACATATCGCTGATATTTATAGGCTGGATGAGAGCTCTTTTGCTGGGCTAGAGGGCTTTAAAGAGCGTAAAATAAACAATATTTTATCAAGCATTGGGAAGAGTAAAACGCCTACTTTGGAGCGTTTTATAACCTCGCTTGGCTGCGAGCTAATAGGCGAGGTAGCAGCTAGAAAAATCGCTAGAGCCTTTGGAGCTGCGTGGCTTAGTGCTAGCTATGATGAGCTAATAGCCCTTGATGGCTTTGGGGAGAATATGGCGCAGAGCTTTTTGGAGTTTGTGCGTGTAAATGAGAGTAAGGTGCGTGAGCTACTTACTTTTATACAGCCGGTTTTGCCTGAGGCGGTTGATACTAGCGGTGCTGCGTTAAATGGCAAAAGCGTAGTGATAACTGGCACGCTAAAAAGCCCAAGAGAGGCTATAAAAGCTAGGCTTGAAGCCCTTGGGGCAAAAGTATCTAGCGCAGTCTCAGCCAAGACCGATTTTTTACTAGCAGGAGAGGCAGCTGGCTCAAAGCTAGCAAAAGCTAATGAACTAGGTGTAAAAATCGTGGATGAAGAGTGGCTAGAGGGCTTAGAGAATTCTTGATTTTTATAGGCTCAGTTCGTGGACGCTTTTTGTCCAGCAAGCCTTGCGCAGCTCAGCTGCTCTGGCGAAACTTTCGCACCGTTTTTCTGCAGCTTTGCCTTGAAAAATCGGCACGAAATTCCACCAGCCACTACCGTGGACGCAGCCGAAGAGTGGCTAGAGGGCTTGGAGAATTCTAGAATTCCCTAAGGGTTGTGTCATCCCCCGACCCCTTCGGGGGATCTCATCGCAAATAAATTTAGAATTCCCTAGCACAGAGATCCCCCAGTCAAGCTGGGGGATGACATAGTAGGGAATTCTAGAATTTTTTACCAAAACCAGTAAAAAAAGACAAAAAATGAGAGCAGATGCAAGAGTAGCACAGGTTTTAAATATCAGCAGAAACAAAGCTAGCGAGCTTATAAAAGCGCAAAAAATCTTTGCTGGCAGAGAGCTAATCTCAAAGCCATCGCAAAATCTAAGCTTGGATGATGAAATTGCTTGTGATGGCGAGATTTTCGTAGGTCGTGGGGCTTTGAAGCTAAAGAGCTTTTTAGAGAGCCAAAAGATTAGCGTAAAAGGCAAAAATGCCCTTGATATAGGCTCAAGCACTGGTGGATTTGCGCAGGTTTTGCTTATGAGCGGTGCTAGTAGCGTGGTGTGTGTGGATGTGGGCGAGGGACAGCTTGATAGCACTCTCAGGGCCGATCCTCGCATTATTTGCCGTGAGAGCACGGATATTAGAGACTTTGCTAGCACTTATTGTGCTGGCAGCTTTGCTCTCATCACAGCTGATCTTAGCTTTATACCACTTAGCTTGGTTTTGCCTTGTATCAAAACCCTTGCAAATGATGAAATAATAGTGCTTTTTAAGCCTCAGTTTGAAGTAGGTTTAAAGGCAAAAAGGGATAAAAAAGGCGTGGTTTGCGACCAAAAAGCCATAAATGAAGCACTGGCTGATTTTAATAGGCTTTGTGCTGATTTTGGCTTTAAAATACTAGCACAAGAAAACTGCGCTATTAAAGGCAAAAACGGCAATCAAGAAATATTTTTTCACTTAAAAGTTTAGGAATTCTAAAATTCCTAAGGCTAAATTTAGAATTCCCTAAGATAAAAAATACCCCCTAACCCCCAAAAAGCCTAGGAATTTTAGAATTCCCTAAACTAGAATTCCCTAGAATAAAAACTAGAATTCCCTATGTATTCAAAAAATTTCCTTACTTTTTAATTAAAATTAAATGGATCAATATCAGTAGTAGCGCCATACGCTAGGGCGATATTTCCGGCTTTTAAAAGTGGGCTGTGAGAGTGAGCGCGCAGCAAAATAGAGTAGCGAAACTTACTAGCGATGTAGGCTATAGAGGCCTTGCCGTGACCGATGATTTCAAGGTTTTCTATGCTTTTTAGCTGGGCTAAAATCTGCTCTGTAATCCTAGCTGCTTTTTGCTCGTTTGCGTGCGAGATGAGAATGCGAGAGAGCCTAGCAAAGGGCGGATACAAGGGCTCTCTAAGCTTTAACTCGTCTTTTATAAAAAGCTCAAAGTCGCTTAAATATGACTCAAAAAACTCTTGCTGGGCGGTTTGGATGATGACCTTGCCGTGGCTTGCTCTGCCAGCTCTGCCTGCTATTTGCATAGCAAGTGCTAAGGTCTTCTCACTAGCTCTAAAATCAGCATGCGCCAAATGCTCATCAAGCCCCAAAATAACAGCAAGTTCTACATTGTGATAATCATGCCCCTTACTTAGCATTTGCGTGCCAACCAAGATATCGATTTTGCCCTCGTTAAAGTCTTTTAGCAAAGCTTCGAGCTTTTTTGCTGTGGTTATCTCATCTCTATCAAACTTTGCTATTTTTGCCTTTGGCAGAGCTGATTCTAGCATGAGTTTTAACTCGCTAGTGCCGATTTTTTGGCTTTGTAGCACTGAACCACCGCAGTGCTCGCATGAGCTAGGCAAAGGCGAGCTAAAGCCGCAATAGTGGCATTTAAGAGCATTTGCGTTTTTGTGTAGGCTCATATTTACAGCGCAAAAGGGACAGCTAAAGCTTTTGCCGCAGTCCTTACAAAGCAGCACCTTAAAATTGCCACGAGTTGGCAAAAAAATCACGGCTTGTTTTTTTGCATCAAAAACAGCTGCTAAGTGCGAAATAATCATATTTGAAAGCCCTAGTGGCGAGTGGTCAAAAAGAAACTCTTTGCTTGAGGTAAAAAAGGTGCCTTTTAGGCGAAAATGTGGAATTTTGTGATAGCTTACCACGCTTGGCGTAGCTGAACCTAAAATGGTGCGAATGCCTTCAAAATCATAATCTAAGCTACTAGGAATTCTAGAATTTTCTGCGCTAAGTTCTTTTTTACTAGGAATTCTAGATTTTTTGCTATTTTTAGCCAGCCAGATTGCCAAATCTCTTGCGTTATAGCAAGGCTTGCTAGCGTTTTTGTAGCTTTCGTCGTGTTCTTCATCTACTATTATTAGCCCAAGGTTTTTAAATGGCAAAAAAAGAGCTGAGCGAGCACCTGCTATTAGGCGGACTTTGCCACTCATAAAATCCTTTAAAATCCTTTCTTTTTTGCCTTTTGCGATTTTGCTATGCCATAGCCCCACGCCTTGGCTAAAGTATTTTTCTAGGCGTTTTTGCATTTGTGGGGTTAGGGCGATTTCAGGCATGAGAAGTAGGGCTTGCTTGCCTGTTTTTAGGGTTTTTGCGATTGCGCTTATGTAGATTTCACTTTTGCCGCTGCCAGTATCGCCAAAAATAAGGCTAACATCGTTTTTTAGGCTAAAATCAAGGGCTTTGTTTTGTAGCTCGCTTAGTTCTGGCAAAGTGCTAAAATCACCACTAAACTCGCTAGTATCTAAAATATTTTTACTAATATTTTTACTCTCACAAAAAGGCTCAAAAAGCCCTGCTGCCACGCCTAGCTCGCTAGAATAATAATTTGAAATGAACTCTAAAAGCTGTATTTGCGTGGCTGTGAGATAAAAGCCAGTTTGGCTTAGTATTTCTTTGCATTTAAAGCTTGGTTTATCCACTTGCTTATAGACATAGCCTTTTTTTTGCTTATTGCCAAGCTCTACTAGAACTTCGCTAAAAGGCTCTAGCTCGCGCTTACAGCTGTAAGTAAGTGGGGCTAGGGCGTGAGCAGTGATGATGATTTCGTAGTAAAACAAACTAGAATTCCATATTTTTTTTGAGATTTTTGCTAGGAATTCTAGAATTCCTAGCAAAGTTTAGAGCCAAAGTTTAGAGTTTAGGTACGGTAAAAATCTAGAATTCCTTTACTTCTCTATTTTGCCACACAAAGTACTAGAGTCTCCGCTACAAGTAAGGCTTCCTTTGGCTTTATCGTAATTAAAAGTAGTTGTGTCACCAGCAATTGTAAGAGTAAGTGTATCGCCGGCTTCGTTCACAGTCCAATTACTGCCTAGTTTTGTACCGTTTGTGATCTTTTCTATTGTTTCAGCTTTTAGATCATCAGGATAGCCGCTGCCGGGTTTTTGACTTAGTAGATTTGCGCCACGATAGGTTTGTATAGCAGATCTGATAGCAGCGATTTCGGCTTTTGCTCTTGTTATTTCAGCATCTTTTTTACTGCCTGCTAGGCGTGGTAGAGCCACCATAGCGAGAATTCCTAGTATAACGATGACAAAAATCAGCTCAACCATTGTAAATGCTTTTTTCATCTTAGCCCCTTTTTATACATTTAATGTCTTGCTTAGGTGATTTACCATGTTATTCATACGCTTATCGTTTTCATATTGGTCTTGACATTTTTTCATAAAGGCAAAAAGCAGGTCTTTTACCTCAAAGTTAGTCTTGCCACCTAAAAGATTTGATATATCACGCTCCAAAGCCTCTGCAAAGTCATCATCAAGCCTGACTGTGTAATCTTTTTTGCTGATAGTTAGCGTGATTTCTCTCATTTTTTTACCTATTTACCAAGGACAGCTTCTACTTGTTTTAGTAGGTCGTCGCTTTCGTTATGATGTTTGTTAAGCTCTTCTTCTAGGCGTGCGATTTGATTGCTTTTTGCCTCGTTTTGGGCTTTTGCGCTTACTAGTTCGTTGCGCAAAGCATCGTTTGCATCGCACATTTCTTGGTATTTTTGCATTAGTTCAGTTACTTTTGATGTCAGTGTGTTTAGCACTTTTTCTTCCATTATGTAGCCTTTTTGTGGATTTTTTAAAAAAATAGGGCGTATTCTAGCATAAAAAAACGAAAATTTTGCTAAAATTATCTAAAATTTTAGCACAAAAAGTAGAATTCCCGTGAAAAAAAGTAATGAAAGTATTTTTGAATTAACTAGTAAATTTAAGCCCTCAGGTGACCAAGCTACTGCGATAAAAGGCATTGTAAGTGCAATAAAAGCTGGGGCGAAATACACCACGCTTTTAGGCGTAACTGGCTCTGGCAAGACCTTTACCATGGCAAATGTGATAAAAGAGCTTGGCATGCCAACACTCATAATGACGCACAACAAAAGCCTAGCAGCGCAATTATATAGCGAGTTTAAGGGCTTTTTTAGCAAAAATCATGTGGAGTATTTCATCAGCTACTACGACTATTATCAGCCAGAGGCTTATATCCCAAGGCAGGATCTTTTTATAGAAAAAGACAGCGCAATAAACGACGAATTAGAACGCCTGCGCCTCTCAGCCACAGCAAATTTACTTAGCTTTGATGATGTGATAGTAATAGCCTCAGTCTCAGCAAACTACGGCCTAGGCAATCCAGCTGAGTATCAAGGAATGGTGCTATTTTTAGAAGTTTCGCAGCGCTACTGCCAAAAAGAACTACTCTTAAAGCTAGTAGATATGGGCTATAAGCGCAATGATGCGTATTTTGATAGGGGAGATTTTAGGGTAAATGGCGATGTGGTGGATATTTATCCAGCGTATTTTAATGATGAAGTGCTGCGCTTAGAGTTTTTTGGCGATGAGATAGAGAGCATGTATCACATAGATGCTATTACTGGCAAAAAAACTAGGGATTTGAGCAAATTTACTCTATATGCTACAAGCCAGTTTATCGTGGGCGAAAACCGCCTAAAATCAGCTATAAAAGAGATAGAAAAAGAACTTGATGAGCGTTTGGAATTCTATCAAAAAGAAAATCGCTTGGTGGAATACCAACGCTTAAAGCAAAGAGTGGAGTTTGACCTTGAGATGCTAAAAGCTACTGGCATGACAAAAGGGATCGAAAACTACGCGCGCTATTTAACAGGGCAAAAGGCTGGAGAGACGCCATATTCGATGTTTGATTATTATGAAATAAAAGACCGCCCTTATCTAGTAATTGTTGATGAAAGCCATGTGAGCTTGCCGCAGTTTAGGGGTATGTTTGCTGGTGATAGAAGCCGCAAAGAAGTGCTGGTTGAATACGGCTTTCGCTTGCCAAGTGCCTTAGATAACCGCCCTTTGATGTTTGATGAGTTTATAAACAAAAAGGCGCATTTTCTCTTTGTCTCAGCTACGCCAAATGAATATGAGCTAGAACTTTCTAGCCCACACATCTACGAGCAGATTTTGCGTCCTACTGGGCTTTTAGACCCAGAGATTGAAGTGTTGCCAAGTGATAATCAAGTTGAAGTACTATATGATAGAGCAAAAAAGGTAATAGAAGCAGGTAATCGCGTGCTAATCACCACGCTAACTAAAAAAATGGCAGAAGAGCTAAGCAAGTATTACTTAGAGCTTGGTCTTAAAGTGCGGTATATGCACTCAGACATTGACGCAATTGAGAGAAACGAGCTAATAAGAGGGCTGAGGCGTGGCGAGTATGATATACTAATAGGAATAAATCTTTTGCGCGAAGGGCTTGATCTACCAGAGGTGGCACTCGTAGCTGTCATGGACGCTGATAAAGAGGGCTTTTTGCGCTCAACTACTTCGCTAATACAAACCATGGGCAGGGCTGCTAGAAACGAGCATGGAAAGGTGCTGCTTTTTGCTAATAAAATCACAAAAAGCATGAAAGAAGCTATGGATGTAACTCTGCGCCGCCGCAAGATTCAAGATGAGTATAACAAAGCGCATGGAATCATCCCAAAAAGCGTGGCTAGAAGTATAGAAGAAAGCCTACACGACGAGGCAAACGAGCCACTGTATAATAAGGCTAAAAAACTTGAAAAAATGCCAGCTAGTGAGCGAGCAAAAATCATAAAAGAACTGCGTGCGCAGATGTTAGAGGCGGCAAAAAACTTAGAGTTTGAAAAGGCAATTGCTCTTAGAGAAGAGATAAAAAAATTAAAGGATCTATAATGAATTTACTAAATAAGTTCGCTTGGCTTTTCTGGGGGTTAGGGGGTGTCTTTTATTCTAGGAATTCTAGAATTCCTAAACTAGAATTCCCAAACTAGAATTCCTAAACTAGAATTTCTAAACTAGAATTTCTAAACTAGAATTTCCAAAGAGAATTCCTAATCTAGAATTACTGAACTAGAATTCCTAAACTTGAATTCCCAAGTCTTGTGTCATCCTCGGGCTTGACCCGAGGATCTCATCACAAAGAATTCTAAAATTCCGTCATTGCAGAAATTCCGTCATTGCGAGCGAAGCGAAGCAATCCCATTCAAAATTCCGTCTAAAATTCCGTCATCCCCCGCCTTGCGTGTTGTCATCCCCCAACTTGACCCGATGATCTCATCACAAATAAATTTAGAATTCCATAGAGATCCCCCAGTCAAGCTGGGGGATGACATAGTAGGGAATTCTGGAATTCCTAAGAATAAATTTAGAATTCCTAGAGATTGCTTCGCTTCGCTCGCAATGACGGAATTTTAGAATTCCATAGAGATCCCCCAGTCAAGCTGGGGGATGACATAGTGGGGAATTCTAGAATTCCAAATAAAATTCTAGAATTCCTAAGTAAAAAATACCCCCTAACCCCCAAAAAACCTAAATCAGCGATAAAAACTTCAAGCTAAATGCCATCACAGCCATGCCAGCAATAAGTCCATAAAGGCACTCGTGTCCGCTAGCATAAGCCTTTGCTACTGGAAAAAGCTCATCAAAGCTAATAAAAATCATCACCCCAGCCACGAGAGCAAAGCTCACCGCCACAGCAGACGCCCCAAAAAGCGGCAAAATCAGCAGCGCCCCTACAAGTGCGCCAAGTGGCTCAGCAAGACCTGAGAGAGCTGCGAAAATAAAAGCCTTGCGCTTTTGTCCGGTTGCGTGGTAAATCGGCAGGCTCACAGCTACGCCCTCAGGGATATTGTGAATTGCCACTGCTAGGGCTACGACCACACCAAGCTTTATGCTTTCTAATCCGCTAGCAAAGGTCGCAAAGCCCTCAGGGAAATTGTGCAGCGCAATCGCAAAAGCTGTGAAAATGCCGGTGCGGCGCAGTGCTTTATTGCTAGCTGGCACATTATTTTGGGCAAGAGCTGCTTTTTGCTTTGCGATGTGAAGTTCTCTATCCTTTAAATAGCAAAATCTAAGCTCACAATACGCCTCAGGCGCTTCTATTTCGTGCGGATTTACATCATCAGGCACGACTTTATCTATAAAAATACAGGCGAGCATTGAGGCAAAAAAGATAAAAAGCGCAATTATTTCGCCGTTTTGGCTTAGTTTGCTAAACTCTTTTATAGATGCTGGCAAAAGCTCTACAAAGCTAAGATATACCATCACACCAGCCGAAAATCCAAGTCCGGCTGAGAGCATTTTTGTACTATCTTGCTTGCTAAAAAAGGCAATCGCAGCCCCAGCGCAAGTGCTAGCCCCTGCAAAAATCGCTAGCAAAAAGGCAAATAAAATATCATTAAAAGCAAAATTCATAAAATTCCTTGTTTTTTTAAGCTGAATTCTAGCAAAAATAAATAGAATTTTTAAGTTTTTAGTAAAAATTATTATTAAATTATTCTAGAATTCCCTAAACGACATCTAGAATTCCCTAAAAAATACCCCCTAACCCCCAAAAAACCTAGGAATTCTAAAATTCCATATAGAGATCCCCCAAAGGGGCTGGGGGATGACATAGTAGAGAATTCTAAAATTCCCCAATCTAAAATTTCCTAAACAACTAGAATTCCTAGCAAATTTTAAGTAGGAATTCTAGAAGCAAGAATTCTATAAGTAGGAATTCTAGATTAAAAATCCCCTAGCCAAAAATCTCAAATTTTTCAAAAAACTCATTATTGCTATCTAAAAGCCCTTTTTTAATAAGCTCATCAATGACTGAGCGCGTGCAATTCGTCATTTGTGGCCACTGCCTATGATAGTCATCAAGGGAATTTTTAGCCGTAGCATCAATGCCGATTTGCTCGCCATTTATAAAAATATCACGCTGGGCGTCAATATTATTTGTTACACGCCAAACATTCATATAATCATTTTCTAGCCTAGCATCGCAGTCTAAAAAAACGAGAATTTTAAAATGCTCTTTAAATACCAAAAGCTTATTAAAAAGCTCTTTTAAAGGCGCAGTTTTTAGCGTTTTTATCATAGTTATAGGGTTTTTTGTGTGTGTAAAAATCTGGTGCAAAGCCAAAATCTCTGGGCTGATTTTTTGGAATTTTATGAGAAGCTCATCATCGCTAAGCAAAATCGGTGCAGGCGTGCTTTTATCCACGCTTGCATCCACGCCAAGCTTACCGCCAAAACAGGCATTAGGGCTAGCGTGGTCTAGCTGGTCGCAAACACCGCTAGTTATCAGTAGTGAAGCAGGCGAAATATGGGAGAGAACATACTCGCAAAATGCGCTATAATCATCAAGTGCAGGTGCGTCGCTACCTACAAAAATAGCGTGCTTTACAAAGCTCATTTGCCCCACGCCCCAAAAAGCATGAGCGATTTGCTGGGCGTGTGCTGGGTAAGCAGCAGCAAATTTTGCCAAGATTAGATTGTGAAACACGCCATTTTCAGGCATTTTATAGTCAATGAGATCTGGCACACTAGTCTTTAAAAGTGGCAAAAAAATCCGCTCAGTAGCACCGCCAAAGTATTTGTCTTCTAGTGGTGGCTTACCCACGACTGTGGCGTAAAAAATAGGATTTTTCTTCTGCGTGATTTTGCTTACTTTCATCACAGCAAAGGGCTCTGCTGGCGTGTAAAAGCCAGTATGATCGCCAAAAGGCCCTTCAATAAGGGCTTGCGTAGTATCTACAAAGCCCTCTATTACGACATCAGCGTCATTTGGAATATAAATATCATTTGTGATAGACTTCACAAGTCTAGCATTTTTTTCACGGATAAAGCCGTATAAAAGTAGCTCAAAGACATCTTTTGGCAGCGGCGCTTGAGCGCACCAGATATAAAGCGGATCGCCGCCTATCGCTACTGAAACTGGCATCTGTTTACCAGCTTTTGCGTATTGGTGAAAAAAATGCGCGCCGTCTTTGTGAATCTGCCAGTGCATACCAAGCTCATCAGGGCCGTGAACTTGCAAGCGGTACATGCCCACATTGTGCGCCTTGCCATCTAGGCTTTTTGTATATACTTGCCCCATAGTAATAAAGGGAGCTGCATCACCCTCCCAAGTGCGTAATATCGGCAGCTCGTAGAGATTTATCTTGCTTTTTATCACCTGCTGGCACTCGCCACGGCTTTTTAGTCGCTTTGGCAGCACAGATTTTAGCCTTATTAACTGGCTTAGGAATTCTAGTTTTTGGCTGAAATTCTCAGGCTTTTTTGGTTTTAGCAGCTTTTCTATGCGAGCAGCGATTTCATCTGGCTTTGAGCCCATTATCAGCTCCAAAGCACGCTGTGAGCCAAAAAGATTTGTAAGCACAGGCATTTCATACTTTTTGCCATTTTTATCAACAGGATTTGTAAAAAGCAGAGCCTTTGAATCTGGTTTTTTTACCTCCAAATAGCTAAGATGCGCTATTTCAAGCTCGGTAGAGCAGGGCGTATCAATCACTTTTAGTAAGTTGTTTTCTTGTAGGATTTTTATGTAGTCTTTCATTTTTAGCCTTTTATTTTGGGTTATTATACTAGAATTTTAGAGTTTTTGGGGGTTAGGGGGTATTTTTTACTTAGGAATTCTAGAATTTTATTTAGAAATTCTAGAATTTTACTCAGGAATTCTAGAATTCCAACTAGAATTCCCTACCCAATTTTAGAATTCCCTAAAAACTTTTAAAAAACTTTCAAAAAACTTTTAAAAAAACTTTTTAATTTTAATCAAACTTTAAGC
>CAMCEN010000005.1 GCA_945873855.1 uncultured Campylobacter sp.
CTTACACCAAGGCTGATTTTTTAAAGCACCTCCCACACTTAAAACCTGAAAATATAATAGTAACCCCGCTAGCTTGTGATGAGAGATTTAAACCAGCAAATGCTGATGAAATTGCGAGAGCTAGAAAAAAATATAATATCCCAGAAAATAAAAAATATATATTCTCACTTTGTACACTTGAGCCTAGAAAAAATCTAATCAGAGCAGTAAAATGCTTTGCTGATTTTATTAGTAAAAATAATATAGATGATTTAGTATTTGTTCTAGGTGGAGCTCACTGGGATGCTTTTATTGAAAAGCTAGAAAATGAAATAGGTTCTTTGGATAAAAATATAAAATCTAGAATTCTTAAAATAGGTTATGTAGATGATAGTGATCAAGCAGCACTATACTCAGGCGCACTTTTCTTTGTCTATACATCGCAATACGAGGGCTTTGGCTTACCACCACTAGAAGCTATGAGCTGTGGCACACCTGTAATAACAAGTAATAACTCAAGCCTACCAGAAGTAGTAGGGCAAGCCGCTATAATGGTAGACTACGATGATGACGAAGCTCATATAAAAGCCTATAAAAGTTACTATTATAATGAAAATTTAAGACAAGAAAACTCGAAAAAAGGCTTAGAGCGAGCTAAATTATTTAGCTGGAAAAAATGTGCTGACATAATGATAACTGAGATGAAAAGAAGGGTTGGGCTATAAGGAATTCTAGAATAAGCTCTAGGGAATTCTAGATATTTTATAAGCAAAGGTGAAAAAGTGGATAAAATAAAAGTAATTTATAATGTAAATTTAATAGCAAATATAAAAGACGCTCATTGGGCTAGAAGTGGTGTGTTTTTTGCGGCTGCTTGCTTGCTAAAAGAGTTTGCTAGGCGAGATGATATAGAATTAGTATTGTATTATGAGACAGATAATAATAAATTAGCTATTAAAAATCTTAAATATTGGTGCGAGTTTTTACCAAAGTGTATTGTGAAAAAAGAAGCTCTTAGTCAAAAAGCTATTATAAAAACAGTAATAAAAAAAATAATTGGGCAAAAATGTACTTCTTTATTAAAGAAATTTTTGGCAAGAAGAATAAAAGCTAGTAAAAATATTTCTGTGGTATCTAGCACGCAAAAGGTGTTTTATTTAGCTCCAGCGTACGAGTTTCGTAATGATTTTATGAAAGATGCAAATATATGCAAATTTTCTATTGCCCATGATGTTATGCCGCTTGTTTTTCCGCAGTATTATCCAAATTCCCAAGAAGGTTGGTTAGAATCTTTTAAGATGTTTGATAATTATTTTGCCAACTCATCTTACACCAAGACTGATTTTTTAAAGCACCTCCCACACTTAAAACCCGAAAACATAATAGTAACCCCACTAGCTTGTGATGAAAGATTTAAACCAGCAAATGCTGATGAAATCGCAAATGCTAGAAAAAAATATAATATCCCAGAAAATAAAAAATATATATTCTCACTTTGTACACTTGAGCCTAGAAAAAATCTAATCAGAGCAGTAAAATGCTTTGCTGATTTTATTAGTAAAAATAATATAGATGATTTAGTATTTGTTCTAGGTGGAGCTCACTGGGATGCTTTTATTGAAAAGCTAGAAAATGAAATAGGTTCTTTGGATAAAAATATAAAATCTAGAATTCTTAAAATAGGTTATGTAGATGATAGTGATCAAGCAGCACTATACTCAGGCGCACTTTTCTTTGTCTATACATCGCAATACGAGGGCTTTGGCTTACCACCACTAGAAGCTATGAGCTGTGGCACACCTGTAATAACAAGTAATAACTCAAGCCTACCAGAAGTAGTAGGGCAAGCCGCTATAATGGTAGACTACGATGATGACGAAGCTCATATAAAAGCCTATAAAAGTTACTATTATAATGAAAATTTAAGACAAGAAAACTCGAAAAAAGGCTTAGAGCGAGCTAAATTATTTAGCTGGGAAAAATGTGCTGATATAATGATAACTGAGATGAAAAGAAGGGCTGGGATATAGGGAATTCTAGAATTCATAAATAAAAATCTAGAATTCCTTAGCAAAATTCTAGAATTCCTAAATAAAAATCTAGAATTTCTTAGTAAAATGTTTAAAAAACCTTAGGAATTCTAGAATTCCTATAATAAAAAAGAGAAAAAATGCTACTAAAATACCTTGCCTTACTTCGCTATAATCACGCCTTAGCGCGCCTTAGTGCCGTTCAGCTCATTTGCTATTTTGGCGCGTGGTTTTCGCACACTGGCATTTTTACCTTGCTAATAGAGCTAAAAGCCCCAGTTTGGGCACTCTCGGCGGCTGCGATGATGGCTTTTTTGCCTAGTATTGTGCTTGCGCCATTTAACGGCATTATCATTGACAAACTGCCAAAACGCACGCTAATGCTAGCCCTCATGCTCACAGAAGCCCTTAGCGTGTTAGCACTTTTGTTAATTGATAGCTTGGATTTTTTGTGGTTACTTATGGCGCTGATTTTTATTCGTATGGGCGTGGGGACGCTGTTTTTTCAAACCGAAATGAGTCTGCTGCCAAGTCTGCTAGCAAAACCCCATCTTATCATCGCAAACGAAATTCACTCAATGATTTTTGCTTTTTCATACACAGCTGGCATGGGGCTTGCTGGGATTTTTGTGCATTTTTACGGCATTAAGGCTAGTTTTCTTTTTGATTTTGCGCTTTATTGTGTCGGTATTTTTATACTTTTTGGCACCCGTTTTAGAGAGCCTGCCTTACAAAACGCCACCACCGGCGCTCTAAAAATGTTTACGCAGACTTTTTATTACATAAAATCAAAGCCTGTGATTTTACACCTTATTTTTTTACACGCATTAGTGGGGCTTTTTGCTTACGATACTATCGTGGCTTTGCTCGTAGATTATGAGTATAAGGGCATTTTGAGCGTCGCTCTTGCTATTGGTTTTTTAAACACAGCCAGAGCCTTTGCGCTGTGCGTGGGACCAGTGCTACTCTCACGCTTTGTAAGTGAGAAAAATATGATTTATTTTTTGGCATTTCAAGGGCTTTGTATAATGCTCTGGGCGTGCTTAGAGAGCAATTTTTACACGAGCTTACTAGGCATTTTCTTAGCAGCATTTTTTTGTAATAGCATTTGGAGCTACACCTTCACTCGCCTTCAAAATGCCTGCGATAGCGCATTTTACGGACGCATCGTAGCTTATAACGATATGGTCTTTTTTATCATAGCCTCGCTTGTAGCATCTGGGGTAGGGCTTGCTTTTGAGCTTGGGTTTAGCTTGCCAGTTATCACCGGCTTTATCGGCGTACTTTTTATCTTGGGCTCGTTTTACTACGCATGGGTAAGGCGCAGGTATTTTTAATTTTAAAATTCTAGAATTCCTTAGGGAATTCTAGAATTTTAGAATTCCCTAGGGAATTCTAGAATTTTAGAATTCCTTAAATGCTAGGGTCAGTCCCTATAAATGCAGATAGTTTTTTATGCGAACTAAAATCATTTATATTTGGCAACTTCACATTAGGCAAAGACTTTGCCTTTTTAATTCTAAGAAAAGCCCCTTTTGCAAATTCAGCTCGCGCTAGTACAATGAAGCTTGCGGCAGCGGTAAAAAAAAGTAATTCCAAGAAAAAGGGCGCTTTGCAAATTCAAACTAAAACCAGATATTTATAAGTGTAAGGTGTGGGCGCGTAAATAATCCGCGCCGCATCTAAGTATATCCTAGCAAAAAAAGCCGCTAATAAAAAGGCATCAATCATCTATAAAAAACAAGCCTTGCATACCGCCTTGCGCAGCTTGCTTGTTTAAAAGACCTATTTTATAGTAATCTTTCATATCATCATAAAAGTCTTCATAAGCTTCCATCATAAAGGCGTTATTTAGGGCATTTGTAGAAAATAGCTGCGTATTAGCATTATTAGCAAAAAGCGAGCTAAGAGCTGCATTTTCTATCATATCATCTAAGTCGTAATCAAATAAAGCCATTTTATTAAAGCCAAAAAGACCTTGCGCGTTTTGATTTAGCGGACTTTGAGCGCTATTAGTTTGTAGCTGCGAAAAATCTGCATTATATAAAGCAGATATTTGAGAGAAAATATTTGCGCCGTTATTAGCAAAAAGCTGATTGTCAAAAAGCGGATTAGCAACTCCTGCATTTGCAGCGCCAGCATTAGCAAAAAGCGAGCTAAGAGCTGCATACTCTATCATATCATCTAGGTCGTAATCAAACAAAGCCATTTTATTAAAGCCAAAAAGACCTTGCGCGTTTTGATTTAGCGGCGCGTTTTGATTTAGCGGGCTTGCGACAGTAGCATTAGCACCAAGGGCGCTATTTGCAAGTAAAAGATAGTTTTTCATTGTTTTTCCTTTTAATTTAAATGTTTGTAATAGTGGCTTATTTTTATTAAATTTTTGTAAAATTATTAAATCAATCTTTTAGATTGTTTCTAAGATGAGCATAATAGATTTTAGGCTTTTTTAGGTTTAAATTTGGTGATAATATAGCATGCTAGCATAGCTACAAGCACTATAACAAACACCAAAGCCTAAAAGTGTGCATTGCACCATATTCATAAACTTAATAGAAGGCACTAAATACCAGCCATCACTATATATCTATAAAATAGCGTTGCAAGGCATCAAGCGCAGCGCCATCAGGCACCACAGGATTATCATATCCGCAATCCCCTGTTGGCAAAAACCAATCAAAGCCCACTCATGAAGTGGTAGATTAAATGGATAGCGCGGCTGAATTAAGTAGCCTTGCACGCCAAAATGGTCATTACCACGCGCAGCTTTATGGATTTTATCTAATTTTAAGCTATACATAATGCCTAAAATCGCGCCCCGAAAGCTTAGAGCATAAGCAATTAGCTTTAAGATGATATTTTTAGGGCTAATGCCAGCTAACGTGCCTCCTAATGTCATACATAAAAAAGCAAAGCGTATATAAACGCACTGCTCGCAAGGGCGCATATATAAGTAGTTTTGGAAAAACGAATGCGTGATGATAACAAGCCCTGCGCTAATTATCACCATTATAATCCAAGGCGTCCTTGTATCTTGCCAATTTGAGATTTTTTGAGATTTTATTTATTATATTTGTCATATTTAGCCCTTGTTTTAGCTCTTTTATAAGTTTTATCATGCGCCATTTTAGCCTTTTTTAAAGGCATGAAGGTTTAAAGCGCCAAGTAGCGCAGCCTGCTAAATATAATAAAAATATGAAATAAAAAGTATATTTTAAGCACTTTTTAATAATTGCGTGATTTTTATACTGATGCTGCAAGCTTCATTGTACTAGCGCGAGCTGAATTTGCAAAAGGGACTTTTTTTAGAATTAAAAAGGCAAAGTCTTTGCCTAATGTGAAGTTGCCAAATATAAATGATTTTAGTTCGCATAAAAAACTATCTGCATTTATAGGGACTGACCCTAGCGTTTAAGGAATTCTAAAATTCTAGAATTCCCTAGGGAATTATAGAATTCTCTTAGCTTAAAAATTCGCTCTTATATGCGTTCTATACGCATTTACATACTCATCTACTTTTGGATTTTTTACCACATCATTACAGATGAAACTAGGCAGCGCTTTCATCCCGCAAAACTCCATTGCCTTATGCATAGCAAAGGTTACGCCATCACACCCACGCCCTTCAAAAAACTCATTTTTGTCATTAAAAGCAGTAATTGGTGCATTCCAAGTGGTGCTTATCATATATTTTTTGTTTGTAGCTAGTCCGCCTGTGCCATATCCATACTCAGGGTTACTAGCGTGTCTGCCATCGCTTTTTATTAGATTACTAGCTGCAGCCATGAAAACTTCATCAAGATATTTTTTGACTATCCACGGCTCGCCCATCCACCAGCCAGGATATTGCCAGATGATTATATCGCTTTCTAGCACCTTTTTTGCCTCTTCATCTATATTGTAGCCATCGTCTATTTTGGTTTGTAGCACTTCATATCCTTTAGCCTTTAGCTCACTGCTTGCTATCTCGCAAAGCAAGGTATTTAGTTTGCCGCCACTATTACCAAAATTTTTACCACCATCTAAAATTAATACTTTCATTTTTACTCCTTTTTGCGGAATTTTAGCAAAATTTCGCTAATTTAAAAAAAAGCCTAGAAGCTCTTTGGATCGATCACGAAGCGATATCTAGCCTTTTTTGCTACTACATCACGCCAAGCCTGATTTATCTGCTCGCCAGTGATTTTTACTATATTTGGGCGAACTCCAGCTTTAGCGCAAAACTCAGCCATCTCCGCAGTCTCTTTCATACCGCCAATTAAACTAGCATTTAAATTTACTTTTGTGCTAGCTAGATTTAAGGTTTGGGTTTTTTGGCTGAAATTTATAGGCATACCAACTAGAGTAAAATTACCAAAAGGCTTAACCATCGCAATATATGGCTCCATCTCAAATTCATAAGGAATAGTGCTAAGCGCAAAATCAAATTTAGCCCTAAACGGCGCTAAATCATCGCTACTTTTTACTAGCACGGCTTTTGCGCCCCAACTCTCTATATCTTTGATTTTACTCTTAGTAGTTGTAAATGCCGTTACCTTCGCACCCTTAGCAATAGCAATTTTAATCCCAAGGTGCCCTAGGCCGCCAATACCGATGATCGCTACATTATCACCTTTTTTCATATATTTCATTATAGGTGAGTAGGTGGTGATTCCAGCGCACATTAGCGGGGCTGCCTCATCCCAGCTAAACTCATTTGGGATATGGATAGCAAAATGCGAATTTACCACAAAATAATCGCTATATCCGCCCTGACTTATGCCAGTAGGCTCTTTAGGATATGGATACCCGTAGGTAAAAATCGTATTTTTGCTATATTGCTCCTCGCTCCCAGCCGTAGCGATATCAGTGTTATCCACCATACAGCCTACACCAGCCCGGTCACCGATTTTGAAGTTTTTGACATTTTTACCCACTTCACGCACGAGACCCACTATCTCATGACCGGGTACTTGTGGATAGATTTGCTTACCCCAATGCCCTAGCTCTGTGTGTATATCACTATGGCAGATACTAGTAGCCATCACTTCTATTAAGATATCATCATCGCCCACAGCTCTACGCTCAAATCTCCAAGGTTTTAGCTCGCCACTCTCATCAAAAGCCGCCCAGCCTTTACAAGCGATATTTGGCTTATTTACTGCGCCAAAAAGATTTGTACCAGCACCTATTGCTACGCCAGCAACGGCTGCTTTTGCTAGGAATTCCCTGCGCTCTTTATTTTTGATTTCATTCATTTTTGCTCCTTTAAAAGATATGAAAAATTATAAAACATTACACCAAGTGTAAGTCAAGAGGTTTTGAGAAATTTAGTAAATTTTTGATATAATCTCAAAACAATACTTAAAAATATAGTTAAAATCAAGCTTTTATTTTTGTAATTATTTATAGGCTTTGAAAAAGCTGATGTAGTGGCTGAGTGTAAAAGGATGTTTGATGAGTAGAAATTTGGCATTGGAAATTTTACTTGATGAATACAAAAACTGCATAAAAAACGGACTCTATCATTATACGCAGATAGTTTTTGCATACAACTCAAACAGAATAGAGGGAAGTAAGCTAAGCAAAGACCAGACAAGATATATCTATGAAACAAACTCTTTATTATCAAAAAAAGATGAAGTTATAGAGATTAACGATATTATAGAAACTAAAAACCATTTTAAAGCATTTGATTTTATTTTAGAAAATTATGATAAGCCACTAGATGAAGATTTTATAAAACAAATTCACGCTATTGTAAAAAAAGATACAAGCGATAGAGTGGTTGGGGATTTTAAAAAAACGGCAAATTTTATAGGAGATTTAAAAACAACTAATCCAAAAAATGTGAGTAGAGAAATTGCAAAATTACTAAAATCATATAATGAATTAAAAAGTGTAAATATAGAAGATATTATTAATTTTCATCATAAATTTGAAAGCATACACCCATTTGAAGATGGTAATGGACGAACTGGTAGGCTTATAATGTTTAAAGAGTGTTTAAAAAACAATATAACGCCATTTATCATTGATGACGAACATAAGCTTTTTTATTATAGAGGTTTAAGAGAATATAATAATATAAAAGGCTATTTAGTTGATACTTGCCTAAGTTGCCAAGATAAGTATCAAGAAATTTTAAATGAATATTTTACCCAAGCCCATAAGTGTAAATTTGGATTGAGCTAATAAAGAATACGAAAAATGGGCTAAGAGTTTTGTAAGATATTTTGAAAACTTTGGAATTCCAACACTTTTGTCATTCTAGGGCTTGATCTAAAAATCTCTACTCTTTTGATAGCAATTATCCGCTCAAAGCCGGATAATGACAAAGTAAATGAAGTTTGGCAATGACAAATTCTAAGGAATTCTAGAATTCCCTAAGCTATTTTTCTATCTTAAAGATAGCCTTATCTCCACGCTGCTTGTGCCTAGCAGCTTTTTTAGTTCATCTTTGCCTATGCCATCTAATTTGCCAAGTCGAGTTAAGGACCATGAGTTTGTATCGTAGGCTAATACGAAAGTTTGACCGCTATAAAGAATTATATCGCAAGGCTGCATTGTGATTTGCTCATCATTTCGTGGCAACGGCGATGGTAGTTTGCCGCTTTTTTCAAAGCCACCATAATCACTAGCATTTATGATGATATCGCCTTTTTCTAGCTCTTTATATAGAGCCAAAGCCCGGCTATTTTCAGCCAAAACAGCCTTTAACTTTTGCTCATTTATGATAACAAAAATCTCCATTTTCTCTCCTAAAACCAAGCTAAAAAGGCAAAAAAGCGATAAAATCACTCGCATTTTTTGCCACCTTTGGTGTGTGGGTCGCTTTTGGCTTTTATGGCAGTTTCGTAGAATTCAATTTTTTTATCCACGCAATCAAGCGCACCTTTTATCTCATCAAGCTCATTTAAAATTCTACTTTTTTCTTCTTTTATCATCGCTAGGCGAATTTCTAGCGTACTATCGCCTTTGATAGCTAAATTTATATACTCTCTAAGCCGTTTAACGCTCATACCCATTTTACGAAAACGCACAACCCATTCTACCCACTCTATATCGCTTTTGCTAAAATACCTAATACCGCTAGGGCTATGCTCAATCAAAGGAAAAAGCCCATTATCACACCAATAACGCAAAGTGCGTGGGCTTACGCCTGTTTTTTGTGAGACTTCTATGATTGTGTATGCCATTATTTGCTAGCCTCTATTACAGCGGCGGTGACATTTAGTGAGCGTGGATAGCCTATAAGAGCGATATTTGCGTTGATTAGGGCGATTAATTTTTCTTTATTTAAGCCTTGAAGAAAAATAGCTTTTGCATGAGCTTTCATCTGTGCTGATGTATCTCCTTGAGCAGCTAAAAGAAAAAATGTTATAATCTCACGCTCGATAAGGCTTAAAATTTCAACCCTAGTATAGTAATCCCCAAAGCAATTTTGGCTTAAATATTTGCCAATTTGTGCGTAGTCGCCACTCATACTCTTTGTAGTAGCACTGCCAAAAAGCTCTATTTGTAAATTTTGCCCATTTTTAAGTCTATTTTCATCACTTTCTAGGGCAAAATCTGTGATTTTAACCCCTTTACGCTTATAAATTTCACTTGTAACAAAGATAAATTCCCTAATCCTAGCCATACCAAGATAAGCCGTGCTTTGGCGTAAAAGCTCCATTATCTCATCAGCTTTTAACTCGCTTTTTTCTACTCTTTCTTGCCATAGCCTAAGCGAACCAGATGCTATTATCACAGCTAGATTACTAAGCTCAATTTGCCTAGGGCTAAGCCCAGCTTTTATACTGTCATTTTTACTACTTTTCTCAAAGTTTTCAAATATCGCTTTAAGCGTGCTATCTTCTATATCTGCACTCATCAAAACACCCCCCAAACACCGCAAAAACAGCTAAAATCTTTTTCATTGAAGTTCTCTTAAAGCACTTTCATACTCTTCGTCACTTACTTTTTCTAGCCAAGTAGTTTTATTTGGATTTATCTCACCACGCTCAAATGGCAAATCTTGCGAAAAAGCCGCAGCAGCTGCGCTAAGAGTTAAAATACTTTTTTTCATTTTACTTCCTTTTTTAAAAGTTTAGCAAAAATTATAAAACATTACACCAAGTGTAAGTCAAGAGAATTTTGGTAATTTTTTCTAAGGAATTCCAGAATTTAGCCAAGGAATTCTAGAATTCCCTTAGCAAACTACGCTTTTTCTTTTGCTTCAAGCCTCTCAAAGTCAAACTCACTAGGGTGATTTATAGCGTAGTTAAACTTATCTTTATCAATCTTTTTATCCCAGATTCCTACGATTAGGCAGGCTACTGCGTTTCCGCACAGGTTTCCTACCGCGCGTATTTCACTCATAAACTTATCAACCCCAAGCAGCACTGCCACAGTTACCACAGGTATGACATCATGCATAGAACCAAGCGTTCCAGCTAGCACCACAAAGCCTGAGCCTGTCACGCCCACAGCACCTTTGCTAGTTACCATTAAAATCAGCAAAATACTAAGTAAATGCGAAAAACTAAGCTCAATGTCAAAAGCTTGAGCCAAAAATATCACGCAAGATGATAAATAAATATTTGTACAATCTAGGTTAAAAGAGTAGCCAAAAGGTATGATTACGCCGACACAGCCTTTGTGAATTCCTGCGCTCTCTAGCTTTTTCATAAGTGGCGCAAGGGCTACTTCGCTAGAACTTGTAGCAAACACAACCAGCACTTCTTTTGCGATAAAGCGCATGAACTTAAATATATTTACCTTAGCTAAGTAGCAAATCACACCAAGTATCACAAAAATAAACACCAAAGACGAAATTAGCATAGTTGCTAGCAGGCTTAGCATACCTATGAGACTCTCAATCCCAAACTTGCCGATAAGATACGCCATCGCACAATACGCTGCTAATGGACTTAGCCACATAAATATGCTAAGGGCTTTTAGCACCCAGTGCTGAGCCTTTTGAATCGGCTTTATGAACAAATCTTTGATTTTCTTTGGCGCAAAACTTAGCGCAATAGCTGAAATTAACGCCATAAAAAGCACTTGAAGCGTGTTTGCTTTAATAAATGGCGTTATAACGATACTTAGGGCTAAAAGAGCGTTTTTAATCACCCCAAGCACCAAGCCAAAGCCATTAAGCGTGCTTAAATCATCATAGGGCAAAAGTGGAGTTTTTGGCACAGCGCCTGCTAGTATCGCCCAGACTGAGCCTACATCTTTTGAGTTAGCTGAGAACTTCTCCACACTACTAGCATCAAATGAACTAGGATCTAAGTGCATACCCACACCAGGGGCAAGTGCCAGCGACCCAAAGATACCCACAGCCAAAGCTGCCGTGCTAACTACTTCAAAGTAAATAAAGCCTTTTAAACCTATGCTGCCAAGGTCTCTTAGGCTTTCTAAGCACACAATGCCTGATATAATAGTAAGAAAGATAATTGGCCCTACCATCCACTTTAAAATCATTATGAAATAATCAATTCCAAACTTGCTAAGGGTTCCAATTTGCGGAAAAGCATATCCTACAAAAATACCAAGTGCTATTGCTAAAACGACCCAAAATGCGAGATTTTTCAATACTTTAATCATTCTAAGACCTCAAAAGAAATTGACAAATTCTAGCAAAATAAATCTTAAATTCTTTAAGAATTCCAGTTGGAATTCCAAGATATTTGCTAAGGAATTCTAGAATTCCTTATAGAATATATTGACAAGTGTCTATATATTTGTTACAATACATAGACAAATATCAATATAAGGTAAAAAATGAGTATAGAAGAACTAGCCCAAATCGCAAAAGCCCTAAGCGACACAAACAGACTAAATATAATAAAAATGCTAACAAAAGGTAGGCTTTGTGCTTGCGAGCTTTTAGAAAAGCTTGAAGTAACGCAACCTACTCTATCTCATCATATGAAGATTTTGTGTGAGTGCGGCTTGGTCTTTGCTTTTAAAGAGGGCAAATGGCAGCACTACGACATAAACTGTGAGCGTTTTAAAGAGTTTAAAGAAAGCATAAATGCTATTTCTTGCCTAAAATGCGAGCATAAAGAGCGTAATTAAAAAGGTAAAAGTAGAATTAAAACTCTAAACTCACGCTCTAAAAAGGCAAAAATATATAGACAAACATCAATTAAAAGGAGAAAAAATGAAAGATATTTAAGGTAAAAGTAGAATTAAAACTCTAAACTCACGCTCTAAAAAGGCAAAAATATATAGACAAACATCAATTAAAAGGAGAAAAAATGAAAGATATTTTAGGTGCTTTGGGGAATTTTTTAAAAGAAATTTTCTCATTTTCTTACTTAGATACTGGGCTAAGCAGGCTTTTAGAAGCCCTTGGCTTAGAGCTTGACTCAAAGATTTTTTCGGTGCTACATTTTTTTCTTTATGATAGCATTCAGATTTTTTTCTTGCTTTTTGTGCTTGTTTTTGGCATTAGCTATATCCAAAGCTACTTTCCGCCACAAAGAACCAAAGAAATCTTAGGTTCTATGAATGGCTTTTGGGGCAGGATTTTTGGGGCTTTGTTAGGGATTTTGACGCCCTTTTGCTCGTGTTCTAGCATTCCGCTTTTTATAGGATTTTGCAGCGCAGGGCTTAGCATAGGCGTTACGCTTAGCTTTCTTATTATGTCGCCGATGGCTGACCTTGCCTCGCTTGCTATTTTAATCAGCGAGTTTGGCTACAAAATCGCTCTTGCGTATTTGCTCTCAGGGCTTGTTATAGCGATTTTGAGCGGATATATCATAGAAAAACTAGGCTTTGTAAAAATCACAGCCATCAAAGCCACAGCAAACTACACGTCCCCAAGCCAAAAAGAGCGCATAAAAGAAGCCAAAAACGGCGCAAAAGACATTATAAAGCGAGTTTGGCTCTATATTTTACTAGGCGTGGCAATAGGTTCTTTTATCCATAATCTCTTACCCCAAAACCTAGTAGAAAGCGTGCTTGGGGCTGATTTGTGGTATATCGTGCTACTTGCTTGCGTGGTTGGAATTCCTATGTATGCTGATACTTTTGCGGCTATTCCAGTAGCTCTTGCGCTTTTAGAAAAAGGTGCAGGACTAGGCACAGTGCTTAGCTTTTTGATGAGTGTTACAGCACTTAGTCTGCCTTCGATTGTGATGCTCTCAAAGGTTATGAGTCCACGCTTGCTAGCAGCTTTTGTGATTACGCTTAGCTTGGGGATTATTCTCATAGGCTATATTTTTAATGCTTTTGCATATATTTTTATTTAAGGAGAGAAAATGTTTAAGTTTTTTAAGAAAAAAAAGCTAAAATGTGCTTGCAATGCTAATGAGACAAGCTTTGAGCCAAAGAGTTTTAGCGGTGAAATAACAAGCATAAAGGTGCTAGGCACAGGCTGCTGTAATGAGCTAAATGAAAATTGCAAATCAGCCCTAAAAGAGCTAGGTTTGGGGCTTGAAGTGGAGTATATCAAGGATATTTCGGTGATTGCTAGCTATGGTGTGCTAAGCGTGCCTGCGCTAGTGGTAAATGAAGTGGTGCTAAGTGCTGGCAGAGCTCTAAGCAAAAGCGAGATAAAAGAGCTTTTAAGCAAGGCGTAGCTTTTAGGGAATTCTAGAATTGCTAAGTATAATTTATAGGAATTCTAGTTTGCTTAGGTAATTTTGGAATTCTACTTTTGGAATTCCAAAATTATCTTAAAAGGCGCAAAGAGTTTAGCACGACTATTACTGAGCTAGAACTCATCGCAAATGCTGCGATAGCTGGGGTTAAAAATACCCCCGCACCCCCAAAAATGCCGGCTGCGAGCGGGATACAAAGAGCGTTATAACAAAATGCCCAAAAGAGATTTTGCTTGATGATTTTTAGCGCTTTTTGCCCTAAGCTAAAAAGCTCTGAGAGTGCCTTTATATCATCTTTTATGATGATTATATCGCTAGCATCTTTGCTAATATCGCTTGAATTGCTGATTGCTACGCCTATCATCGCTTCTTTCATCGCAAGCGCGTCATTTATACCATCACCTACAAAAACCACGCTCCCTCCAAAGCCCTTTAAAAGCTCTACTTTCTCGTTTGGTAAAAGTCCAGCATAATACTCATCAAGCCTAAGCTCTCTACTTATTTGTCCAGCGTTTTTTTCATTATCGCCACTTAGCATTACGCATTTTAGCCCCTTTGCTTTTAGCTTGCTTATTAGCTCTTTTGCGCCTTCTTTGATCTCATCGCTTAGGGCTATAAAGCCCCTATACTCGCCACCCACAGCAAGTAGCGCCAAAGCTGCGTTTTGTGCTAAAATCTGCTCTTTTTGGCTTTCATTTAGAACTATGCCGTGATTTTGGAGTAGTTTAATGCTGCCTAAGAGCATTAAAACGCCGTTTTCTTCATACTCTATGCCAAGTCCTGCTAGCTCTTTTATGCCCTTTGCGCCCTTGCTTGTGCCTGCGTATTTGCTGATTGCCTTTGAGATAGGGTGCGAGCTTGCTTTGCTTAAAAAGCCAGCAAGCCTTAAATCATCATCATTTAAGCTTGTAGCACTCACGCTTAAAGAGCCTTTTGTAAGCGTGCCGGTTTTATCAAAGGCTACGATTTTTGCGCCTTTAATAAGCTCTATTATGGCTGGATTTTTTATGAGAATTCCAGATTTTGAGCCCTTGCTAAGAGCGCAGACTATGGCAATAGGCGTAGCAAGCCCCAAGGCACAAGGGCAAGAAATCACAAGCACGCTAATAGCGCAAATAGCGGCTCTATTAACATCAAAAAAGCTCCAAATAATAAGCGTTAGCAGCGAAATCGCAATCACGCTAGGCACAAAAATATTTGAGATTTTATCAGCTAGGCGAGCTATGTTTAGCTTTTTGCTCGCACTTTGCTGTAAGCTTGAAATAATACCTTCTAACAGGCTTTCTTTTGGGTTTTTAGCGATTTTTGCTAGTATGGTGCCATTTATATTTGTGCTGCCCCCAAAGATATTTTCACCCACGCTTTTATATCGTGGCAGACTCTCACCATTTATCGCACTCTCATCAAACTCAGCCCCGCCATAAGTGATTATAGCGTCACTTGGGGCGTGTTCGCCTGGTTTTATGCTGATTATATCGCCTATTTTTAGCTCGCTTGCTTTTATCTGCTTTTCTGTGCCATCAGCCAAGAGCAAATGCGCAATTTTTGGCTTTAAGTCTATTAGGCTTTTTAGGCGCAGACTGGTTTTTGCCCTTGCTTTGCTCTCTAAAAACTTGCCAAGCAGCACGAAGCTAATAATCATCGCAGGGCTGTCAAAATACAGCTCGTGAGAGCCGGCAAAATACGCAAACAGCGAGTAGAAAAAGGCTGAGAACACTCCAAGGCTAACAAGGGTGTTCATATCAAAGTTTTTTTCTTTTAGGCTGCGCAGGGAGTGGGTGTAAAAGCTAGTGCCGCAAAGCAGGCAAAGGGAGCATAAAATAAGCGATGAAAGTGCGATAAAATCGTGGTTAGCCGGTATCAACCTAAAATGAAAAAGCATGATTAAGCCTGAGCTAATGGCACTTATTGCTAGCTTTATGGCTAGCACTTTTTGCTCTTTTGCCTGAGCCATTAAAAGCTCGTTAAAATCATGCGCTACGCCAAAGCCAAGGGCTTTTATTTTTTCTATTATTTTTTGCTCTAGGCTTTGGTTTTCTAGCTCAAAAATGCCACTATTATCGCTTAGACTAATACTTGCGCTTTTTACGCCCTTTATTTTTTTTGTCGCTCTTGTGATGGCATTTGTGCAGTTTACGCAGGTCATGCCGGTGATGTTTAGATGAAGTTTGCTCATGGTTTTTTATTTTATTAAATTTTGGAATTCCAAAATGCTGAAATTCTAGAATTCCTAAAACTAGAATTCCTAGGAATTTTAGAATTTTGAATTCCCTAAACTAGAATTCCCTAGAATTTCTAGGAATTCTAAATTTGGAATTTCAAAAACCAGAATTCCCTAGAATTCCTAGAAAGCTTTAATCAATTCTTTTTATTACATCAAAGCCAAGTTCGCTCATTGCCTCTTTAAAGCCTTGTTCTTTGTCCTCATCAAGCTGCACGCTTACGCGGCGTGGGCTTACGCTAAGGTCTACTTTAATCTCGCCAAAATCCTCTTTAAGCTCTGAAATTATAGTATTTGCGCAGTTTTGGCAGTTTATATTATTTGCTTCAAAAGTCATTTTTGCTCCCCTTAGTGAATTTTTTCAAAAGCGATTTTAGCCCCTTTTTTTTAAATATTAGCAAAATATATGCATTTTTTGATATAATCGCCGTTTTATAATTTTCTATCAAGGACAAAGACAATGGGAAGAGCATTTGAATACCGCAGAGCAAGCAAAGAAGCACGCTGGGATAAGATGAGCAAGCTATTTCCAAAGCTTGGCAAGGCAATTACAATAGCTGCAAAAGAGGGCGGAGCTGACCCTGATATGAACCCAAAACTTCGCACCGCAATCGCAACTGCTAAGGCACAAAATATGCCAAAAGACAACATCGATGCTGCGATAAAAAGGGCAAATGGTAAGGACAGCGCAGATATCAAAACTATATTTTACGATGGAAAAGGCGCACACGGCGTTCAAATCATAGTAGAGACCGCAACTGATAATCCAACTCGCACCGTAGCAAATATAAAATCAATTTTTAACAAAAACGGCGGCGAAATGCTGCCTTCTGGCTCACTAAATTTTATGTTTTCTCGCAAGGCTGTATTTAGCTGCGAGCCTTATGGGGGCGAGGCTGACGAGCTAGAACTTGCGCTAATCGACGCTGGGCTTGAAGAGATGGAGAGCAGCGATGATGAGCTTCGCATAATAGGCGATTACACGGCTTTTGGCACGCTTAGCGCAGCACTTGAAGAAAACTCGCTTGTGATAAAAAAAGGAGCTTTGGAATTCTTACCAAACTCTACTATATCGCTAAATGATGAGCAAATGAGCGAGCTTGAAAAGCTGCTTGATAAGCTTGAAGATGATGATGATGTGCAAGCTGTCTATACTAATGTAGAGTAAAAAATGAGCCAAAAAGATAGAGTTAATCAAAAAATAAATAACTATCACATTTATCTCGCATCACTTTTGGCTGGATTTTTGGGGCTTATTGGCTTTATTTTCACTTCTTTTGGTAAAAGTGAAAATTGGCTTATAATTTTAGCTTGTGTGGCTTGTGTTGGTGTTATGTTCTTAATAGCACTTTTGCAAGGCAAAATAAATAAAGCAAGTGATGAATTAGGGGGGTTATAATGGAAGTTTTAGTTAGTGTGATGGTGCTTGGCGCTGTGGCATTTCTGGGCTATATGTCGTTATTTGTAGCTGGAAAAAACAGCAAAAGAGCCGTAAATCAAAATAAAGGACAAAAATGGAAGAGTTAAAAACTTATGAAATAAATGAAGCTGAGCTAGCAAAGTGCGCTTATGCCGTGCTTAGCACAGAACGTGGCGATATAAATATAAAATTATATCCAAAAAGCGCCCCGCAAACCGTGGCAAACTTCGCTGAACTTGCCAAAAGTGGCTTTTATGACGGACTTAGCTTTCATAGAGTGATACCTGGCTTTGTCGCACAAGGTGGCTGCCCATACGGCACAGGTACAGGTGGACCTGGCTGGCGCATAAAATGCGAGTGCGTAGGGCAAAAAGAAAAACACAAAAAAGGCACGCTCTCAATGGCTCACGCTGGCCGTGATACTGGTGGTTCGCAGTTTTTTATTTGCTTTGCGCCGCAGCCACATTTAGATGGCGTTCATACTATCTTTGGCGACGTAGAGGGCGATGAGAGCCTAAAAGTGCTTGATAGCATAAAGCCAAACGATAAAATCGTAAAAATAGAGATAAAAGAAAGCTTATAAAGGCTTTAGCCAATCTAGAATTCTAGAATTCTCTAATTCTAGGGAATTTTAGAATTCTTTTGGAATTTTAGAATTCCTTATTTGTCATCCTCGGGCTTGACCCGAGGATCTCTGCGATGAGGAATTTTTGAATTCTCTAACTTTTATCTGCGTTTTGGGGGTTAGGGGGTATTTTTTATCTTAGGGAATTTTAGTTTGGGGAATTCTAGTTTAAGGAATTCTGTGGAATTCTGTGGAATTCTAAAATTCTCTAATTCTAAGGAATTCTAGAATTCTCTAACTAAAAAATAGAGGTTTGGATAAAATTCTATTTTTAAACTTAATTTTTCAAAGGAAAAAAATGAAAAAAATTCTTAGTTCAGTAGTTGCCGCAGGACTAATTGCTTCAGTTGCTTTTGGAGAAAAAGTAAAATTATATACGCTCGATTTTTACAAAAATCCTAATTACGAAGACACTCAGCAATGCTATAGATTTACTGATGTAAATGTAAATATTAAAAAGGATTCTTGGCTTAAAGAATTAGAAAAATTTGGCTTGAAATTTAAGTTTGGCAAAGATGAAAATAACGCAAACAGACTAATAGTCGTAATGAAAAATAATGAGACAGCTTTTGTGGATACATATTTTGGTAATAAAGAATATATAGATAATAACTGGGTAATCGCTACTAAAAATGGTAAAAGAATAATGATAAAACCAGAGGGATTAGGAACTGATAAGAATGGTGATTATATTTGGAGTCATAGATATGAAGTATTAGAATACAAAGCCGATGAACTAGTTAGCTATAATTACGAAAAAATGCTATGCGATGACCCAGAATATATAAAATATATGGACGCAGAGCTAAAAGAGGATGCTGAGCGGAAAAAAAGAAAGGAAAAAGATGGTGGCGACAAACTAAGAGATTTGGCACTTGGATTGCACCAAGATATGCTAGAAACTACACGAGAAAACAAAAAATAAAAATTCTTTGCCAAAGCTCAAAGCACGAAAATGGATAAAAACTTCTACATTTTTATCCATTTTTTCTCGTTTTTATACAAGTTAAGCAAGTTGTAAGAGTTTTTTATTTTGCTACACACCCAAGAGCTAAATAGCTAATTCAAGAATTAAAAAAGTTAATTTAAGAACCAAAAATCAAAATTCTCCCCAAAAAATACGCTATATTTACAAAATCAGCCTAAAATATCCTTATGAAAAAGTTTTTATTTGGCAGATATTTTTGGCTTTTTATCGCTTTGCTTAGCATATTTAGCGTGCTTGTGGCGCATTTTGTTCTTCAAGTTTGGCTTTTTATACCGCCTTGTGAAAACTGCGTTTATATCCGCTACGCCTTTTTTGTGGTCTTTTTGGGTGCGGTTTTAGCTCTTGTTTTGCCTGGTGTTTTGCGCTTTATTTCTTACGCTCTTATCATCTACGGCGCAGGGTATGGAGCGAGCGCGTCGATCACGCTAATGCAGATAAAATCTAGCCTAAATGCCACAAACCCCTTTGGCGTAAGCGGCTGCAAGTTAGAGCCTAGCTTTCATTTTGATTTACCGCTACATCGGTGGTGGAGCGATATGTTTGCGCCAAAGGCACTTTGTGGCTTTGATGCCCCACAGCCGCCACTGGGGCAGAGTTTTGATGGGCTTAGAGCTTATTTTTTACAAGCTTATGAAAGAGGCTGGTATCTAGTGCCAAAGTATGAGTTTATAAGCCTTGCTGAGATTTCGCTTGTGCTTTTTATTTTTATTTTGGCTCTTTTGGTTTTTAGATTTTTTGGAGGTTTATTTTGCAAAAAAACGATGTTTTAAGCGCACTTTGGGGCGTGGAGCTTTTGCGTGTGGATTATGCTAAGCAGGTAGTTTGCGATGCGCACAGCGGGGCTATAGTGCTGTGTGCTAATGAGAGCAATATCGCTCGTTTGGAGTGCCTAGCTTCTTTTACATCTGTGCTAAAAAGCGTAGCTGGCGGTAAGGATAAGTATAATATCCAAAGTGCTCAAGCTGGAATTTTAAATGCTTTAGAAAATCTAAAAATGCCACGAAATGAGCTTATTTTGGCTCTTTCTAGGCTAAATGAGGTGGGAATTTTAGATTTAAATTACCTTGAAGTTTTAAAAAGCTTTATGTTAGGGCTTAACTACGATGAGCTAAGCTCTCCAAGTGCGTCAAACACGAGCTTTAAGCGCAGTATGGGTGAGCTAAATGAAATAGCAAAAGAGTTAAGTTTGCTTTGTGATAAAAGTATGGACTCAAGGCTACAAAAAGCTATAAACTCGGCAAATAACGCAAACTTTAGCCTAGCCTTGAGCGGGGTGGTAAATGCT
The DNA here is from genome assembly GCA_945873855.1 of uncultured Campylobacter sp. GTDB lineage: Bacteria > Campylobacterota > Campylobacteria > Campylobacterales > Campylobacteraceae > Campylobacter > Campylobacter magnus. The sequence continues at coordinate 20,125 of CAMCEN010000005.1, forward strand.
GGTAAATCAAGCCTTTTAAATGCTCTTATCGCTCAAAATTTACTAGGTGTTTCAAATATCCCACAAACAGCAGCGATTTGCGCTTTAAAATACAGCGATGAGCCTTATGCTAAGATTGAGTTTTTTAGCACTGATGAGCAAGGGCAGCTGCCAAAAAAAGAGCTAAAAGATATAAACATAAGCCTTGATGAACTGCCAAAATACACAGCTGCTAGTAGCGAGCTAGCCCAGTATGTAAAGCTCTGCACTCTTGGCATAAATGCTGAGATACTCTCAGGCATCGATATAATAGACACTCCAGGCATAGACGATGCGATAAAAGCAAGAGAAGAGTTAAGCGCAAACTACCTAAAAAGCTGTGATAGCCTACTATATCTAATGAACGCAGCCCAAGCTGCAAGTGCTAAGGATATGGCGTTTTTGCGCGATATTGTCCTAACTAGTAAAAACTCTGAAATTCTCGTGCTTCTTACACACATTGACAAGCTTAGCGAGGCTGAGAGACTAAGTGTGCTTGAATACACGCAAAGAAGCGTGCTTGAAGAACTTGGAGAGCTAAATGAGGAGCTAGCAAAAAATATAAAATATTTTCTAGTCTCAGCACCAGCAAATATCGGTATAAACGAGCTTAAAGCGCATCTTTTTGCTAGCTTTTTTGGAGAGAACTCTAAAAAGGCTAGCATTATACTAAATGCTTATAAAAAAGAACTTGGGCTTATTGCTGGCACGCTTTTTGGAGAGTTTGAGAGCGAGCTAAGGGCACTAAATGCTAGTGGAGCTAAAGCAAATGATGAAATATCAAAGCTAAAAGCGCAAGCTAGCCAGCTAGAACTAGCTCTAAATGATAGCGAGCAAAAAATCGCAAATATCACAAACTCTTTAAAAGATGAGAAAATCAGTACCCAAAATGAAATAAGCGCAATTTCAAGCAAGATTGCTGATAGGGTGATGAATGAGGTAAAATATAGAAGCGCTAAAAAACAAAAGGCCGATAATGACTTGCTTTTTGCTATCGCAAATAGCGCAATTAGCGACTTTTTGATTGATTTATTTAGGGATAAAAGGCGCATTTTAGAGCTTAAATTAGAAAGTTTTGCGCTTAACTTAAAAGAGCTTTTAAATGATTTTAGCTTTAAAATGCCTGATTTTAAAGAATATATCGGTAGCAAAGAGCTAAAAATAGAGCAAGAGAGTCTTAAAAATGCCATAAAAGAAGCACTAAAAAGCTCGGATCTAAGCAAGAACTCTAGTGCGCTAAAAAGTGCTTTAAACGAGTTTTTAAGTTCGCTAGATTTAGAGGGGCAGATTATTTCTTTGCTTAGCGAGTGTGCAAAAGACTTTAGAAACTCGCTTGAAAACTCGCTAAAAGAGCTAAAAGAGCATTTTGCTAGCCAAAATGAAAAAATTCTAGAATTCCTTAGCAAAAATGAGCAAAAAAGCGCAGATTTAAGCCAAAATTCTAAGCTTTGTGCGCAAAACTTAAACAAAGCAAAAGAGCTAAAAGAAAGGTTAGAAAAATGCTAGAAACCTTTATAAGAGAATACACAGAGCGTTTTGATCGCACATTTAGTGATGGTTTTAAGGGCGAGTTTGAGAGATTTTGCGCTGCTGTTTTGGAGCCCTCGCAGCTGCCTAGCGCAGAGCTAAAAGAGCGGCTAAATGCGCTAAATACGCTATTTTACGAGCCACTTAGTGTGGCTGTGGTGGGGCAGTTTAGTAGTGGCAAATCAAGTTTTTTAAACGCAATTTTAGGCGCAGATATACTGCCTACTGGCATCATACCAGTAACAGCAAAGCCTACTTTTATCAAATACGGCCCGCAAGCTTTCTTAAAAGCACTTTATGAAGATGGTAGAGAGGAGTATCTAAGCCTTGATGCTCTTGGTGATTTTGTAGATCAAAGAAAGGATATGAAAGCCGTAAAAGCTTTGTATATTCATTTGCCAAACGAGATTTTAAAAAAAGTTAGCTTCATAGACACCCCAGGGCTAAACTCTAGAAGCGCTAAGGATACAGCAGAGACCATGAAAATACTAAAAGAGTGTAGCGGACTAATCTGGCTTTCTCTTATAGATAATGCTGCTCGTGCTGGGGAGCTAAATGAGCTCTCACTTGTGCCAAAAACGCTAAAAAACCACGCAATCTGTGCGCTAAATCAAAAAGACAAATTAAATGATGAAGAAATAAAGCGTGTGCTAAATCACAGCAAAATCACTTATAATGAGTATTTTAGCGAAGTTTGTGCAATCTCAGCTAAAATGCAAAGGGCAGGGCAGAGTGATGAGAGTGGATTTAAGCAGATTTTTAGCTTTTTGGATAGTTTTAGTGCTGATGAGTTTATAAAGGCAAATCTAGCGCAAATTAAGAATTCTCTTTTAGAGCAAAACCGCTTTGCCCTTGGGGTTTTGGAGGGGCTTACAGAGATTTTGGAGAGTTTTGATATAAGCTTTAAGGAAAAAATAAAAGAGCTTGAGAGCGAGTATAAAAAGAGCTTTTTGTTAATTTTTGATGAGTTAAAGCAAAATGCTAGCTTTGTGGCGGAGCAGATTTTAAACTTCATTACGCCAAAGGAATGCGAGTATTTCAAGTCTAGCAGTGGTATTTTTGGCAAAAAAATCGAGCGTGCTAGCTATCAAGCACCTTTGTTAGATGAGGGCGGAGCTTTGTCTGCGCTTATTTACAATGACGATAAGCTAGCTAAAATGTTTAACAAGCTAAAAAGAGGGCTAATAGAGCTAAAAGAGCGCATTAAAGGCGATTTGCAAATCATTTTTGATGAGTTTAAAAATCAGGCTTTGGACTACAAGGCTAGGTTTGAGAGCGTGCGAAAGGATGATGCTTTGCACTCTGATATACTTTTTGCGCATATTAGAGAGTTTAGTTGCGATACTTATGGGCTATTTTTCTTGGCATACGAGCGTGAGCTTGAGGCTAAGTTTGCTAGGCTAGATGTGTTTTTTGAAAGGCTAAATATCAAAATCGCCACAAACTACGCCTCAGCCGTGCGCCTAAGCCTTTCGCACCTAAGTAGCAAAATCGCCACGCAAAGAAAAAGTTATGAGAGCGACCCGCTTAGTTTTGCGCTGTTTTATCCTAGCTTAGAGTATGTGCGTGAGCGTGTGCTAGGCGAGCTTTGCTACTATGAGTTTGAGGGCGATATTACTAGCACGGCACCCTTTAGCACGAAGTTTTTGCTAGGCATTAAAGAAAGCTTTTCTAAGATAAAAGAGCAAAATATTGCTTACATCACAGCCCTTAAAACAAAGCAAGAAAACAGCCTAAAAAGCATTCTAGAGCTAAGTTTTTAGCCCTAGAATTGCTTAGAAATTCTAGATTGGGAATTCTAGAATTCTTAGGCTTTTTTGCTTCGCATCCGCTGGTTGGGGGTTAGGGGGTATTTTTAGCTTAGGAATTCTAGATTTAGCCTTAGGAATTCTAGTTTAGGAATTTTAGATTAGGGAATTCTAGAATTCCTAGTGATTTTTGACTAGGAATTCAAGTTTAGGGAATTTTAGTTTAGGGAATTCTAGTTTAAAAATTTTATATTTTTGTTATAATTCACTTTTTAATTTTTAAGGATAAAAAATGCAAGAAAAACTAGAATTAGCAAAAGCACTTGCTAAAAATGAACCAGCAAAAGCACTTGAGATTTATAAAGAACTTCTAGCGCAAAATCAGCAAAATGCAGCTGTTTATGCAGGTATTGCTGAGCTTTTATTAGCAGACAATCAGAACCAAAATGCTAGCGAGTATTTTACAAAAGCAATTGAGTTTATAGAACAAAATGAACTTTTAAGCACAGAAAATTGTGCTGTTTTGGCTGATTTAGAAAATAAACTTGCATTTTGCTTAAACGATGCGCATTTAAAGGCTTTTAGACTTACTAAATCTATGATTTTTTCTTTGATTTCTAGTAATGCTAGCACGCATATAGCAAGGAGCTTAAATGCTAGTGAAAATGAGAGTTTTTCTTTGATAGCAGCTAGGGATGAGTATTTAATTTCTTATATAAATGCGCTAAAAAAGGAGCAAAATTGCGCTAGCATAGCGCATAGTTTTTTACAAAATGCAAAAGAGTTTTTAGAGGTGTTAAATAAGCCTTTTTGCGCTCTTGCTTGTGTGCTGCTTAGTTTTTGGCTTACCCCCCCCCAATGTCAAAAAAACGCACTTATATTTCTTAGCTTGATTTTTCTAGAACTTGGAGCAAGCGATGTAGCACGGCTGTCTTTGAAAACTGCGCTTGAAGAAAATGCTGCGCCCCATAAAAATTCTGCCACGCCCCAAAATTATCCTGATTTTTTGGCTTTAGCTCTTAGGTTGCAGGCTGCTTTTGCCTTGCAAGATGGTGGAGCTGACGCGGCTTTGGGAATTTTAGAGCCTGTTTTTAGCCTAGAGCAAAATTTCAAAAATCACCTTAGCAAAGCAAATATTTTTCTTGTCAAAAAAGACTTTTTATCAGCAAAAAATGAGCTTGAACTAGCAAAAATTGCTAGCCAAAACTCGCAAAATCCTAAAAACTCTCTTGCGCAAATCACTGCCTTTGAGGGCTTTGTGGCATTTAATGAAGGCGATTTATTAATGGCAAAAAATCTTAGTTTAGAGGCTTTAAAAATTAAACCAAATTTAAAAATAGCCCTTCTTACTCTAAGCTTAGTGGCTATAAAAACAAATGATGATAAGCTAAATATTTTTGCTGGGAAAGAGCTTTTAAAACTAAATCCTTATAATGAAAGCGCGTGGATAAATCTAAGCGGGACTTTGCACAAAATTTCTATGTGTGATGAGAGTATAGAAATAGCAAATAAAGCTTTGTGTTTTTATCCAAAAAGCACTGGCTTGCTCTCAAACCTAGCTACTGCCTATCACCAAAACAAGCAAATAGAAAAGGCTATTAGTCTATATGAAAAGGTCTTAGAAATAGATCCAAATATGTCAAATATTTTTTCTAATCTATCTGGGATAGCAGCTGATGCAAATGACTGGCAAAAGGCGCTAGAGTATACAAACAAAGCACTTCAAATCAGTCCAAAAAACATCACAATGCTAACTAATAAAGCTAAAATTCTAATAGAACTACAAACTCCGCCAGAACAAATAGAAAAAATTGCAGATGAGATTGATAGTATCAAAAAAGACCTTTCTTGCGAGCTAAGGGGGTATCTAGCTAAAAAACTAGGCAAGTATAACCAAGCTCTAAAATACTATAAAAAAGCCTTTGAGATGGATAGCAATAATACTTCTTTGCTAAAATCAATAGGCGGTATTTATAAAGAACTAAGTGATTTTGAAAACTTTGAGCTTTGCTATAAAGAGTATTTAAAAACTCATCCAAATGACGCTGAGGCTTATAGTAGTTTAGCATTTACCTCTCACTACATATATGGTAAGGATGAAAAAGAGCTTTTTACTTATGCCAAAAACTACGGCAAGATAATAGAAGCTCGCACACCTTATCGCTACAGTGCCTTTGCGCCCAAAAAAGACCGCTTAAAAGTCGGCTTTTGCTCAGGTGATTTTAAAAAACATCCAGTAGGGTATTTTATAGAAGGTCTTATGTCCTTGCTAGATAAAAGTAAATTTGAGCTTTTTGCCTATACTGCAAATGCTAAAGAAGATGAGCTAACTGCTAGGCTAAAACCGCATTTTGAGCATTACAAATCAATATATAACAAAAGTGCTGAGCATTGCGCTAAGCTAATTCATGATGATGGGATAAATATACTTTTTGACCTTTCAGGTCATACTGGCGGTAATGTATTGCCTGCTTTTGCTTATAAGCCAGCACCTGTACAAGTAACTTGGCTGGGTTATTTTGCTACAACCGGCTTGAATGCTATTGATTATATCGTAGCAGATCCTTTTATTTGTCCACCTAGTGAGTCAGAAGTTATGGTTGAGAGAATTTGGAATTTGCCTAATTGTTATTTGAATTACTCTTTGCCAGCAGATTATTTTACTGATGAACTTTTACAAATTGATAGAGTTATGCCTTGTGATAAAAATGGATATTTTACCTTTGGTAGTTTTAATAACCTTAGCAAAATGAACGAACATGTAGTAGCTCTGTGGTCAAAGATACTAAAAGCAGTGCCAAACTCAAAATTATTTCTAAACTATCGTCAGCTAAATGATGATGAGCAAAAAGAGCATTTTTACAGGTGGTTTGAAAAATATGCAGTTCAAAAAGAACAGTTAATTTTAGATTTTACTAGTCCTCGTTACAATACATTGAACGCTTACAATAGAGTAGATTTAGCGCTTGATACTTTTCCTTATAATGGCGTTACGACTACTGTAGAAGCTGTATCTATGGGAGTGCCAGTTTTATGTCTAAAAGGACATAATTATCAAAGCAGAGCGTGTCATAGCATAATGATAAATAGTGGTTTAAGTGAATTTGTAAGTCAAAATGATGATGAGTATGTTAAAAAGGCTATTTATTTTGCCACAAAAGGTAAAGAGCGGTTATCATACCTAAGAGCAAATATGCGCGAGTATATCAAAGATAAGCCGGTATTTGATACAGCTAGATTTGCTAGGGATGTAGAAGCGATGCTAGAGGGCATGTGGAGCGAGTTTATATCTAGAATTCCTAAATAAAAATACCCCCTAACCCCCAACCAGCGGATGCGAAGCAAAAAAGTCTAGGGAATTCTAGAATTCCCTAAGATGATTTTTAAAACAAAGCTCTTACGCTAAGGGTACCAAAAAAGCTTTTAGCAAAGGTACATCAAGACCCATGGCTGTGCTTATATCGCCGTGCTGTGATAAAATATACCGCCCAGAAAAACCCTCTATCATCATCGCTCCAGCCTTGCCTATATACTCGCCACTTGCTATATATTTATCAATTTCACGCTTAGGATAGGGCGCAAAATCATAGCTAGCCACGCTTAGGGCTGAGAGTGTAAAATCCTTTGCTAGCACGCACATTGCGCTATATACGCTAGCTTTTGCTCCACTTTGCAATTCTAGCATAGCCCTTGCGTGGCTCTCATCTTTTGCCTTGCCTAAAATCTGCCCCTTACAAATCACGCTAGAATCAGCAAAGATTATTGCCCCACGCTCCAAAAACTGCTCCAGCTGTGAGCCAAAATGCGCTTTAAACTGCAAGACTTTTTGCTCCACTACAGCTTGGCTGTAAGAAACTGGCGCAGTTTTTATAGCGCAGATCTTGCTCTCATCGTAATCAAATGCTATTTGCTCATAAGCAATGCCAGCTTGCTTTAAAAGCAAAGCCCTTGAAGCCGAACTAGAAGCTAAAAATACCACGCAAACCCCTAAAAATCACGCAAAGCAATGCCAAGATAAATACTAAGCATACTAAGCACTATATTTAAAGGTGTGAAATAATAAGCAATAAGCACGATATTTTCGTGTATTTCAATGCTTTCGTTTTTGCTAAAGGCTTTTTTTGCGCTGATAAACTTATAATACATATAGCAAAGATTTACAGCTATAAAAAGGCTCACGGCGATTTTTGTAGTGATTATCGCCTCTTTCATAGGGTCAAAAAAGATGTTTTCTTGCTGCTTCCAAGCAATCAGCCCAAAAGCTATCAAACAAATAAGCAAGAAAAAAATCGCTATAAAAAAGCGTTTTAGCTCTCTAAGGGCGATTTTATTTTCTTTTTGATAGTGGCAAAAGACGATGAGTCCAACTTGCGCAGCTATGAAAAGCGAGCCAAAAGAACTAAGCAAAAAGGGCAATAATTGCTGGGTTTTCATAAAAGCTGCTTCTGCCATTTTTTGCCTTATTTTGTAAAAATTTCAGCGATTTTTGAGCTGACTTTGTATGTTCTAAATAGCTCCATAAGCTCGCCGCCGCTTATGCCATAAATGCGCTCTTGTAGTGGCTCTGTGGCGTTCTTTCTAGCTAGTGCTAGAATCAGCGGTAGCTCATCGCAGACTAATTTTTCTTGCGTGCCAGCAAGAAAGTTAATGATATCAAAACCACCTGCTGCGCCATCTGGTGCCTGTCTTAGCTCGTAGGTTTTTAAGCTTTTTTCTCGCACTAGATTTTGACTTAGCCAGAGATTTTGGGTTAGTTTGTAGACTTCTTTTAACTCATCTGCGCTAGAGTTTGCTTTACCTAGCATCATACTAACTGCTGCCATACAAGCGAGTTTTTCTTTATTTTCACAAGCTTTTTTAGCTTTCTTAATGCTCGGTGCTTTAATACTCCTAGAGATTTCTGCGCTTTGATTTTTATCACTATCATTTTGCGAATAAGCACAAAATACTAGCAAAAATAAAGCTAAAAATATTTTTTTCATTTTTTTCTTTTTTAAATTTATTTAGGAATTCTAGAATTCTTAAAATATAGAATTCCTACAATCTAGAATTCCTACGACAAATTCTAGAATTCCTACAATCTAGAATTCCTACGACAAATTCTAGAATTCCTAAGCTAAATTCTAGAATTCTTTAATATAGGAATTCTAGCTTACAAACTCGCGCTTATTAGCTCTTTTGCGCTTTTAAAAGCTTCATTTAGGCGGCTTGGATCTTTACCGCCTGCTGTGGCAAAGTCGCTTCTGCCACCACCGCCACCATTTATTATAGGTGCGATTTTGCTTACTATTTCACCTGCTTTTAGTTCACAGCCTTTTACACCCACAGCTAAGCTTACTTTGCCGTCTTTTACATTTGCTAGCACGGCTATTACTTTATCGGCTCCATTTTTTAGCTCGTCAATTTTGCTTTTTATATCACCACCAAACTCGCTGATTACAACCTTTGCACCTTTTATATCAAAGCTTTCTAAACTGCTATTAGAACTAGCATTTTTTAGCTCGTCTTTGGCTGCTTTTAGCTCAGCTTTTAGTTTTTTAATAGCACTTAGCAAATCAGTATTTTTCAGCTCCATTTCGCACTCGCCAAGCTCATGTCTTAACTCGTTTGTATACTGCGTAGCTGAATGGGCGCAAATGGCTTCTATGCGCCTAACGCCAGCACTTACACCGCTTTCTTTTGTGATGAAAAATGAGCCGATTTCATTTATATTTTCTACATGCGTGCCGCCGCAAAACTCTTTGCTCTCGCCAAGCGTTAGCACACGCACCATCTCTCCGTATTTCTCGCCAAAAAGTGCGATTGCGCCTGAGTTTTTAGCACTATTAATGTCCATTATTTCAGTTTTTGCCTTTGCACCTTTTTGGATTTGTGCATTTACCCAGCTTTCAATCTGCTCTAATTCCTGGCTAGTTACTGGCTTTGGATGCGAAAAGTCAAAGCGCAAGCGATTTGGCTCCACACTAGATCCAGCTTGAGCGATATGCTCACCAAGGAATTTGCGAAGTGCGGCGTGAAGCAAGTGCGTAGCACTATGATGACGGCGAGTTTGAAGTCTTGCGCTTTCATTTACTTTTACTTCTACACTTTCGCCCACTTTTAGCGGCTCTTTTATCTTGATTTGCGCTAGATTTAGCCCAAAGTGCTTTGTGGTATCAAGTACTTCATTTTTGCCTACAAAGCCCGTATCGCCGCACTGCCCACCACTTCTAGCATAAAGCGGAGTTTTATCAAGTAGAGCGTAACCCACGCCTGAGCTAAGAGAGCTAACACGCTTAAAATTCTCATCTAAAAGGGCTAGAATTCTAGAATTCCAACTTAAATTATCATATCCTACAAACTCATTTTCGCCAAACTCTTCTAAAAGCTCTTTAAAATCGCCACTTTCAGCCTTCGCATCGCCGCTGCCTTTCCAGCTAGCCTTAGCTCTTGCTTTTTGCTCATTCATTAGCTCATCAAACTTTGCGCTATCTACACTTAGCCCTTTTTCTCTTAGCATATCAGCAGTTAGATCAAGCGGAAAGCCGTAAGTATCATATAGCTTAAATGCCACCTCGCCAGAAAATACATCTTTTGTATTTGCTAGCTCAGCGTTAAATAGCTCAAGCCCAGCTGAAATAGTAGCTAGAAATCTCTCTTCTTCAAGGCGGATTAGCTCTTTTATGTTTTCTTTCTTTTCATTTAAATAAGCATAGTGCGAGCCCATAATCTGGCAAAGAGTATCAACTAGCTTATACATAAATGGCTCTTTTATGCCAAGCAAATATCCGTGGCGTACAGCACGGCGCAAAATGCGTCTAAGCACATATCCACGGCCCTCTTTATCAAAGTTTACACCCTGAGCTAGTAAAAAACTAACAGAGCGGATATGATCAGCGATTACTCTATAACTTGCGCCTTTTTCATATTCATACGGAATTCCGCATAATTTTGCTACATGGTTTATTAAAGGCATGAAAAGTTCAGTATCGTAGTTGCTAAACTTGCCCTCTAAAATCGCTTGAACACGCTCTAAACCCATACCAGTATCTATACTAGGCTTTGGCAGTGGGCTTAGCGTGCCATCGCTTGAACGCTCGTATTGCATAAATACAAGGTTCCAAATCTCAAGAAAACGATCGCCATCGCCGCCCATGTAGTCTTCTTCGCCTTTAAAATGCTCTGCGCCTTGGTCGTAGTAGATTTCAGAACATGGCCCACAAGGCCCAGTATCGCCCATCGCCCAGAAATTATCTTTTTCGCCAAAGCGGTAAATATGGCTCTCATCAATCACATAAGCCTTCCACAGCTCATAAGCTTCATCGTCTTTTTCATATACACTTACATAAAGACGCTCTTTTGGCAGTTTTAGCACGCCAGTTACGAACTCCCACGCATAGCCTATTGCTTCTTTTTTGAAATACTCGCCAAAGCTAAAATTGCCTAGCATCTCAAAAAAAGTATGGTGGCGTGCGGTGTAGCCTACATTATCTAAGTCATTATGCTTGCCACCAGCTCTTATGCAGGTTTGACAGCTAGTGCGTATGGGTGGAGTAGGGCGAGGCACAGCACCTGTAAAAATGCTCTTAAATGGCACCATACCAGCGTTTGTAAATAGCAAAGTCGCATCATCAGGCACCAGTGGCGCACTCTCTATTACTTCATGCCCAAGATTTTTAAAATACTTTAAATATTCAGCTCTTACATCCATTTTGTAATCCTAAAAATAAATTTAAACCGCCGATTATAGCACAATAAACTTGAATTCCTACAAGAATTAGTAAAAATATTCTAGGAATTCTAGATTTAGAAAATAAAATTTTTATTTTTATGGCAAAAGACTTGATTTTTAAACTAAAAGCTTGTAGAATTATCGCATTTGATTTTTTGGAGCCAGTTATGAAATATACTTTTATATTGATTTTTGCGCTAGTATTTAGTGCTTGTAGCACTTTTAATAAAAAAGACGATGCACTTTTTAATCTCACGCCTAGCGAGTGGTTTGCGCAGATTTTAAGTGATATCCGTGATAAAAACCTAGATAACGCTGATGAACACTATATCAGCTTTGCAAGCGAACATATAAACTCTGATTATCTACCTCAAACTGTGCTTATCCTCTCAGCTGCTCATACCGCAGAGGAGCGCTACACTATGGCAAACTTCTATCTTGATGAGTATATCAAGCGTTTTGGCGACACACAGGGCATTGAGTATGCGAAATTTCTTAAAATCAAAGCAAATTTTGATAGCTTTGCTAAGCCAAATCGCAATCAAACTTTGATGCTAAAAAGCATTGATGAGGTTAGTGAATTTCTAGCCCAGTATCCAAACTCGCAGTATCGCCCACTTATAGAGACCATGCTAGCAAAACTTCATCTTGCGCAGACTTATTTACACGAAGAAATCGCTAGTCTATATGAGCGCAGAGGCAGAGAAGATAGCGCACAGATCTACCGTGATAGGCTAGAGCAAGGCGGCATAGGCACAGATGATTTTGTGCGTCCAACCTTGCCTTGGTATATGCGTCCATTTGAATAAGGAGAAAGCGTGGAAATAACTAGTAATTCTCAGGTTTTACCTGTACTTGTAGAAAGTGATCTTTTTTTATATCCTTTTATGATCACGCCGATTTTTCTCTCATCAAAAGACGAGCTTGAGCTTGTTGAGCTTGCTATGAAAAAAGACATGCAAATAGCCATCATGCCAAGCAAAAACAACCAAGCAAGTGGCTTTGATGGCTGTTATAAAGCAGGCGTGGTAGGCAATATCTTGCGCCGTAGCACTATGCCAGATGGCAAGATAAAAATACTATTTCAAGGCGAAAAAAAGGCTAGGATCTGCGAGATAATCAGCCAAAAACCTATGCTAGCAAGCTTGGAGACTCTAAACATACAAATCCCAAATGAGCAAAAATGTGAAGCCTTACTAGGAATTTTAAAAGAAAAAATCAAAGCCCTTGGCAAAGTCTCTCAGGCAATCAGCGATGATTTGCTCCGCACTATCAATGATAGCAGCGATTTAGAGCGCATTTGTGATATTGTTTGTTCGGCTTTGAAGCTAAAAAAAGAGTTAGCATATAACTTTTTTATAGTAACAAATATAGAAGAAAAAGTTATAAAAATCAGCGATTATATAGATGCCGAGATAGAAGCTAGCAAATTACAAAAAGAAATAAAATCAAAAGTTCATAGCAGAATTGATAAGGTAAATAAAGAATATTTCTTAAAAGAGCAATTAAAAGAAATACAAAGAGAACTAGGCAGTGATACTAACCGTGATGAAGAGCTTGAAGAGTATAGAAAACGCTTAGCAAAGAAAAAAGATTTTATAGGCGAAGATGCTTATAAAGAAATAAATAAGCAAATCGAGCGTCTTTCACGAATGCATCCTGATGGCAGCGAGGCGAGTATGACGCAAGGATATCTAGACTGGGCTTTGGATGTACCCTTTGAAAAGCTAAGCCACGCTGATCTTAGCGTAAATATGGTAGCTACGCAGCTTGACCGCGATCATTATGGGCTAAAAAAACCAAAAGAGCGTATTATAGAGTATTTTGCTCTAAGAGAACTGCTAGAAAAAAGAAAGTGTGAAAGCAAGGCAAACAAAGGCACTATTCTTTGCTTTGTAGGACCTCCAGGCGTGGGAAAAACTAGCCTAGCAAATAGCATTTCAAAGGCACTAAAACGCAAGCTAGTCCGCATAGCACTAGGAGGCTTAGAGGATGTAAATGAGCTTCGTGGTCACCGCAGAACCTACATCGGCGCAATGCCAGGTCGCATAGTCCAAGGGCTGATTGAAGCAAAGACTATGAATCCAGTAGTGGTGCTTGATGAGATTGACAAGCTTGCTAGATCGTATCGTGGCGACCCAACTGCGGTTTTGCTTGAAATTCTAGACCCAGAGCAAAATAGCAAGTTTAGAGATTATTATCTAAACTTTAATATTGACCTAGCTAAAATCGTTTTCATAGCTACCGCAAACGAAGTAGCGCCGATACCTGCGCCACTTAGGGATAGAATGGAGTTTATCCAGCTAAATAGCTACACTCCACAAGAAAAAATGGAGATTTTTAAAAAATACTTGCTACCTGGGGAGCTAGAAAATCACGGGCTAAAAGCTAGCGAAATAAATATAAGCAAAGCTGCTGTGCAGATGCTAGTAGAAGAATACACCCGTGAGAGCGGAGTGCGAAATCTGCGCCGCCAAACTGCAAATATCTTGCGCAAATCAGCCCTAAAAATCCTAGAAAACGGCGATCAAAAAGGCTATAAAATAAACATAACGCCAAAAAATCTAGGCGAGTTTTTAGATAAAAAAGTCTATGAAATAAACCCAGCACCTAAAAGCGATAAAATAGGCATCGTAAATGGTCTAGCGTGGACTAGTGTAGGTGGCGATGTGCTACGCATAGAAGCAATTCGTATAAAAGGCAGCGGCAAGCTAGAAATCACAGGTCAGCTAGGTGATGTGATGAAAGAAAGCGCGCAAATCGCTAGATCGCTAATCAAAACGCTAATTGACTCAGGCAAGCTAAAAGTGCCAAAAGAGCTTATAAGAAATGACAAAGATGGCAAACCTATGTCTGTATATGATAGCTATGATTTGCACATCCATGTCCCAGAGGGTGCCACGCCAAAAGATGGGCCAAGTGCTGGAATTACAATGAGCACGGCTATTGCTAGTATTTTTAGTGACAAAAGCGTTCGCCACGATGTAGCAATGACAGGCGAAATCACGCTAAGTGGTGAAGTGCTGCCAATCGGCGGGCTAAAAGAAAAGCTAATTGCAGCTTTTAAAGCCAAAATCAAAACCGCACTAATACCTGCTAAAAACTACGAGCGAGATCTAGTAGATATCCCTGATGAAGTAAAAAACGGCATGGAGATCATAGCAGTAAATACCATCTCAGATGTGTTAAAACATGCTTTAAATAAATAGAGAATTCTAGAATTCTCTAGATTTTTTAGGGAATTCTAGAATTATTTTATAAAAAAATCTAGAATTCCTTAGATTTTTATTCTTTTTCAATGTATTTTAAGCTTATTTTTATATAATTTCAGTCTTTTTTAAATTTTTTCAAGAAAGGATTTTGCGTGCCTACTATCAATCAATTAGTTCGCAAAGAGCGCAAAAAAGTGATTAGCAAGAGCAAATCACCTGCGCTAAAAGAGTGTCCGCAAAGACGCGGAGTTTGTACTCGTGTATATACAACTACACCTAAAAAACCAAACTCAGCGCTTCGTAAAGTTGCCAAAGTTCGCTTAACAAGCGGATTTGAGGTTATTAGCTACATCGGTGGTGAGGGACACAACCTACAAGAGCACAGCATCGTGCTAGTTCGTGGCGGTCGTGTTAAGGACTTACCAGGTGTTAAATACCATATCGTTCGCGGTGCCTTGGATACTGCTGGTGTTGCTAAAAGAACAGTTTCTCGCTCTAAATACGGTGCAAAAAGACCAAAAGAGGGTGCAGCAAAAAAATAATCTAGAATTTTTTGGAATTCTAGTTTTTAAGTTGCCGCAAAGTGCGGTTATATTGTCAAATAATCTACTCAGACGCAGACTGCTAAGACTATCAAGTGTGCTTTTCGCAGCCTGAGTAAAATTACAAAAATTTGAAGGAAAAACAATGAGAAGAAGAAAAGCTCCCGTTAGGGAAGTAATGCCTGATCCAGTTTATTCAAGCAAGATCATTACAAAATTTATCAACTCACTTATGTATGATGGCAAAAAATCAGTTGCCACAGAAATCATGTATGGTGCTCTAAAAGCAATCGAGAGCAAGAATAAAGAAGTAAAAGGCATAGATGTCTTTAACGACGCTATGGACAATGTAAAACCAGTAATGGAAGTAAAATCACGCCGTGTGGGTGGTGCTACTTACCAAGTTCCAGTAGAAGTTCGCCCAGCACGTCAACAAGCGCTTGCAATCCGCTGGATCATCAGCTTCGCACGCAAAAGAAGCGAGCACACAATGATAGAAAAACTAGCTGGCGAGCTACTAGATGCTGCAAACTCTCGTGGTTCAGCATTTAAGAAAAAAGAAGACACTTACAAAATGGCAGAGGCAAACAAAGCCTTCGCTCACTACCGCTGGTAATAGGGGGAGAAAATGGCTAGACAAACTCCACTTAACCGTGTTAGAAACATCGGTATCGCAGCTCATATCGACGCTGGTAAAACAACTACTAGTGAGCGTATATTATTTTTCACAGGCGTTAGCCACAAAATAGGCGAGGTTCACGAAGGTGCTGCTACTATGGACTGGATGGAACAAGAGCGTGAGCGTGGTATTACTATCACATCTGCTGCTACAACTTGTTTTTGGAAAGATCATCAAATAAATCTTATTGACACCCCAGGACACGTTGATTTTACTATTGAAGTTGAGCGTTCTATGCGTGTGCTTGATGGTGCTGTGGCTGTATTTTGCGCCGTTGGTGGTGTTCAACCACAAAGCGAGACCGTTTGGCGCCAAGCTAACAAATACGGCGTTCCACGCATGGTATTTGTAAATAAAATGGATAGAACCGGCGCAAACTTCTTTGGTGTAGAACAACAAATCAAAGACCGCCTAAAAGCTAATCCAGTTCCAATTCAAATTCCAATCGGTGCAGAAGATACTTTTAAAGGTGTAGTTGACCTTGTAACTATGAAAGCGCTTACTTGGGACGATGCAAAAGGCCCAAGCCTACCAGATATCGGTGAAATCCCAGCTGAACTAAAAGACAAAGCTGAAGAATACAGAGCAAAAATGATCGAAGCTATAGCCGAGACTGATGATGCTTTGATGGAGAAGTTTTTTGCTGGTGAGGAACTAAGCGAGGATGAGATCAAAAAAGGTATCAAAAAAGGCTGCCTAAGCATGGCTATCATCCCTATGCTATGCGGAACTGCGTTTAAAAATAAAGGTGTTCAACCACTGCTTGATGCTGTTATTGACTACTTACCAGCACCGGACGAAGTTGCTGAGATAAAAGGCGTTTATGACGATGGTAGCGAAGTAAGCGTAGCAAATAGCGATGATGGCGAGTTTGCTGGACTTGCGTTTAAGATTATGACTGACCCATTTGTTGGTCAGCTTACTTTCGTTCGTGTATATCGTGGCTGTTTGGAGAGTGGAAGCTATGTATATAACAGCGTAAAAGGCAAGAAAGAGCGTATCGGCCGTCTGCTTAGAATGCACTCAAACAAACGCGAAGAAGTAAAAGAAATCTACGCTGGTGAAATCGGCGCAGTTGTAGGCCTAAAAGATACCTTTACAGGTGATACTCTAACTGGCGAAAAAGACCATGTAATCCTAGAAAAAATGGACTTCCCAGATCCGGTTATCAGCGTTGCTGTTGAGCCAAAAACAAAAGCTGACCAAGAAAAAATGGGCTTAGCTCTACAAAAACTAGCGCAAGAAGACCCATCATTTAGAGTTAGTACTGATGAAGAAAGCGGTCAAACAATCATCTCTGGTATGGGTGAGCTACACCTTGAGATCATCGTTGATCGTATGCTAAGAGAGTTTAAGGTTGAAGCAGAAGTAGGTCAACCTCAAGTTGCTTACCGAGAGACTATCAAATCAGCAGTTGAGCAAGAATACAAATACGCAAAACAATCTGGTGGTCGTGGTCAATACGGACATGTGTTCTTGCGTATAGAGCCAGTTGAGGCTGGTAGCGGCTTTACTTTTGTAAACGACATCAAAGGTGGTGTTGTACCAAAAGAATATATCCCAGCAGTAGAAAAAGGCTGCCAAGAGGCACTTCAAAATGGTATTTTGGCAGGATATCCTGTTGAAGATGTGAAAATCACACTATTTGATGGTTCTTACCACGAAGTTGATAGCTCTGAAATGGCATTTAAGCTTGCTGCGTCAATGGGCTTTAAAGAGGGTGCGAAAAAAGCAAATCCAGCTATCCTAGAGCCTATGATGAAAGTTGAAGTAGAAACTCCAGAAGAGTATATGGGTGATGTTATCGGCGATCTTAATAAACGCCGTGGCCAAGTAAACTCAATGGATGAAAGAAGCGGTAACAAAATCGTTACAGCCTTCTGTCCACTTTCACAAATGTTTGGCTACTCTACTGATCTTCGCAGCCAAACTCAAGGCCGTGCTACTTACTCAATGGAGTTTGACCATTATGAAGAAGTTCCACGCAATGTGGCTGATGAGATTATCAAAAGTCGCAATGGCTAATTACCAAGCTTTTTAGCTCAGAGTATAGGGAATTCTAGATTCTAGAATTCCCTTTTGTCCTCGTAGCTCAGCTGGATAGAGCGCAGAATTCCTAATTCTGAGGCCACAGGTTCAAACCCTGTCGGGGATACCACGATACAATATTTTTAAGACTTCTTTTTATTTTGCAAGGATTATTATGAAATACGCAGTTATTTTTGGTGCGCAAAGCTGGGAGCATGAAATCAGCATTGTTTCAGCTGTGGTTATGAAAAAAGTGCTAAACGCCGAGCTTTGCTTTATTTTTATTAGCCCTGAGCGTGAGTTTTATGAGATTGCGCCAAGTGATATGAAAGCTGTGTATTTTGCCACTGGCAAGTATAAAAAAGCCAAGCGTTTGATGATTAGCGCAGGCGGCTTTGGCAAGCACTCGCTAACTGGCTTTAAAAAGCTTGATGTGGATTGCTATATCAATCTCGTTCATGGTATGGACGGCGAGGATGGTAAGCTAGCTGGAATTCTAGAATTCTACGGCATTAATTTCATCGGCCCTAGATTAGAGGCTTCTGTGATGAGCTTTAATAAAGTTCTTACCAAAAAACTCTGCGAGCTTTGCGCTGTGCCTAGTCTGCCTTACGAAGTGCTAAAAAGAGGCGATAAACTAGGCCTTAGCCTGCCTACGATTTTAAAGCCAGCAAGGCTGGGTTCTAGCATAGGCGTGCAAATCGTGCGCGAACCTAGCGAGCTAGAATACGCCTGCGATGTGGGATTTGAATTTGATGATACCTTGCTAGCTGAGCCTTTTATAGAGGGTATTAGAGAGTTTAATCTAGCTGGCTTTAAGGCTAGCGATGAGTTTCATTTTAGCATGATTGAAGAGCCTAAAAAAACAGCATTTTTAGACTTCGAGCAAAAATACCTTAGCTTCTCAGGAGAGAGTGGGAAGCGTAGCGCAGACATCGATGCTAGCGCACAAAACGAGCTAAAAGACGCATTTAGGCGCATTTATGAGGTTGGCGGCTTTGATGGTGCTCTTATAAGATGCGATTTTTTCTATCACGAGGGCAAGGTGTATCTAAATGAAATCAATCCAAATCCAGGCTCGCTGGCAAACTATCTTTTTGCTGATTTTACAACTGAGATTGAGTGCTTAGCAAAGCACCTGCCAAAGCCAAAGCAAATCAAAGTAGAGTATAACTTTATAAATGAAATAAACGGCCAAAAAGGCAAAATGGGCTAGTTTTCTGGTGTTTTAACTCTGTTTTGCTAGTTGTGTTTTTATTTACTTAGATTAGTAAAAACCTAGCAAAGCTTTTTAAAACAAAACATCTAAAATTTAAATATCTAGATTTAGCGGTGTTAGCTTTGGTCTTTTTAAACTTGATAGTTCGTATGTAGTCTTGCGCCCATACTCACTGCTTAATTCTTTATTTGGTTTCCAAGTCAAATTTAGAGCGATTTGAGCGTTATTGTGGCTCTTTTTGTTTTTTATATTTTCGTAGTTAAACTTGTTCAAATAATGTCGCTGATTTAAGTATATATTTTTTTTGGTGTGATTTGCCAAAACCTTAGAATTTTAAAAAAGATAAAAATGCTAAAAAGTATGAAATAACAGGCTTTAAAAAGCTAACAAAGTTACGAAAATAAATGGTGCGATCAGCGAGACTCGAACTCGCACAGGCTTAGCCCACTACCCCCTCAAGATAGCGTGTCTACCAATTCCACCATGATCGCAAGCTAGGGAATTCTAGAATTCCTAGTAAAAAATCTAGAATTCCCCAAGCGGCTGTGGCGCTAGTGTGGCTGGGGCGAGCTGAAGGTAGAATATATAATTCACCTAAGCTCGCCCCAGTCGCAATAGTGCTGCAATAAGAGCCGCTTTTAATCAAAATCCTATAGGAATGGATTTGCGTAAAGTGCGATTAGCGCAATAACAAGTGTATAAATAACTTGTGCCTCGATCATCGCAAGAGCGATGAACATTGTAGTAAGAAGCTTGCTGCCAAGGCCTGGATTTCTAGCTGTTCCTAGGATAGTAGCTGCTGCTGTATGACCCATACCAACAGCACCACCAAGAGCGGCAATTCCTAGACCAACGCCTGCTGCAAGCACTGAAAATGCTTGAATTGTAGCTGTGGCATCGCCCTCAGCACCAAATGCGAAACTAGCAAAAGCTAGAGCAAGAAGAATAATTTTCTTCATAAGAAGTCCTTTAAAATATATTTGCGCTTAGTTCGGATAAATTCCCTACTTAGAAACGCTGGCAAAATTGTAGCAAAAAATTTGCTGTTTTTTGCAAAATTTATAAAAAATTTAAAATTTTAACTAAAATATTAGCAAATATCTAAAATTTTACTAAAAGTGTGAAAAATCGTAACACTTCATAAAAAATTCTTGCTATTTTTTTTATAATTTACTAAATATTTTTATAAAATTCAAGCACGGCAATTTTTTTTAAGGAGGGTTTATGCAAGAAGCAAATGTTTCTTGGCTGAGTTTTGGGATCTGTCTTATCCCTATAATCGTATTTTTCGCCTCGCTCGTGTGGTTTAAGCTTCAAGGCTGGCTAGCTGCTGCTTTGACAGTTTTTATCGCTACTTTGATTGCGATTTTTTACAACGATATTACGCTTGCACGCTCATTTGCTCTATTTTTAGAGGGC
Source organism: uncultured Campylobacter sp. (assembly GCA_945873855.1). Taxonomy (GTDB): domain Bacteria; phylum Campylobacterota; class Campylobacteria; order Campylobacterales; family Campylobacteraceae; genus Campylobacter; species Campylobacter magnus. The sequence goes on from CAMCEN010000005.1 coordinate 40,228, forward strand.
TTTTTAAAAGGCATGTGGCCGATCGCGTGGATTATTATCGCTGCGATTTTCCTATACAAATTAAGCGATAAAAGTGGCTATTTTGCGATTTTAAAGCATAGTGTTATTAGCATCACGCCAGATCATCGCATCCAAGTTATTTTGATAGCATTTTGTTTTGGTTCGTTTTTAGAAGGAGCCATCGGCTTTGGTGGTCCTGTGGCTATTACTGCTGCGCTACTTGTAGGTCTTGGAATTCGTCCTTTATACGCAGCAGGTCTTTGTATGATAGCAAATACCGCGCCTGTTGTGTGGGGTGCGGTGGGAATTCCTATCATCGCTATGGCTCAAAGCGTAGCAAACATCTCAAATACTGATCAAAACCTAATCTCAGCAATGGTAGGACGCATGATAGTGCCTATTACACTTTTTGTTCCGTTTTTCATCGTGTTTTTGATGGATGGATTTAAAGGCGTTAAGCAGACTTTCCCAGCAGTAGCAGTAGCTACTTTTAGCTTTGCTATTACGCAATTTATCAGCTCAAACTACATCGGCGCAGAATTGCCTGATATTCTTTCTGCTGTGGTTTCACTGGTAGTTACTACTATTTTCTTAAAGTTTTGGAAACCAAGTGAGATTTTTAGAGTTGATGGTAGCGAAGTTGATAATGGCGAGCAAATCAGTGCAAAAGAAACGCTTATTGCTTGGACTCCGTTTTTAACATTAATTGTAACTGTGGTTATCTGGCAGATACCAGCATTTAAGGCTTTGTTCGCACCAGGCGGAGCTTTACACTACACAAACATTATATTTAGCATTGCTCCTGGTGGAAATTCTGATATCGCTACAAAATGGACGCTTGATCTATTTAAAAGCGCAGGCACAGCGATCTTGCTAGCTGGTGTGATAACTGCTATTATGCTACTTTTACAGCGCAAAATTGGCATGAAAACCGTGTGGGGTGCAGCTGGTGAGACTTTAAATGATATGAAAATCCCAGTGCTAACAATAGGTCTAGTTGTGGCTTATGCTAGCATAGCAGGTGGTAGCGGACAGGCTAAAATTCTAGGCACCTGCCTAGCGCAAACTGGCGATGCATTTGCGTTTTTTAGCCCGATTATCGGCTGGCTAGGTGTGTTCTTAACAGGTTCTGATACTAGCTCAAACTTGCTATTTGGCGCACTTCAAGTAGAAGCTGCTAAGGTTATCATGGCTGCTCCAAATGCTGCTGTAAAAGAAGGTCTTGATACCTTGTTCCTAGCTGCAAATAGCTTTGGTGGCGTTGTTGGTAAGATGATTAGCCCGCAAAGCATAGCTATTGCTTGCGCAGCAGTTGGACTAGTGGGTAAAGAGAGTGATTTATTTAAATTTACTATCAAATACTCGGTTGCCTTTGTGATTTTCTGCGGTGCTTTGACTTGGGTTTATGCTCATTATTTACACGGCTGGATACCACTAGCTGGGTAGATTTTGCTAGGAATTCTAGAGCTCAAAAATTCTAGAATTCTAGTGTTTGTTTTTCTAGGGAATTCTAGAATTCCCTAGAGATTTTATCTAAAAACTTTGCCGTAATTTTAGGAAATTATTGCTAAAATTACGGGAGAATTTTAATCAAAGGTTAGGGATGAAAGTTTATCTATATAGCACTTGTCTTGGACAAGCCACACTTGGTGCCTCGGCTGTGAGTGCTGCTAAGCTACTTACTCGCTGTGGTGCTCAGGTTGTATATAAAAAAGACCAGACTTGCTGTGGTCAGCCTGCTTTTAATACAGGATATTTTGACGAGGCAAAAGAAGTTGCGCTTTATAATATAAGCCTTTTTGGCGATGGAGATGAGCCGATTTTAGTAGCGGCTGGCTCATGCGCTGGTATGATGGGGCATGATTATATAGAGCTTTTTAAAGGTAGCGAGCATGAAGAAAAAGCTAGAAACTTTGCTTCTCGCTGTAAAGAAGTAAGTAGCTTTTTAAACGAGCATTTAGAGCTTGTAGATAAAGGTGAGCCTGTGAAGGTCAGCTGGCACTCAAACTGCCACGCCCTGCGCATAGCAAAAAGCGTAGAAGCTAGCAAAAGCCTGCTAAGAAAACTCTCAAATGTAGAACTAATCGAGCTTGAGCGTGAAGAAGAGTGCTGTGGATTTGGTGGGACTTTTAGCATAAAAGAACCAGAAATCTCAAACGCAATGGCACTAGCAAAAATCGCTGATATCAAAAAAACCGGTGTAAAATACCTAATCAGCGGCGATGGCGGCTGTCTTTTAAACATAAATGGCACGCTAAGACGCAATAATGAAGATATAAAATGCGTTCATTTATATGACTTTTTGCTTGCTAGATTAGAAGGGCAGAGTATAGATGATAAAGGAGTTAGCGATGAGCGCAAATAATGAGCTAATACAAGAAAAACTAAATGATGCGCAAATGCGTGCTAACCTTGATAGCGCAATGCATACCTTACAGCGTAACCGCAAAAATCTAATCGCAGCAAACTTCACAAACTGGCAAGAGCTAAGAGAGAGAGGCAAAAATGTCAAGCAAAATGCGCTAAATAGCCTAGGTGAGCGTGTTGAAGAGTTTGTTAGCAATGCTAGCGCAAATGGCTTTAAGGTTCATTTTGCCGCAAATGGTGATGAGGCTTGTGCTATTATCCTTGATCTAATGGAGTCAAATGGCATAGATACCATACTAAAAGGCAAGTCTATGGCTAGCGAGGAAATAGGGCTAAATCATTATCTCCAAAAGCACGGATTAAGGCCGCTTGAGACTGATCTTGGAGAGGTTATTATACAGCTGCTTGATGAAGCACCTGTGCATATCGTAGTGCCTGCAATTCACAAAAACCGCTATGAAGTAGGCGAGATTTTTGCTAAAAGCTGGGGCGTACAAAAAGAAAGCGAACCAGAAAAGCTAAATGAAATCGCAAGAACTAAGATGCGAGCTGAGTTTAAAAAGCTTCAAATGGGACTAAGTGGCGTGAATTTTGCCCTTAGCAAAGAAGGAGCGATCTGGCTTATAGAAAATGAGGGTAATGGCAGGATGAGTACCACTATGCCAGATATTCATGTAGCAATCTGCGGACTTGAAAAAGTAGTTGAGAGCATAGAAGACGCAGCTACCATTGATACCTTGCTTTGTCCAAGTGCTACTGGACAATTTATCTCAAACTATAATAACATAATCAGTGGTCCTAGAAGAGAGGGCGAAAAAGATGGCCCAAAAGAATGCCACATCATCATGCTAGATAACGGCAGAAGCGATATGCTCTCTCATCCTGAGTTTAGTGAGGCACTGCGATGCATTCGCTGTGGGGCTTGTATGAACTTTTGTCCAGTGTATGAAAAAATCGGCGGCCACAGCTACCGCGCTACTTATCCAGGGCCTATTGGAGAGGTTATTAGCCCTCAGCTTTTTGGTATGGATAAATACGGCGATATTACTGATCTTTGCTCGCTTTGTGGGCGTTGCTCTGAGGTTTGTCCTGTAAAAATACCTCTAGCTGATCTCATACGCAAACTGCGCCGTGAAAGAGCAAATCCATCTAAAAGCACTCTAAAAACAAAAGCCAAGCCAAAAATGGCGCAAAATATCGCCTTTAAAGGCTTTGCTAGTCTAGCTACTTCTGGGGTAAAATGGCGCTTTATGATCTCATTAGCTCACAAAATGAACTCTTTTGTGCCAAAAATGAGCTTTGTGCCTATGCTAAAAGCGTGGAGTAAATACAAAGAACTACCTAGTCTAAAATACGACCTAGACGCAAATATCAAAAAAGTTGAGGGGGTGATTTATGAGTAAAGCAGAGATTTTTAATGCGTTAAAAAATGGAGCTAAACACGAGACGCTTTTTATCGGTGCGACCCCTGATCCAAAAGAGTTTATTGTGGGTGCTGATAGTGATATTGTAGCTGAGTTTATCGCAAGGGCAAGTGCGAACAAAAGTATCATTATAGAAAGTAGCGAACAAAGGCTAAAAGATAGCATAAATGAAATCATCGCCAAAGAAAATGCTAAAAATCTCATCTATCCCCAAAATCTAGCTTCTCTTGCTAGTGAGCTTGAAATAGAGAGTAAATTTGCCTTTGATAATGATATAGAGAGCTTTAAAGAGCGTATATTTGACTATGATATCAGCGTGATAAATGCTCGTGGTGGGGTATCAAGCCACGGTGTAACTTGCGTAAGTAGTGCCCAGGCGCCTAGATTACTTAGCCTTGCACCAAAGATTTGCGTGGTTATTTTAAAGCGTGAGAATATAGTAAAATCACTAAGCGAACAATTAAATAAAATCAAAGCAGAAGATGGCAGGCTGCCTACAAATGTGGTCTTTATCTCAGGGCCAAGCAGAACTAGCGATATAGAACTTCAGCTTGTCCTTGGAGTGCATGGCTCACAGATTTTTTATGTAGTTTTAGTGTAGTTATTTTGAGCGTGGCTTGTATGAGTTACGCCATAGATATAAGGAATTCTAGATTTATTTAAAAAAATGCTGTAAATTTAAAAAATAAGGCAAAAAATCTAGAATTCCAGGCACAGGAATTCTAGATTTTTATTTAAAATAAGAGCTTATTTATCTCTTAGACCAAGTTCGCTAACTACTTTTGCGTAAGTGTCGTATTTAGTAGCTTTTAGGTAGCGAAGTAGGCGTTTTCTTTGACCTACTAGTTTAAGCAGACCTAAGCGAGAGCTAAAATCTTTTTTGTTGATTTTAAGGTGCTCTGTAAGCTCACTAATGCGAGCAGTAAGTAGTGCGATTTGAACCTCGGTAGAACCGGTGTCACCTGATTTTCTAGCGAATTTTGCGATAATTTGCGATTTTTTCGCCGTATCCAAAGCCATAGTAGCCTCCTGATAGGTAATATATTTTCGTAAAACGAAGTTGGCATTTTAGCAAAAATTTCAAAATTTCAGCTTAAATTTTTAAAATTTTCAAGTGCTTTTAACCTTATTGTGCTAAAATCTCACTTTTAATTATAAGGATAAAATATGCTTTTTACCAGAGCTAGTGAGTATGCACTATTAGCAAGTATTTATTTGCGTGATAAAACTGAACCAAAAGATGTAGGGGAAATCGCAGAGGAACTTGATATTTCAAAGTCCTTTCTAGCAAAGATTTTACAATGCTTAGCGCGCGATGGAATTTTAAATTCCACAAAAGGCGCAAATGGAGGTTTTTGCCTAGCAAAAGATGCAAATGAGATAAAAATAACAAGTATCATCAAATCAGCTGAAAAGCACGATGCAAGCGTTTTTCTCTGCTCAGGTGATCTTAAAGACTGCCCTAGAGGCATAGCACAAAGCTGTGATGTTTGGCATCTTTTTGCCTCGCTTCAAGCTGTGGTGGATAATTTTTTAGACACTATTACCTTAGCTAATCTTGGATGCAAAGAGAATAAAGAAAATAATGCCTAAAAAACAATCAATTTTACAACTCATCGCTCCATATCTAGCGCCTATTTTGGCGCCTGTTATGAAAAGCAAGAGTCTTACTATTGTTTTTGTTATTATGGCGATTTTGACAATTATCATTGTGCCTTTGCCTACGGCGGTGCTAGACTTTTTTTTAGCACTTTCAATCTCGCTTTCTGTGCTTATTATCCTAATTGCAGTTTATATACCAAAGCCAACTGATCTTAGCACCTTTCCGACGCTAGTGCTTATTATCACGCTATTTAGGCTGTCTTTAAATATCGCTACAACTAGAATGATTTTAAGCAATGGACAAAACGGCCCAAGCGCTGTAAGTGAGATCATCGCTAGCTTTGGCGAGTTTGTGGTGGGTGGAAATTTCGTTATAGGCGTTATTATCTTTTGTATTTTGGTGCTTATAAACTTCATGGTTGTAACCAAGGGCTCAACGCGTGTAAGTGAGGTTCAAGCTCGCTTTACGCTTGATGCTATGCCTGGTAAGCAAATGGCAATAGATGCTGATCTAAACTCAGGGCTAATCGATGAGGCCACTGCTCGCAAACGCCGCCAAGATATACAAAGCGAAGCTGCGTTTTATGGAGCGATGGATGGATCTTCTAAGTTTATAAAAGGTGACGCCGTAGCTGGTATTATCATTACAATAGTAAATATCATCGGTGGCTTTGCTATAGGCGTGTTTCAGCATGGCATGGCAGCAAGTGACGCAGCTAGCACATACACAATCCTAACCATCGGCGATGGCCTTGTAAGCCAAATACCAGGACTTATAACATCAACCGCTACTGCTATCATCATCACTCGCTCAAGCGGTGGTGGCGATGATGAGAAAAACTTCGCAGAAGGCGTGGTTGACCAGCTTTTTGGCGAAAGTAGAACGCTATTTATCGTGGGCGGAATTCTCTTTTTGTTTGCCCTTGTGCCAGGTCTGCCTACGCTCTCACTTGGTTTTATGAGTTTAGTGTTTTTAGGCATAGGTTTTGTGATTTATAAAAGTCAAAATGGTGGCTTTGAAATGCTAAATGCCTTTAAGGCAAAAGTTAGCCCACCAAGTGCTGGTGGGACAAAACCAGGTGCTACGCCAGATAGTAGCGCAGCTACGTCAGCTGCTAAGCCAAAGAAAAGTGATGAGCAAATAGCAAAAGAAGAACAAAGTAAAATCGATGATATACTAAAAATAGAAATTTTAGAGCTTGATCTAGGCTATGGTCTATTAAAACTTGCTGAGAGTGAGATAATAGAGAGAATTCGTGGTATGCGCAGAAATATCGCTAGCGCATTAGGCTTTATTATGCCAAAAATCCGCATCCGTGATAACCTAAGCTTGCCGCCAAATGATTATATATTCAAGCTAAAAGGCGTGCCTATTGGCTCTGGGCAGATTTATCCTGATAAGTTTTTGGCTATGGATAGTGGCTATGTGAGCGCAAATATAGATGGAATTCCTACAAAAGAGCCAGCCTTTGGGCTTGATGCGCTGTGGATAGATAGCAAAAGCAAAGAAGATGCTATTTTAAATGGCTACACTGTGGTTGATCCAGCCAGTGTGATTAGCACGCATATGAGTGAACTAATCAAACAAAATGCAAGCGAGCTTTTAACCAAACAAGAGACGCAAAATCTGCTTGATAGACTAAAGACTGATTATCCAGTAGTTGTAGAAGAAGCAATGAAAAGCTGTGATGTGGGACTTGTGTATAATGTCCTCCAGCTTCTGCTAAAAGATAATATACCTATAAAAGATATGCTAAGTATAGTTGATGCAATTGATAGCCTAACCAAGCGAAATATCAAAGATGCTGAGATAATAAGCGAGCATGTGCGAAGTGCTCTAAGCCGTGTAATCACCGATCTATACAAAGACAGCAATGGCAAGCTAAACTTCTACATCCTAGAAGCTAGCGCACAGCAAAAGCTAGTTGAGAGCGTGACTTATAAAGACGGCAAGTATAAAATCGCAATAAGCGCAGCGCAAACAACAGCCCTAGTAAATGCTCTAAGGGTGGCAAAAGAGGTAAGACCGATGAGTGCTGAGGGCGAGATGGTGCTGTGCGTAGACCCTAGTATAAGGCGCTTTTTAAGCGATGCGAGCATAAACTTTAGCCTTGGAATTGTGGTGATTAGCTTTGCTGAGATTGCCAAAGGCTCGCAGTGGGAAACTCTTGGTATGATAGAAGTGCCAGGGTTATAAGGAATTCTAGATTTGTTTGAGGTTTTTGTAGTTTTTTGTAAAGAATTTAGAATTCCTAGACGGAATTTTGACGGAATTTTAGAATTCCAGCTTAAAATAAAGATAAATTAAAGGATAAAAATGAAAATTATACATTTAAGCCACACGGATTTAGATGGCTACGGCTGTCAGTATGTAAGTAGATTTTTTCTTAGCAAGCGTTATGAGATGAGCTTTTATAACTCAAATTATGGCAAAGAGATTGAAGAAAAGTTTGATATGATCTTAGCTGAGATTGACAGCAGCAATGAAAAAACTATGATAATAATTAGCGACCTTAATCTTACCCCAGCGCAGTGCGATAGCTTTGCTGCAGCTATTAGAGAGAGAAGCGGCGTAAAGCTAGTGCTGCTTGACCATCACATCACAGGTGATGTTTGTGAGAGAGAAAATGCGTGGTATTACCTTGATGATAGCCGCTGTGCGACTAAGATTTGCTATGATTTTTTTAGCGGAATTTTTGGGGGCAATGAAAGACTTAGCGCACTTGTTGATACTATAAATGCTGTTGATATCTGGCTAGATGATGATCCACGCTTTGAGCTTGGCAAGGTCTGCATGGGTGCGATTTCAAGCGCAAAAGAGATAAATAAAGTTATGTTTAACGCCCAGGGTATGAGTTATATTTTTTATATGATTGAGCGTTTTGGGGATTTTTGCGGGGTGGCAAACGGCCATATCGCCCTTGATGATGCGCTGCATAGCATAAAAAAGGACTTTTTTAGAAAAGGCAGCGACGATACTCTAAGCAATCTAGTCTCGCGCTATATGGTAGGGCTTTTAAGTGAAGCAAAGGATGAAATGAGCGTAGAATACAGAGGTCATAAAGGGCTAGTTAGCACAAACATAGGCGATGTCTCAGTCATCGGCAATGACTTTTTGATGGCAAATAGTGAGTATGATTTTTTTATCAATGTAACGAGCAAAAAGACGCTAAGCTTCCGTGGTAATGGCAAGGTGGATGTAAGCAAAATGGCAGCCGAGCTAGTAGGCGGGGGCGGTCATGCTAATGCTAGCGGTGGGTTTTTTGCTGGCTTTAGAGATGGATACGACTACGCAGAGATTAGAGCACAAATAGAAAATCTCATAAAAGAAAGAACAGGAGAATAAAATGAAAGATTATGAAAAAGAAGTTAGTCTTGAAGAACTAAGCTACGAGCTTGATGTGATGCTTGAGGCGATGCTACTAAATGCTGGGGTTAAGCGAAATAAGCTTGAAGAGGCTTGCGAGCTGTATGTAGAAAACATCGATGATGTGCTTGCAAGCCTTGATAAGAGCGTGGACGGCGTAGATGAAATACTAGCTGTGGTAGAATACCTGCGCAAAAATCACGCCGAGCTTTTTGGCAAATAATGTGCTTTGTTTTTTGGCAGAACTAGAATTTCTACGAAATTTTGTTTGGGAATTTTAGAATTCCTAAGTGTTTTTGTCTGGGAATTTTAGATTATGCTATGATTTTTCTTAGGAATTCTAGAATTCCTAAGAAATTTTTAGTGATTTTATAAAATTGCTTGGTCTTTTGTAGCTTAAAGTGTGATTATTTAAGTCTTTTTAGAATTTTAGAATTGATAGTTTTTATATGTAGGAATTCTAGAATTTTTTTATTTGAACTTAGCTTATTGATATAATTTTTGCTAAAAGCTTTTATTGCCAAAAATGCACGCAAAGCTAGTGGTTTGCGAGCGTATTCTAGTTTTGCAAACAAATCGCTCAAATCTGCTTTTTCTTGTAAAGTCAAGCTTGTCATATTCATCCCTAAAATCTATCAAGTTATTTAAAAGTCGTTATTTTAGTTTAATTTTCTTTAAACATTTATTAAATTTTACATAAAATTTTAAATATTTTTATATATAAAATATTTTTTTTTCCAAATACCCTTGACATTACTTCGCTCAAGTTGTATAATTCACTTAGCACTTGAAGTAGTAGAGTGCTAAAAAACTAAAAAAGCATAAAATGAAAATAGATAAAAGAGACATAATTTTACAAAGCATTATCCAAGCGTATCTAGAGCAAAACACTCCAGTAGGTAGCTCTGTTTTGGAGAGTAAAATCGCTGATATTTTCTCTCAAAACATACCAGCAAGCACGATAAGAGTGTATTTCAAGCGTCTTAGCGATGAGGGTGCTATCACTCAGCTTCACATAAGCGGTGGGCGAATTCCTACTTCGCTAGCGATGAAATACTACTGGCAAAACAATCTAGTCTCAGATGAAAATCTTAGCATTGACGATGATGAAGTGCTAAGTTTTTTGCTCTCTCGCTTTGATATTTATTGTATGATTTTTGGGGCGAATAATCCGCAATTTACCAAACTTCACAAAATAGATGATAAGTTTTTGCTCCTTGAGCTTGAAAATGAAAGCTTTAGCATAACTTACTCGCCAAAGGTGGAGAAGTTTCTTAGCTCGCTACTTGGCTCCAGCCTTGATGAGCTAGAGCTTGTCAGCATTCAAGTTGGGCTTTCTCAGCTAAGGGCTAAGATTAAAGAGTTTAAACGCTCTCTAATTTATTTTCAAGAAAATGAAAAAGTAGCTTTTAAGATGTTTGGCGATGAGCGTATAAAAATTGCGCTTGATCCTATTTTTGCTCGTTCATTTAAAAGTAAAATAGCCTTTGAACCACTTTTTGATGATGGTTTTATGGGCTTTATGCAAAGTGTGAACTTTTTGGGCAAGCCTGCTACTATGATTTGCGCAGGTAGCGTGTATAACGACTATGAGAAGTTTTTAAATACCATAAAGGAGGCTTCGTGAAAGAAGAAAACAAAGATGATTTAGTAAATTTTGACGCTCTAAAAGATGAGCAAAAAGAACAAAATCAGCCTGAGAACCAAGAAGTAGCACAAGATGATGCTAAGGCTTTGGCTATTGCTATGGAAGAGCTAGCAAATGTAAAAACAAAGCTGATCGAGGCTCACGCTGATTTTGAAAACATAAAAAAACGCCTTGAAAAGGACAAAATCACAGCTGTAAATTTCGCAAATGAAAGCTTTGCTAGGGATTTACTTGGCGTGATTGATGCCCTTGAAATGGCGCTAAATACGCAAATTAGCGAAGAAAACGAGCAAGCAAAAAGCCTAAAAGAAGGCGTAAGCCTTACGATTGAGAGCTTTAAAGCTGCCCTTGCTAAGCACGGCGTAAAGATGATAGAAACTAGCGTTGGAGGCGAGTTTAACCCTGAAATTCATAATGCTATGAGCTATGTAGAAAGTGATAGCATAGCAAGTGGGTTTATAGCGCAAATCTATCAAAATGGCTATATGTATAATGAGCGTATTTTACGCCCAGCGATGGTGCTGATAGCTAAGTAATAATTGGGGGCAAATTGTTATAGCGGACGGATTGGACTAAAATCACGGGCGGCACGCCTTGGGATGAATTTTGTATTCTATTCCTATGGCGTATCGCCCACGCTTTTGGCACATTACGCCCACTCTAAAATTTGCTAGGTGGAATTCTAAAATTTAGAATTCTCAAAACAATTAAATCGGTTCTAAGGTTTTGAGGTAAATTTCACTAAATACAGCGCAGGACTAGCCGTGGGGTGCCGTAGCGGTAGCGTTCAAGCGAATTTTCGCTGAATTTTTTAAGGCGATAGTCGCAGGAAAACAGCGAAAATTTCGCTTGTAAGGCACTGGGCTGTCCAAGCTGTATTTAGCGAAATTTACCCAAAAACTGAACCGACACAAAAAATAAAATTTTAAAAGGATAAACAATGGCAAAAGTAATAGGAATCGACCTAGGAACAACAAACTCATGCGTAAGCGTATATGAGAGAGGTGAGAGCAAAGTAATACCAAATAAAGAAGGCAAAAACACAACTCCAAGCGTAGTGGCTTTTACTGATAAAGGCGAGATTTTAGTAGGCGATACAGCAAAACGTCAAGCAGTAACAAACCCAGAAAAAACAATCTTTTCAATCAAGCGCATCATGGGTCTAATGATGAATGAAAAAAACGCACAAGAAGCAAAATCACGCTTGCCGTATCACATCACAGATAGAAATGGCGCATGCGCAGTAGAAATCGCAGGCAAAACCTACACCCCACAAGAAATTAGCGCAAAAGTGCTAATGAAACTAAAAGAAGATGCTGAGGCGTATCTTGGCGAAAAGGTAGTAGATGCTGTTATTACCGTGCCAGCGTATTTTAACGACAGCCAGAGAAAAGCTACAAAAGAAGCAGGTACAATCGCTGGGCTTAATGTACTTCGCATCATAAACGAGCCAACAGCAGCTGCGCTTGCGTATGGACTAGATAAAAAAGAAGCTGAGAAAATCGTAGTTTATGACCTAGGTGGTGGAACCTTTGATGTAACTGTGCTAGAAACTGGCGATAATGTAGTAGAAGTGCTAGCAACTGGTGGTAATGCGTTTTTAGGTGGTGATGACTTTGATAATGCGCTAATTGACTTTTTGGTTAGCGAGTTTAAAAGCGAGAGTGGAATCGATCTAAAAGGCGATGTAATGGCTCTTCAACGCCTAAAAGAAGCCGCTGAAAATGCTAAAAAAGAGCTAAGCTCTGCTATGGAGACAAATATAAATCTGCCTTTTATCACAGCTGATGCTACAGGGCCAAAGCACCTTACAAAAACTATTAGTAGAGCGAAGTTTGAAGGGCTTATAGAAAACTTCGTAAGCCAAACAATCAGCAAAATCAATGAAGTAGTAAAAGATGCAAATGTAAGCAAAAGCGATATAAAAGAAGTAGTAATGGTAGGCGGCTCGACTCGTGTGCCACTAGTCCAAGAAGAAGTAAAAAAAGCCTTTGGCAAAGAGCTAAATAAAAGCGTAAATCCTGATGAAGTAGTAGCAATCGGTGCTGCTATCCAAGGCGCTGTGATTAAAGGCGATGTAAAAGATGTGCTTTTGCTTGATGTTACGCCGCTTAGCCTTGGTATTGAGACGCTTGGTGGGGTTATGAGTAAGCTAATAGAAAAAGGCACCACAATCCCAACTAAAAAATCTCAAACCTTCTCAACCGCAGAAGATAACCAAAGTGCAGTTACTATAAATGTGCTTCAAGGCGAAAGAGAGTTTGCTAGGGATAATAAATCACTTGGAAATTTCAACTTAGAGGGCATTATGCCAGCACCGCGCGGCGTGCCACAAATAGAAGTAACCTTTGATATAGACGCAAATGGAATCTTAACCGTCTCAGCCAAAGACAAAGCTAGTGGTAAGGCGCAAAACATTACTATTTCAGGCTCAAGCGGTCTAAGCGAAGAAGAAATAAACAAAATGGTAAATGACGCAGAAGCCCACAAAGAAGAAGATAAAAAGCGCAAAGAAGCAGTAGAGGCTAGAAACGCAGCCGATAGCCTAGCTCACCAAACAGAAAAAAGCCTAGCCGAGCTTGGCGAGAAAATCGCTAGCGAAGATAGAGCAAAAATAGAGGGCGCACTAAATGATCTAAAAGATGTGCTAAAAGATGAGAGTGCTAGCAAAGAGCAAATTGATATAAAAGTAAAAGCTCTAAACGATGCTAGCCACAAGCTAGCAGAAGCTATGTATAAGCAACAAAACGAGGGCGCAAACGCCGGCGCTGAGAACAAAAAGAAAAAAGATGATGATGTAATCGACGCTGAGGTAGAATAATAGCTTAGCATAAATCTTAGCATAAACCTTGGGGAATTCTAGATTATTTCTAGAATTCCCTTTTTTATTTCACTATTTTTTTAAAATTTTTTAAAGCAATATAAAATCTAGAATTCCTTATCTTTAATCTACTCTTTTTTAATCTAGAAAATCTAGAATTCCTAGTGTATTTTAGGAATTCTAGATTTTGCTGTCTTTTAATCTAGGAATTCTAGAATTCCTTATAAAATTGATTAGGAATTCTAGAATTCCTAGGGATTATAAAGATAAGATTAAAGATTATATCTGTAAGTTTTAAAAAAAGGCTACTCTTAGGAAAATTCCTAAGAGTAGGGAGACTTAAGCCCTAGCAAAATTAGGCATTAAGCAAAATAGCCATAAAGACCAGCTAGGATGTATCCTGCCACGCATGAGAAAAATACGCCAATTAGTCCTGGGAAGATAAAGCTGTGGTTAATAACATATTTGCCTATGCGTGTTGTGCCTGAGCGGTCAAACTGAATGCCAGCCAAATCGCTTGGGTAAGTAGGCAAGATATAATATCCATAGCAAGCAGGAGCAAATGCTAGGATAATCGCAGGGCTTACGCCGATTGCAAGTGCTAGTGGAACGAAAGCCACAAGCGCAGCTGCTTGGCTATTAACAAATTTTGAGATAAGCAGTAACATGATAGCATAAGTCCATGGATGCTCTTTTACAATATCGCCTAGGACTGCTTTCATCATCGGAGTATGAACGCCAAACATAGTCTCAGCCATCCAAGAAATACCAAATACCGCAACAAGCGCAATCATACCAGAGCGGAATACTTCGTTTTTGCTGATGTTAGCAGCGTTTGTGCCAGTTACGATAAGGATAATCGCACCTGCTAGAAGCATGAATATTTGGATTACATGAACCATGCTAAGTTTGCTTGTGCTTTTTGTTTTGTTTGCTAGACTGATGTGAGAGTCTGGGTAGTTTTTAACAGATCCATCAGCCAAAGTGTAGTTTACACCATTATCATCTACACTTAGAGTGGCTGTGCTGCCATCTTTGTTTGTGATAGTCATGCTTGAGATATTATCTGAGTAGTTTTTGATTTTACCACCAGCTACATTTACGCTAGCTTCAACTCCGCCAACGCTGATTTTAGCGTCTTTTAGACTGATTTTTTCTACTACTTTATTTTCAGCTGTATTTGCGATGATTTCTACCACAGCAGCATCTTTTGTGCTAGGCCAGCTTGGGCGTAGGTTGCTCCAGTATCCCAGAATTGCTACTATTGCGATAGTTGCGAAGAATATCCACATCGCAGCCCAGCTCTTACCAGGCAGCTTTTTGTTAAGTAAAGTAGCGTTATCATCAGCGCCGTAAATGTATTTTCTTTGCTCAGGATCAGCGATTTTTGCTTGAAACTCTGGGTCTTTATCAAGGTCTTTTCCCCTAAACCAAGAGAAAATTCCCACACAAAGCACACCAAAATAAGTAGCTGGAATAGTGATTTTAAGTAGATCTACATAGCCATCAAAGCCAGCAAGCTTACTATCAGCTGCTAGCAAAAACGCTGTAAGGCTCACAACTGCCACTGAAACAGGGCTAGCGATGATACCCATTTGCGCTGCGATTGTGCTAGCTGCCATTGGACGCTCTGGGCGGATATTGTTTTTGATAGCTATATCGTAGATAATAGGCAAAATCGTATAAACAACATGTCCAGTACCACAAAGTATAGTAAGTGTGCTAGTAACAAATGGAGCTAGTATGCTTACATATTTTGGATTGCGGCGGAGTATTCTCTCAGCGATTTGTAGCATAACGTCCAAACCACCGCTTGATTGCAGTGTAGCAGAAGCGACCACCACAGCTAGGATAACTAGCATAACATCGATTGCTGGTTTGCCAGGCTGAATGCCAAAACAAAAAACCAGAACTAAAAGTCCCACGCCACCAAGCATACCAAGGGCAACACCACCCTTTTTGGCACCATAGAACAAACAAATAAGTACGATGGCAAGCTGTATGATAAACTGCGTGCCCTCACTAAGATTCATTAAAAATTCCATGAATCATCCTTTCTGTATAATGTGTGTGGCTTAATTGTAGTTCAAATTACTTTACGAAATACTTAAAAGTTTGAAAAATTCAATTTTTATTAATTTTAGCTAAAATTGCGAAAATCAGGGAACATTTTTTGCTAATTAACATCTAGAAATTTTTAAAACAAAGGTCTAGCATGCAAGAAAGCAAAGAGTGTTTTGGGCTAAAAAATAGGGTTACAGAGCTCTTTGAAGCGATTTTTGAGCTAAAAGCCAAGATAAAAAAGTGCTGAAAATAGATGAAATCACAAATGAGTTTTTGCTTGACTTTGAAAATGCTAATAAATAGTTATAAGGAATTCTCTAATGGAAGATCTCTCACTCTGGATTTATATAGCGATGTTTGGCGTGGCTTTTGTAGCTGGGTTTGTAGATGCTATTGCTGGTGGTGGAGGGCTTATTACCATACCTATGCTTATGGCTGTGGGCTTGCCACCGCATGTAGCACTGGCAACAAATAAATTCCAAGCCCTTTGGGGCACGGCTATGGCTAGCTGGCACTTTGCTCGCTCTGGGCTTTTGGATTTTAGGAGGGTTATTATCCCTTCGCTGTGGGTTTTTGTCTGTTCTGGGCTTGGCAGTTTAGCGGTGCTTTCAATTAGCCCTGAGTATTTGCGCGCGGTAATTCCATTTTTGCTAATTGCGATTTTTTTGTATGTGCTTTTTAGCCGGGGAGTAGGCCAGAGCGACAGGGACGCAAAGCTAAAACCTTTTATATTTTATTTTATTTTTGGTGCTGCTATTGGCTTTTATGATGGATTTTTGGGGCCTGGGACTGGTAGCTTTTGGACCTTTGCTTTGGTTGCGATTTTGGGCTTAGAGATGAAAAAGGCTGTGGCTCAAACCAAGGTTTTAAACCTTGCTTCAAATGTTTTTTCTTTTATAGTTTTTGCTTTTAGTGGTAATATTTTGTGGTTACTTGGTATCACAATGGCAATAGCGCAAATAATCGGCGCAAGGCTAGGGGCAGCAATGGTGGTAAAAAAAGAAGTTCATTTTGTAAAAAAAGTCTTTTTAATCGCTGTTTTTGCTAGCATTTGTAAACTTATTTATGATTTGGTGAAATAGTTTTTTAATCTTGCTTAATTTTTCTAAGGAATTCTAGATTTTAGATTTTGGGAATTCTAGATTTTGCCTTAGGGAATTCTAGTTCATCTTGGGAATTCTAGAATTCTAAAATTCTAGAATTCCTAGCAAAAATCTCTACCTTTATCTTAGGAATTCTAGAATTCCCTAGATTTCAGCTTACTTTAATCTTTATAGTTTTATAATCTCATATATGAAAATATATTTATATATTTAAATAAACAAAAAAAGGAGTAAAAATGGCAAAAGAAATGCTAGAAAAGCACAGCTGTAATCTAAATGATATCCCAAGCGATGATGAGCTTTTGAATTTAGCTGAGCTTTTTAAGGTTTTTGGCGATAGTGCTAGGGTAAAAATTCTCTTAGCTCTTTTTCAAAGTGAGTTTTGCGTGACGCATTTGGCACAAATCACTGGGCTTTCATCCTCAGCGACCTCTCATCAGCTACGCATTTTAAAATCCGCTGGTTTAGTGAAGTTTCGCAGAGAGGGCAAACAGCTTTTTTATTCTCTAAGCGATGCGCATGTATATTCTATACTTAAAGCTGGCTTAGAGCATATCAGCGAATAGGGGGCAAAATGCTAAAAAGAATTATTATTTCATTATTTTTACTGATTTTTGGCTTTGTTTTAAGCTATTTTAATTTTAATGAGCTTTATAGCAAGGCTGCTTTTTTAATAGCGTTTATTTTGTGTGGATATAGCGTGGTTTTTGCTGGGTTAAAAAGCCTTGCAAATATCTTTAAAGGGCGTTTTAGCAAAATTTTTGATGAAAATGTGCTAATGAGCATTGCTTGTTTTGGTGCATTTGCGCTAGGAGAGTGGGCTGAGGCAGCTGCTATTATGGTATTTTATATGATAGGCGAGTATTTTAATGACCTTGCTATCACTCGCTCAAAAGACGCTATAAAAGAGCTTGTAGCACTTCGCCCACGCACAGCCTTGCTGCTAAAAGGGGGCATTTGCAAAGAAGTGCTAGCAAGCGAGGTAAAAATAGGCGATGAGATAGAGTTAAGAGCTGGTATGAGAGTAGCCCTTGATAGCGAGGTTATTAGCGGCAAGGCCTTTGTGGATACCTCTGCTATAACAGGCGAGAGCCTGCCAAGGGAGGTTGAAACTGGCGATATTTTACTAGCTGGCTTTGTGCTAAAAGATGGCACACTTAGAGCCAAGGCTAGCGCATGCGAGAGCCAGTCAGCCCTAGCTAGAATAAGCAAGCTCATTGAACATGCTAGCGCAAACAAAAGCCCACACGAGCGTTTTATCAGCCGTTTTGCCCGTGTTTATACGCCTGTGGTAGTGATTTTAGCAGGCTTAATTGCTTTTATTTTGCCTTTTATTTTTGATGAAGGCTTTGCGGCTGGGGGCTTTGAGGTGTGGGCAAATAGGGCTTTAATCTTTCTAGTGATTTCTTGTCCTTGTGCCTTGGTAATTTCGGTGCCACTGGCGTTTTTTGCTGGCATAGGCGCTGCTAGCAAGGCTGGAATTCTCATCCGCTCATCAGCTGTGCTAAGCACGCTAGCTAGGAGCAAAAGCTTTATTTTTGATAAAACCGGCACGCTTACAAAAGGCGTTTTTAACCTTAATTTAGTATGTAGCGACAAGCTAAGTGATAAAGACTTTATAGCCCACGCAGCTCACGCCACAAGCTCATCAAACCACCCAGTAGCAAAGAGCTTAGGTGCAGCGCATGCTAAAATGCAGCCTGATTGTAAGCTTTGTGGTAAGTATGAGTGCAATGAACTCTCAGGTCTTGGCGTAAGGGCAAAATCAAGCAGCGATGAGCTGCTAGCTGGCAATGCTAAGCTTATGAAAGACTGCTCTATAAGCGACTTTAAGTATAGCTGTGAGCATGAGGGCAGTATAATTCACCTTGCGCTAAATGGACGCTATAAGGGTCATGCGCTGCTTGGTGATGAGCTAAAAAGTGGCGCAAAAGAGATGATAGAGGGTCTTAAAAACGCTGGCATAAACACGCTCATGCTAACAGGAGATAATGAAATAGCCGCAAAGGCTGTGGCTAAGGAGCTTGGTATTGATAGATTTTATGCTGGGCTTTTGCCAGAGCAAAAGCTAGAGCTTTTAGAGCGTGAGCTTGGCGGTGGTGTGGTGGCCTTTGTGGGTGATGGTATAAATGACGCAGCTGCGCTTGCTAGGGCTGATGTGGGCATAGCGATAAACGCACAAGACGCAGCCGCAAGTGCTGCTGATGTGGTGATAATAAATGGCGATATAAGGGCACTTAGCAAGGCTTTTGGCATAGCAAAGCGTAGCAGGGGCATTGCGTGGGAGAATATCACTTTTGCTCTTGGCTCAAAGATCGTTATAATGGTTCTTGGAGCGGTGGGGCTAGCTGGGATTTGGGCGGCTGTTTTTGCCGATGTGGGAGTAAGCCTGCTATGTGTGCTAAATGCGATAAGGGCTGGGCGAAAGTAGCGAATTCTAGATTTTTTTATTAGGAATTCTAGATTTTGATTTAGGAATTCTAGAATTTTTCTTAGGAATTCTAGATTTTGCCTTAGAAATTCTAGAATTCCCTAGTTTTTATGCAAGAAAACTTGATTTTTTTAGCCTAATTTTAGGTTATTTGGTTATAATTTTCGCCAAAATTTACTTTTAGGACTAGCAATGAAAGATTTGTTTCTCTTTTCTGATTTGATTATGCATTCGCATACTTTCAATTATCTATTTCACTTGTTTTTAGTAGTTGCGATTATTTTGGTGCTTGCTAAGCTTGCTACTAGCAATCTTAGCTTGTTGCCAAAGGGGCTTCAAAACATTTTTGAGGCTTATGTAACAGGTGTGGCTAGTATGGGTGCTGGTGTGCTTGGTTCTGAGACTTTGGCTAGAAAGTATCTGCCACTTGTTGCTACAATTGGTCTTATTGTTGTTTTTAGCAATGTTATCGGCATTATCCCTGGTTTTGAAGCTCCAAGTTCTAGCCTTAATCTTACTCTTTGCCTTGCGCTTTGTGTGTTTTTGTATTACAACTTTGAAGGTATACGCAAACAAGGCGTGATTAAGTATTTTGCTCACTTCATGGGGCCAAATAAATGGCTTGCGCCACTAATGTTTCCTATAGAGATAGTTTCACACATTTCGCGCATTATCTCGCTTTCATTCCGTCTTTTTGGTAATATTAAGGGTGATGATTTGTTTTTAGCTGTTGTTCTAGCACTTGCGCCTTTTATAGCACCATTGCCAGCTTATGCTTTGCTTACATTTATGGCATTTTTACAAGGCTTTATTTTTATGATTCTAACCTATGTTTATATAGCTGGTGCAGTCGTAGTTGAAGAGCATTAAAAATATTTTCGTAGAGTGTTCATTGCGCTTTTGCCTTGGCGCGAGTTGGGGTATTTTTGTGCTGTGGATGCTCTTTCCACCATTTAGGCTTTTTGATACTTTATTATTAAATAGAATATCTTGTTCTATTTTTGCTATGCTTTTGGTTTTTGCCTGCTATTATTCTTTACGCAAATATGCAATACGCAATAACGAATAAAACTACTTTTTTAGCTAATTCCAGAATTCTCAAAGCCGATTTTATTTTATTTAGAGATTTTGAGAATTACCAAGCAAGAGCCAAAGAGTTTATAGCAAATTACAGAAAACTTGGTGCAAAATTATTTTTACACAATGACTTTGAACTAGCCCTAAAATTAGGCGCAAATGGTATTCATTTTAGCTCTGCTAATATCTCTAAGCTAAGCCAAGCCCCAAAAGAGCTAATAAAAATTGCTAGCACGCACAGCGAATACGAGCTTAGAGCTGCTTTTGAAAAAGGAGCTGATTTTGTTACTTTTAGTCCTATTTTTGCCTCGCCAAATAAAGGCGAGCCAAAAGGACTAAAAGCTCTAAAATACGCTGTAAATATCGCAAAAAACTATGAAAAAGGCGTGATTGCCTTAGGCGGAATTATTAGCACCGAGCAAATAAAAGCTGTTTTAGAAACTGGGGTCCAAGGCTTTGCTTCAATTCGCTATTTTTGTGATTAAATTTTGCAAAATTATGCTAGTATTTCATAATTTATTTTTTTGGAGAGAAAAATGAAGCTTGCTAAAACTGCTTTTTTAGTGTTTGCTTGTGTTTTTTGCACTCAGTTATCAGCTGCGCAAATCATCATCAAAAACGAACCAAATGTAGAAAATATCGAGCTTGGCAAAGACTGGGATAAAACTTTTGCTAAAAGCGATGAAGTTTTTCATCAAAAAGTGCTTTTTAAAAATCGTTATGGTTTTAGCCTAGCAGGCGATTTGTATTTACCAAAATCTCAGCTTAGCAAAGGCGCAAAAATACCAGCCGTGGCAGTATGTGGCCCATATGGAGCTGTAAAAGAACAAGCCGCTGGCTTTTATGCCCAAGAGCTAGCTAAGCGTGGATTTGTAACGCTTGCTTTTGATCCTAGCTTTACAGGTGAGAGCAGTGGAAATCCACGAAATATCTCATCAAATGATATAAACTCAGAAGATTTTAGTGCAGCAGTAGATTTTTTAGGAATTCAAGATTTTGTAGATAGAAAAAAAATCAGCATTATCGGTATAGGTGGCTTTGGCGGCTTTGGGCTAAATGCTGCTGCTATTGACATCCGCATCTCAAAAATCGTTGCTAGCACGCTTTATGATATGAGTAGATTATATAGTAGTGGCTATGATGATGGTATAAACTTTGAGGGCAGGACACTAATGAAAGAAGATCTAAGCGAGGTTCGCTACGATGATGCTCTTAACTCGTCTCCTACTCGCTCAGTTTATACTTTGCCATCTAAGCTTAGTGGAAATGAGCCAAAGTTTATAGCCGAGTATTTTGATTATTACAAGACCGAGCGTGGCTATCATCCTCGCTCAGTGAATTCAAACTCAGCGTGGAGCGTGTTTAACCAGCTTGCCGTGGCTAACTCTCCTCTTTCTTCATTTTTAGGCGAGATAGTCCAGCCTGTGCTTGTTGTACAAGGGCAAAACTCTCATGCGCTATTTTTTAGCGAAGAGATCTATAGAAAGCTAAAAGGTGAGAATAAAGAGCTTTTTATAGTAAAAGATGCTAGTCACACAGATCTTTTTGATAAAAAAGTTCCTTTTGACAAAATTGAGAATTTTTTAAGAAATTAGCTTAAAATTGCGTAAATTTAAAGTATTTTAAAGCATTAAAAAGCTAAAATTGCGCCTTTTATTTTAAGGAAAAAAATTGTTTGAGTTTATTAGTGAATCGCTAAAATCTGCTGTTAATAAGCTAAAATTTGTAGATGATGAAAAAGCGCTTAAAAATGCGCTTGATACGCTAAAAAAAGCACTTTTAAAAGCCGATGTTCATCACAAAGTAACAAAAGAGCTAGTAACTGCTGTAGAAGCCGATATGAAAAGTGGAACTATCGGTCAAAAGCAGTTTTTAGATAGTATCAAAAAAAATCTAACCGAGTTTTTAGAAGCTCCAAATGCTAGCGCAGGCTTTATTTTTGCGCCTAAGCCACCTACTGTGGTGCTAATGAGCGGACTTCAAGGTGGCGGTAAAACTACTAGCACAGCAAAGCTTGCAAATTACCTTAAAACTCGCAATAAAAAGGTTTTGATAGCAGCTTGCGATCTTCAGCGTTTAGCAGCAGTTGAGCAGCTAAGACAGCTGTGCGAGGCAAATGAACTTGATTTTTTTAGTATTGCTGGTGAGAGCTCGGCTCTAAATGTAGCAAAAGCTGCGCTAAATAAAGCAAAAGAAGGTCTATATGACGCTCTTATCATCGATACAGCTGGACGCTTAGCTATAGATGAGGCTTTAATGAACGAGCTAAAAGAGATAAAAGAAGCTCTTAGCCCTGATGAGATTTTTTATATCGCTGATGCTATGAGCGGACAAGACGCTCTAAAAACAGCAGCTAGCTTTAACGAAGCCCTTGGCATAACTGGCGTGATTCTTACAAAATTTGACGCTGATGCTAAAGGCGGTATAGCACTTGGTGTAGCAAAACAGCTAGGCGTTGGACTTCGCTTTGTGGGTATTGGCGAGAAGGTAGCTGATTTTGAGAGTTTTGTGCCTGAGCGTGTAGCACAGCGCATTATGGGCGAGGGTGATTTGGCTACTTTGGCTGAGAAAGCCGCTCATGTTTTTGATGAAAAAACAGCCAAAGAAGTTAGCAAAAAGATTAAAAAAGGCGAGTTTAACTTTGATGACTTTTTAGCCCAGTTAGAAAGCGTAAAAAAACTAGGAAATGTTCAAAACCTAATAGGCATGATTCCTGGCATGCAAGGCATGGCTTCGGCACTAAAAGATGTGGATCTTGACGGTGGTCAAATGAAGTATATAAAAGCAATGATAAGCTCAATGACGCCAAAAGAACGCTCAAACCCAAGTCTGCTAAATAATACTAGAAAACGCCGCATTGCAGCTGGTGCGGGGCTTGATCAAATGCAAGTAAATAGATTTTTAAAACAATTTGAAAACGCAGCAAAACTAGCTAAGAAATTTAGTGCAAAAGGTGGAATGCAAGCGCTTAGTTCTATGATGAGTCAAGCTAGAATTCCGCATTAAAAGCTTAGGAATTCTAGAATTCCTAAGCTAGAATTCCTAAGTAGGAATTCTAGAATTTTATCTATTTGTGGGCTTAAGCAAGCCTAGACATAGGTAAAATACCTAAAATATTTTTAAAGGACAAAATATGGCAACAGTAGTAAGACTAACTCGTATGGGACGCAAAAAAGCTCCTTTTTATCGTATCGTAGTAACTGATAGCAGAAAACGCCGTGATAGCGGCTGGATAGAGAGCATCGGTTATTACAATCCTATGGTAGAACCTGAGGTTATAAAGTTTGATGCTGAGCGCTTGCAATACTGGAAAAGCGTAGGCGCAAAACTAAGCGATAGAGTGGCAAGAATCACAAAATAATGGTTGAAAAATTCATCGAAGAATATGCTAAGCTAATAGCCAGCGAACCTGAAAATGTAAGTGTAAGCCGTGTTAATTTAGGCGAGAATTTTGATGAGATCATCGTTCGCACTAGCAAAAACGACACCGGCAGGCTAATAGGCAAAGATGGCAAAATGATAAATGCGCTAAAAACGCTTATCACAGGCTACAAAGCCAAAGAACCAACTTCGTATAGAATAACAGTAAAAGCACTAGATGAGTAAAACTGCTACTTGCGATATGCTAGAGGTCGCAAAACTAGGTAAAGTCGTGGGGCTAAAGGGTGCTTTGCGCTTACATAATCTTAGCGATTTTCTAGCTCAGTTTAAAGCTGGGGCTGTCTTTAAGTCTAAAGACGGCCAAGAGCTGAAAATAAAAAGCTTTGAGCCTTCTCGTTCGCTTGTTATTTTTGAGGGCTTTGAAAGCCCTGAGCTAGCAAAAAACCTTGTAAATAACATACTTTATCGTAGCATTGATGATACTCGCAAGCATTGTAAACTTGGTAAAGATGAGTATTTTTACTTTGATATCATAGGCTGTGAGGTTAGTGAAGAAGCTAGAATTTTGGGCGTTGTAAAGGATATCCTAGAAGTAGGTGCTGGATTTTTGTTTTGTGTTAAGACTAGCCCTAGCCTACAGGATAATTTTGCCAAAGAGTTTTTTATCCCCTATAATGACTATTTCATCCTTAGCGTTGATATAAAAGAGAAAAAAATTACCACGCAAAATGCTTTTGGAATTCTAGAAAATTCATGAATTTTCATTTTGTAACAATTTTTCCTAATCTTGTGCTACCTTATTTTGAGGATTCTATACTTGCTAGGGCTAGGAATTCTAGTTTGATTAGCGTAGATTGCGTTAGTCCTAGAGATTTTAGCGAGCATAAGCACAAAAAAGTAGATGACTACATGATAGGCGGTGGCGCAGGACTTCTTATGAAAGCTGGACCTATAATGGATGCGCTTAGTTCTTTAGGGGAGAAAAAAGGGCATGTTATTGCGCTTTCTCCAGCTGGCAAGCCTTTTAGCAATAATGATGCTAAACGCCTCTCAAAACATGAAAATATAACCTTTGTATGTGGTCGCTATGAGGGTTTTGATGAGCGTGTGAGTGAACTAGCGGTTAATGAAATTTTTAGCATAGGCGATTTTGTTCTAACCGGAGGTGAGCTTGGGGCTTTGTGTTTGTGCGATGCGATTTCTAGGCACATTGCTGGTGTTTTGGGCAATGAGAATTCTTTGGATATTGAGAGCTTTGAAGGTGGGCTTTTAGAAGCTCCAAGCTTTACAAAGCCAAATATTTATAAAAATTCTAGTGTAATTTCAGCTTTTTTAAAGGGAAACCACGCTAAAATCACGGCTTTAAAAAATCAAATGGCACTTTGCAAAACACGATATTTTCGACCAGATCTGTATGCTAAAATAGCCAAAATAAAGGAAAAGAAATGAGAAATAAATACATTGAGAGCTTTGAAAATGCTCAAATCGCAGGCAAACAAGTCCCTGAGTTTCGTGCTGGCGATACTTTGCGTGTAGCACTTCGTATCAAAGAAGGTGACAAATCTCGTGTTCAAAACTTCGAAGGAATTTGTATAGCACGCCGTGGTGCTGGTACTGGCGAGACTTTTATCGTTCGCAAAATCGGCGCAAACAGCGTTGGAGTTGAGAGAATTTTCCCTATTTATAGCGAAAATATCGAGGAAATCACTCTAGTTCGCAGAGGTCGTGTTCGCCGCTCTAAACTATTTTATCTACGCGATCGCCGCGGTAAAGCTGCTCGTATTAAAGAGCTTAAAAAATAATTTTTCTTTGACCCCTTTTGGGGTCAAAGCTCTACTTTTTCTACACAGAATTTTACTTTTTTATTTTTATAAAAATTAACAGAGCCTTAACAAGTTTTTCTTAGACTTTCGCTCACATTATCAATAAGGAGTGAAAATGAAAATACTAGCTAGCAGCCTGTTGTGCGCTGTGTGCGCCTTTGGGTTTGAGCTTAATGCTGAAATGAAAGCTTACATTGATGAGCTAAAAAAAGAGGCAAAAGAACAAAATCCAAGTTTTGTAGATTTTTCTGCTAAAAATGGCGAAATACTATTTAAAACCGAAAATATCGGCAAAGAAAACAAAAAACTCTCTTGCGTTAGCTGTCACGGCAGTGACCTTAGCCAAAAAGCGCAAAATATCTTTACTGGCAAAGACATAGACCCGCTTGCGCCAAGCGTGAATAAAGCTAGACTAAGCGACGCAAAAGAAGTAAAAAAATGGCTTAAAAGAAACTTTAAAGATGTTTTTTTGCGTGAGGGCACTGCTGAGCAAAAAGGTGATGTGCTATACTACATAATGAGCAAATAAGGGGAGAAAATGAGAGTTTTTCTAATATTTTTGGCACTTTTTGCTAGTCTAATGGCAAAGGACGAATTTTTTGGCGGTGAAAAAAAAGGGAAAAAAGAAGTAGCGCCTGTCTCAAACGAGCTATACAAAAAAGAATGCGCTAGCTGTCACTTCGGCTATCAGCCTGGGCTGTTGCCAAAGGCTAGCTGGGAGCATATAATGAGCACGCTTGATAAGCACTATGGCGTGGATGCTAGCCTAGAAAATAGCGATGTCAAGGCGCTAAACGAGTATATCCTGCCAAACTCAGCTGAGTATGCGCAAGGATACAAAAGAAGCGCAAAAATCGCAAAATCTCTGCGCCCTGGCGAGCTCTACACAAGCATCACGCAAATACCATATATAAAGAAAAAGCACGAGGATATAAATAGCTGGCTAGAAAAAAATCCAAAAGGCATAATAGCCAAAAAAGAAGTAAAAACAATGGCAAATTGTTCGGCCTGTCACAAAAAAGCCGATAATGGTGTGTTTAGCAAAAAAACGGTTGAAATACCTACTTATGGTGCTTGGAGAGACTAGAATTTTATAAGTTCTTAGGGAAATTTAGAGCTTAGAGAATTCTAGAATTCCCTAAGCCAAGGGATGAAAATGAAAAAAGTATATATTTGGCCTTTTGCTCTTAGAATTTCGCATTTTATTATGATTATTTCGTTCTTTGGGGCGTATTTTAGCGAGGGTTTTGTTCACGCTTTTTTTGGCTTGCTTTTTGGAGTGCTTGTTATTTTGCGCATTATTTGGGGCTTTGTTGGCACGAAATACTCACGCTTTAAAGACTTTGAGCTAAAAGGGCTTTTTGCTTACCTTAAAAGCGTGCTGCAAGCCAAACACCAAAACTTCATAGGGCACAATCCTGCTAGCTCGCTTTTTGTGTTAGTAATGCTAGGCATTAGCGTATTTTTGGTAGTTTTGGGCTATCTTGCTAGCGGTAGCGAAGAGGGCGTGGGGTATTTTGCTTTTATGCTTGAAAATTACAGCTCTTTTGCGTGGATAAAAGATGCGCATAAAATGCTAGCAAATGCTCTTTTTGCAATAGTTTGTGTGCATATTTGTGGGGCGTTTTTAGACTGCGTTTTAAATAAAGCCGCAGCATCTAAAAGCATGATTAACGGATATAAAAATAGCTATGAAAATGTGGAATTTCATAAATTTCACAGGCTTTTTAGTGCCTTTTGGCTGCTTGTGATTTTGCTAAGTGCTTTTTATCTGCTAAGCCCCAAAAATACACTATTTGCGCTTGGGCTGCAGCCTGTTGATTACAAAGCGCAAAATAGCGACTTTGCCCACGAGTGCGCGCAGTGTCACACGCTCTATGCGCCTTTTATGCAAACAAGCGATAAGCACGAAAAAATCATGGCTAACCTTGAAAATCACTTTGGCGATGATGCTAGCATTGATGATGAGACAAATGAGAAAATTCTAGAATTCCTACGCCAAAACTCAGCTGAAAAATCAAGCTCAAAATGGGCGATAAAGTTTGCCAAAAATGATGATATAGCAATAACTTCAAGCCCTTTTTGGCAAAAAGCACACGAGAGCTTGGACAAAGAAGTCTTTAAGCGTGAAAAAATAAAAAGCAAAGCAAACTGCGCTGCTTGCCACGAAAATATAGAAAAAGGGCTAATTTCAAAGGCTTTGATAAAATATGAAGCTATAAAATAGCTGATTATTTAAAACACAAAAATAATCAAGCTTTAAGAAAAGTTGCGTTACAATCTGTGATTATTTTTTACTAAAGGATAATCTATGAAAAGCTTTTTTCTTAAAAGTTGTGTGGCTGTTAGTTTTAGCGCAAGTTCGTTGCTAGCGCATTTTGGCGTGGTAATCCCTAGCGCAAATGTGGTTGAAGAGCAAGCAAAACTTCAAATCACTTATAAATTCACTCATCCTTTTGAGCAAATGATGATGAATATGGCAAAACCTAATGAAGCAGGCGTCTTTATAAACGGCAAAAAAACTGATCTACTGCCTAGTCTAAAAGAGCAAAAAGATGGGCAAAACTCATACTGGCAAAGTGAGTTTGAGATAAAAGAGCCTGGGCTATATGTGTTTTACGCTGATCCGCAAGGCTATTTTGAGCCTAGTGAAGAAAAGTTCATCCGCCATATCACAAAAAGCGTGGTAAATGCTTACGGCTATGGTGATGGTTGGGGCGAGCCTGTGGGGCTAAAAGCTGAGATTGTCCCGCTAACTCGCCCTTATGCGCTCTATGCTGGTATGAGTTTTAGCGGCCGTGTGCTTTATAAGGGTAAGCCGGTAAAAAACGCTGTGGTTGAAGTAGAGTTTATGAACGATGGCAAAAAGCTTAGCGCGCCTAGTGAGGATCACATTACGCTTGAGGTTCGTACAAATGAGCTTGGCGAGTTTAGCTTTACTATGCCGCGCGCTGGCTGGTGGGGCTTTTCGGCGATTTTAGATGATGATGAGAAAATGAAAAAAGACGGCAAAGAATACCCAGTTGAGCTTGGTGCGGTGATTTGGGTTAAGGCTGATGAGTTTAAATAAAATCTAGAATTCCCTAGCAATTCTTTTTAGGGGGTTGCGGGGGAATTTTACGGAATTTTAGAATTCCCTAGCAATTTTTTTAAGGAATTTGGAATTCCTAGCAATTTTTTTAAGGAATTCTAGAATTCCTTGTGATAAAAGGCAAAAAATGCATATTAGCGAAGGGGTTTTGCGCCCTGAAATTATCATCCCTACTAGCGTGGCGGCAGTTTGCTTGGCAGGATACTTTTTGTGGCGACTTAAAAGTGATGAGATAGTTCGCACAGCTGCGATGAGTGCTGTTTTTTTTATGGGTTCGTTCATACATGTGCCACTTGGGATTACTTCCATTCATCTTATGCTTAGTGGACTAGTTGGTGTTTTTGCTGGTAAAAATGCCTTTTTGGCGATTTTGATAGCGCTTATTTTTCAGGGGCTACTTTTTGGCTTTGGTGGGTTTAGCGTGCTTGGGCTAAATGCGCTCATGCTTGGCTTGCCTGCGATTTTAGGTGCTGTTTTTGCTAGGCATTTGGAGCGCAAAATTAACTGGTTTTTGGCTGGTTTTGTGCCTATTTTTATTTCAGCTGTGATTTTGAGCGTGGTTTTACTGCTAAATGGCGAGGGCTTTGAGGCACTTTCTGGCGTGCTGCTAGCCTCAAATGCTGTTTTGATGGTGATCGAAGGCTTTATAAGCTTTTTTGCTATTGGCTTTATTTTAAAGGTAAAACCGGAGCTTTTAAATGTTAAATAGATTTTTGTTTTTACTGATTATTTCGTGCTCACTGGGGTTTGCGCACTCGCTAAAAGTCTTTGCTAAATCTAGTGATAACGCCCTTGAAATCAAAGGCTACTATTATGGTGGCTCAGCCTGTAAGGGCTGCGCGGTAGAACTAAGAGATGAAAATGGTGCCTTTGCTAGCTTAAAGCTAGATGAGCAGGGCAGGGTGAATACTGCGCTGCCAAATAAAATTAGCTTTAAAATCGCTGTTATCGCAGCTGGCGGACATCTAAAAGAAATAGAGTTTAAAAACCCAAACTTTGCGCAAAATCAGCCAAATAACAGCAGCAAAAACCCTACGCCGCCGCTGCAAAACTCGCAAAACACGCAAAACACGCAAAATACGCAAAGCTTAAAAAGCTCGCCAGTGCCTGCAAACACGCAAAATCAGCTAGATGAAAAAAGCTCTGTTTTTCTAGAATTCCTTAAAGGCTTTGGTTCAATTTTAGCAATTTTTATCATTTTTAGCGTGATATATTTTGCCAAGAAAAAAAGATGAAAAATCACGGCGCACTTAGCCTTATAATCACAGCTATTTATAGCTTTGGCGTGGGTGTTAGTGCAGAGTTTAGCCTCCTTTTTGCCTTGCCAATTTTGCTACTTTTTTGCCTTAAAAAAATAGTGGTTTTAAACTTGCTTAAAAAGATATTTTTCTTAAATCTTTTTGTAGCTTTTGCTGTTTTTAGCGTGATGCTAACTAGAAACTACGAACTAGCCTTGCTTATAGCACTTCGGGCAAATCTCATTATGCTTTTTAATCTCATGCTTTTTGCTGGACTAAAGGAGGAGCAAATCGCTGGGCTTTTTAGTGAGCTCAAATTTAGCGCAAAGTTTGTTAGCCTTGTGTATTTCTCGCTATTTTTTGTAGGAATTTTGCGCCGCGAGCTTGGCATTCGCTTGCTTGCTCTCTGGTCTCGTGGGGCAGGGCGGGGGTTTTTTAGGCTAAAAGCATATGCAAATATCGTTGCCTTGCTTATGATTTTGGCACTAAAAAAGTCTGCTAGCTTGGAGCTTACGCTAAAAGCTAGGGGCTTTAAATCGCAGATTTTGTGGGGGCAGAAGTTTAGGGCTTTTGGGGTTGAGATATTTTTGCTAATTTGCGTTATAATCTGCGTTACTTTACCTTATTTGGAGTTTTTATGAGTTGTTCGTTATCGGCTGTGAAAATCTGCGCTAAGATAGCTGAGCGTGAGCTTTTTAGAGATTTTAGCCTAAGCCTTGCGCATAAGCAAAAGTTAGCCTTACTAGCACCAAATGGCAGAGGCAAAAGCACCTTGCTAATGATTTTAGCAGGGCTTTTGCCAGTTAGTTCTGGGCAGATTTTCATCTTTGATGATGAGATGAAAAGCCTAAAAGATTTTGAGAAGCACCGCAGTAAAATCGGCTTTTTGTTTCAAGACAGCAATGAGCAGTTTGTAAGGGCTAGTGTGCTTGATGATGTGGGCTTTGGTCTACTTAGTTTTGAGCTTTGTGCTAGCAAAGAGCAGGCTGATACCAAGGCTCTAAAAATGCTTGAGAGCCTTGGTATTTCACACTTAAAGGATAAAATTTGCTTTCATCTAAGCGGTGGTGAGAAAAAGCTAGTAGCCCTAGCTGGCGTGCTGATAACTGAGCCAAAAATCGTGTTTTTAGACGAGCCTACAGCTGGGCTTGACGAGAGTAGCTCTGCTAGGTTAGCTGAGATTTTAGGTAGCATTGATGCTAGCATGCTGATTGCTAGTCACGACAAAGACTTTGTTAGCAAAATTACTTCTAATGTTTATAAGCTAGATTGAAAATACTCTAGAATTGTTTTTGGGGGTTAGGGGGTATTTTTAGGAATTCTAGATTTAGCCTTAGGGAATTCTAAAATTCCCTGCGTCATTGCGAGGGAGCAAAGCGACCGAAGCTAGTAATTTTAGATTTTTATCCTAGACATTCTAAATTCCCTGTCATCCCCCAGCCCCTTTGGGGGATCTCTATAGGGAATTTAGAATTTATTTGTGATGAAATTCATGAGTCAAGTCGGGAGATGACAAAGAAAGTCACGTCGGGGGATAACACAAGGCTTAGGGAATTCTAGAATTTTCGTTATTGCGAGCGAAGCGAAGCAATCTCTAGAAATTCTAAATTCATCCTTAGGAATTCTAAATTTTAGGCTAGGGAATTCTAGAATTTCTCTTAGGAATTCTAGAATTCCTAGGCTTTTTGGGGGTTAGGGGGTATTTTTAGGAATTCTAGTTTTAGCCTTAGGGAATTCTAGATTAGGAATTCTAGATTAGGAATTCTAGAATTCCCTAGAATAAAAGACAGCCCCTAACCCCCAGAAAACTAGCTGCCAAGTGAGCTGGTTTGGTATAAGCGCATGAGCTTTTCATAAAAATCTCGCTGTGAGTAAGATTCTACTATGCCATCATTTGGGAATAAATCGCCGCAGAGCTTTTGAAGTGAGTTAAAACGCTTAGGATAAAGCCTATCTAAAATTATAGCAGAGACTTGCGGACGCATGAGCATGGCTGGTGGCATTATGCCTTTAAATAGCAGTTTTTTGAGCGTATTTACATGGTATTTGATGTGGTGGTGCGCTCCGTGTGGGCAGGATTTTGAGCTTACTATGGTGTGGCAAAGCTCACAGTAAAACATCTCAGGCATCACAATAAGCTCAAGCCCAAGCTCACTAGCATAATCATCAAGCAAGGTGCTAGCGATGTTATGCTCATAATGAAGCCCAAGTCCGGTGTGAGATTGTCCAATTACTAGCTTATTTGCGCCAAAGTTTTTAGCAGCTATCGCCTCTAAAACAGGATTTATATGGTCGCTAAAAAGCGTGGTATTGCTAAAAGGCACGATGCAAACTCGCTCTTTTGGTATATAGTTCTCGCAGACATACTCCAAGCACTCAAGACGCAGGTCAAAATCAAGCCTACCTTCGCTGCTAAAGGTCCGCACCAAAAAGATCAAAACCAAATCAGCCTTGTCAATCGTCATGCGAATAAGCCTTTCATGTAAGCGGTGCAGGGGATCTGCTGTAAGCATAATAGCTGTAACCTTGCTAGCGCCAACTTCGGCTATACGCTTTTGGATTTGTTCTTTTGTGCTTATTAGCTCGTTTTTGCGCAGGCTAAACTCGCCGCTAATTGCGATTTTGCCACTTTGTTCGCCATCTTTATTTAAAATGCAAATATTTTTGGCAGTAAAAATGCTAAGATCAGGATTTTTTTGTTCATAAAAGCTTTTTATATCAATATCGCCGATTATTTCTCCATTTAAGGCTAGATTTAGCTTAATTTCTTTTTTAGTAGAGCTTTTTAGCTCTTTTAGCAGGTTTTGAGCACTCTCAAGCGAAGGTGCAAAGCTATAAGCAAAGGGCATAATCACGCCCAAAAGCCTACCGCTTCGCTCTACTTCAAGAGCCTCTTCCTCATCCATAAGAGATCTAAAATTCCCAAGCGCACCGCTATCAATAAGCTCCAATGTGCTAAACTCTTCAAGGGTAATATCTAGCGTTTTATTTCTTTTTGGCGATATCATATTTGCGTCTCCTCTCCCAAAGCGACTTGCGAGAAATACCTAGTATACTAGCTAGTTGCGTGTCGTTGTGTGTGTCTTGGTGGCTGATGATGCAGTGTTTGATATAATCATCAATAGGCATGATATTTGTATTATAAGTGCTGATTTCATAGGTGCTAAAGCCCTCTAGTTCTTGGCTTGAGCGGATGATTAGCTTTTTGTTTTTGCTTTCTTTTATGCTATCTTGTTCTTTTTGGCTAAGTTCATCAAAGTTGTAAAAATACAAAATTTGCAAAGAGCTATTAAGTTTTGAGAGATCGTTTTTTAGGCGCAAAAAGCTTCGATTTTTTGCCTTAGATAGAGCGTAGACAAAAATATCGCAGTTTGTAACGCTACTACACTCTATGCGCAGTGGCAAGCGCAGCTTTAGCAGATCTTTTAGGTTATAGTTATTTTGTTCTTGTAAAATGCCCTCAAAGCTCTCATTTAGCTGTTTAGCACGCAAAAATGCGCTGTGCATGTTGATTTTGCGTAGCAACTCTTCCATGATAACTGGCTTTAGGATATAGTCGTTTGCCCCAGCTCTAAGTGCTGATGTGATGTCGCTATTTAGGTAGTTTGCTAGCATTATGATTACTGAGTTTGGATAGGATTTTATGAGTTTTGCAGACTCAAAAAAGGAACCCAACAAAACTACATCATACTCGCTATCATCTTGGATATTTTGATTTGGCATACGCACACAGCAAATATGCCCTTCGTTTTCTAGCTTTCTAGCTAAGCTTTGGGCTAGGTAGGTCTCGCTTTCTATGATGAGAATTTGCATTATTTGCCTTTTTGTATTTTGTATTTTAGCAAAAAGCTAGGGAATTCTAGAATTCCTAAATTCTAGAATTCTTAAACTAGAATTTCTAAACTAGAATTCCTAAATTCTAGAATTCCTGCTAGCTTTATAACGCTTTACTTAGGATTTTTTCTAAGGCTTTGTTAAACTCGCTTGGATTTTCTATGCTAGCACCTTCTGCGATTTTTGCCATACCAAAAAGCACCTTTGCCATACTTGGGGCTAAGATAGCGTTATCTTTTAGCTTAGTAAAGATTTCGTGATTCCAGTTTAACTCTAAAATCGGCTTTACATCCTTTGGTTCGTGTCCCATTTGGCGCATTAGCATTTGCGTGGCGTAGTCTGGGTCGTTTTCATCAAAGACTAAGCACACAGCTGAGTCTGTAAGACGGCTTGAGATTTTTACATCTTTTACCTCGTCTTTTAAACTTTCTTTAAAGCTAGAGATGATAGCACCAGCGTCTTTTGTGGCGTTTTCTTGCTCTTTTTTCTCATCTTCGCTAAGCTCAGCTTTTTGATTAGCGATATTTGCTATAGCGCAGCCTTCAAACTCCCCAGCCATCGGCATAACGATATTATCAATCTCGCCATCGCAGATAAGCACATTTATATCACGCTTTTTGTAGCTTTCTAATAAAGGCGAAGTTCTAAGCAAGCCCTCGCTAGAACCGCTGATAAAATAAATATCTTTTTGCCCAGCAGCCATAGCCTCTTTATATTCGCTTAAGCTAATAAGCCCTTCTTTTTGGCTAGATTTAAAAAGACAAAGTTTTAAAATCTGCTCTTTGTGAGGATTAAAGCCATAAAGCCCTTCTTTTAGCACCTTGCCAAAAAGCTGCCAAAACTTCTCGTATTTTGCCCTATCATTTTTCATCATTTTTTCAAGCTCGGCAAAAATCTTTTTTATGCTTTGTTCTTTGACATTTGCTAGAATGCGGTTTTCTTGTAGGATTTCACGGCTGACATTTAAAGGCAGGTCTTCTACATCCATCACGCCTTTAACAAAGCGCAGGTAGCTAGGCAGCAGCTCTTTTGCATCATCTGTGATAAAAACTCTTTTTACATAGAGCTTAACGCCACTTTGATAATCAGCCCTAAATAAATCAAAAGGCTCAGTGCTAGGGATAAAAAACAAGGTAGCAAACTCCAAAGTTCCCTCAGCCTTTGTATGAATAGTAGCAAGTGGCGCAGAGCTGTCGTGGCTAAGTCCAGCATAAAACTCATTATAATCGCTTTCTTTTAGCTCGGATTTGTTCATTTGCCAGATTGCGCTAGCTTTGTTTATTTGCGTATTTTTGCTCTCATAATGACCATCTTTTAGCTTCTCATCGCTTGCATTTGGATCACCCGCTACCCACTCGTCTATGTCAGCAAAGATCGGGTAGGCAATGTGATTTGAGTATTTTTTTATTATATTTTGTATGCGAAAGCTCTCAGCAAACTCACCCTCGTTTAGGTGTAAAATCACATCTGTGCCAAAGCCATCTTTTTGGCACTCACTTATATCATAGCTTTTAGCATCGCTGCTCCACAAAAAGGCTTTATCTTCGCCTGCTTTACGGCTTTTTACCTCGATTTTAGAAGCGACCATAAAAGCTGAGTAAAAGCCCACGCCAAACTGACCGATAAGTGCGCTATCTTTTTTCGCATCGCCGCTAAGTTTGGCTAAAAAGCCCTTTGTGCCACTATTTGCGATGGTACCTAGATTTGCGATTAGCTCGGCTTCATCCATGCCTATACCATTGTCGCTGATTGTAAGGGTTTTTGCTTCTTTGTCGCATTTTATATCTATGCGGGGCCTCCAGTTCTCGCAAATGCTTTTGTATTTCTCATCACTTAGGCTTAGATAATTTAGTTTATCTATAGCATCGCTAGCATTTGAGATAAGCTCACGCAAGAATATTTCTTTGTTTGAATAAAGCGAGTGTATCATTAGATTTAGTAGTTCGCCAACCTGAGCTGAGAATTCGTGTTTCATGTTTATCCTTTCATTTTTGGTTTGTTTATAGCTGGGCTCAGTTCGCGGACGCTTTTTTAGAATTTTAGCTTAGGCAGCCCAGCACCTTACAAGCGAGCTTTTACGCAATTTCTTGCGGCTTGCGCCTTGAAAAGAAGCGTAAAACTCGCCCCAACGCTACCGCTACGGTGCCCCACGGCTAGCCCTGCACTAAAATTCTAAAAAATCGCCTCACGACCTTAGAGCCCATTTTATCGTCACTAAAAATTCTAGAATTCTCTCTGGAATTCCCTAGAGAATTCTAGAATTTAAATATCTAATTCTAAACTAAAAACTCTAGAATTCCATAGAGAATTTCAAAATTCCTTCTAGAATTATATATTTAGCTAAGCTATTTTTCTTTTAGCTGACCTAGCATCATAAACTCCGGCCTATACTCAAAATGCATAGTATCAAAATGCTCCCAGCGCCCACCCCAAATAAAGCCATTTCGCTCAAAAACATTGATTATTTCTTGTGGCAAGGTGTTTTTATACTCTTTGCTCCATTGCCAGTAGCTGCTGTTTTGGACATTTATATCAAGCGAAATTCCCCAGCTATGAGATGAGAGCTCATCACTTTTAGCGATTTTTCGCCATGAAAAAGTGCCATTAACATCTAGATATTTTAAAAGCTCAGGCTTTTTTTTGCTCATTATATCAAGCTCGTCGCTTACTCTTTGTAGTGCTTTTGCTGCGCCATTTTTGGAGTTAAAAAGTAGAGTTTGATTTTTACTAGATTTTAGCCAAACTACCTTTGTTAGATTTTGGCTAACTTCTTTTTCATCACTGCCGTAAATATGAGAGAAAAACTCAGTATTTCTAGCCCTACCAGCATCGCTTCTAGGCGCAGATAGTGGGGCATAAAGTGGGTATTCTAGCTCCATCATGCTCTCATCATAGTCCATAATGTAGCCATCATCAAAGCGAATTTTGCTATTTACTTGTGCGTTATATGCGTGTTCTAGGGCGATTTTTTTAGGGTCTACGATGACATTTATGCTTTTTATTCTACTAAGCAAAAGCGCGCTATCTTTTACATCATCATAGCCTTTGCCAATCTCAAGGTCGGTTATAGCTGCCTTGCCGATGACTGAGCGGCCACCATCATCAGTTCTCACGCCCCAGACATTGTGAGCTACTTCACCATTTCCAGCATAGAGCATTACATGCCCTGGCATTACTATTAGCGTAGTTAGCATTAGAGCTTTATTTTTTAGCACTTCTTTTTTCTCCTTGTTTGAGAGTTGTGAGATATCTATTTTGCCGCCTACTGCGCCTTGGCTTTGAGAGTTTCTAGGTAAATGCTTGCCAAAAACAGCAAAGAAATCTTTGGTAAAAAGTGAGCAGTCTCTAAGCTCTCTGCTCCCACCCCAGCCATATCCTTGACCGATTAGCTCATTTAGCACACTTTTTAAATTTTGATCATTTATTTGTAAAAAGTGTGAGCCTATGCCTTTTGGCACAGAGAATTCTAGATTATTTACACCGATTTTTCCATTAAAGAAAAAGTGAGTTTTATCCTGAGTAGTATATGGAAAAATCGCTCCCACACGAGAGGTGATGCTAGCCTCACTAAAATCTAGTTTGATTTGTATATTTTGGCTGCTAGCTTGTGATTTTTTGCCAGATTTTTTGCCAGATTTTTTACCTTTTTTAGCAGCTAGTTTTTGCTTAGTTTTTATGTTAATTGTTCTAGAGTTTGCTGTGCTAGTAGCTAGTACATTTATTTTTTCATTATCTTTTATGAACACAGCAAAGTCGTTTTTTTGATACGCTTTTGCTTCATCGCTATTTAGCACTAGAAGTTGTGATTTTTTTATCCAGCCCCAAAAGGCATCTGTACGCACAAAAGCCCAAAGTCCATCACGGCTATAATGGGAGATAAAAACAGGCGCAAAAGCCCCTAGGCTGCTGCCTTGTAGATCATCGAAGTTTTGCTGCTTTGCTGCTTGCTTGCTAGGATAGAGCGGCTCATCACTTGGCAGCATTCTAACGCTAGCTATTTTTGTAGTAAGTGCTGGCAGACTCACACTTGCATAGGCTGCTACATTAGCATTTGCTCTTAGATTTTTTATCCATTTTTGGCTGCGCGAGTTTCCATTTTCATCAAAGCCTTTTTTGAAGTGATTAACAGCCCAAAAAATATTAGCATTTGTAGTTTTGCTAGGCTTTGGCATAGCATCATTCCACGCACGAAAGAGTTGCTTTAAATATACATTTTCATCAAGCTTGATTTTATAAGCAAAATACCCTAAATCCTGCGCATTTTGGCTAATAAAGGGATCTAAACTAGCTGGGGCTTTGCCTTTGTTTTTTACATTGTAGCGTGAGTTAAACTCTGTTTTTTCTTGGCTTGGTTGTATTTTAGGGCTGTAATCCTTGCTAGAACAAGCCAAAAATACTAGCGCAAAAGCACAAAGCAGTATTTTTTTAAAAATTTTCATAAAGTATCCCATGGTTTTAAAAATAAAGCTATAATTGTAGCACAAATTTTGCTGAAATTATAGCTTTTGAGTATTATTTTTGCGCTTTATTCTAGGCAAAAAAAGTTAAAAAAGGGTGCGTTTTGTTTGAGAGAATTCTAAAAACCTTACAAGCTAGAAAAAATGTCTTTTTAACCGGTGGGGCAGGCACTGGCAAGAGCTATACTACAAAGTGTATTATAGAGAATTTTTATAAAAGTGGCAAAAATGTTGTAGCTCTTGGCAGCACTGGTATAAGTGCTGTAAATATCGGTGGAATAACGCTTCATAGCTTTTTTCGCTTTGGCAGAATAAATGATATAAACGAACTTGCTAAGCACGATAAAACTCAAAGAAACGAGCTAAAAGAGCTATATAAAGTGCTTAGCAAGCTTGATCTTATTATTATTGATGAGATTTCTATGGTGCGTTCTAGCACTTTTGAGATGGTGGCTTATCGCTTGCGTATGGGTGGCTTTAAGGGGGCTTTGCTTGTTGTTGGGGATTTTTATCAACTAGAACCTGTGGTTAGCAGGGATGAAAAGGGGCAAAATAGCCTTTTTAGCGGCTTTTATGCGTGGCAGAGTATGGCGTGGAGCGAGATGAATTTTGTAAATTTCATGCTAACAAAGCCAAAGCGCACTAGTGATTTAGGCTTTTTTAGCATTTTAGAACGCATCAGAGTAGGGGTTTGTGATGATGAAGTTATGGGCTTTTTAGCCAGTAGGGTAGAGCAAAATCCCCCAGCTAATGCCCTAAGGCTTTTTGGCACAAATGCTAAGGTAGATGCCCTAAATGAAGAGCGACTAAATATGTTAAAAACTCCATTATTTCATGTAGAAGCAGCGATAAAAGCAAGTCAAAGCGTAAGCGAGACTGAGCTAAAATCTTGGCTAGCTGGAATAAATATTGCTAAGGTTTTAGAGCTAAAAGTAGGCGCAGAGGTAATAATCTGCGCAAACAAGCGAGGCAGCTACTATAATGGCGAGCGAGCAGAGGTTTTAGAGCTAAAAGATGATGGCATAATAGTGCGAAAGCATAATGATGAGCTATGCAGCATCGAGCCTGTTTGCTTGGAGCTTAATGCTTATGCTGATGAGAACGGAAATGTAGCAAAGCAGGTGCTAGCAAGCTTTGTTCAATATCCTTTGCGCCTAGCTTATGCTATTACAATTCACAAAAGTCAAGGTATGAGCTTGGATGATTATATTTGCGATGTAAATGATATTTTTGCCTCAGGACAGCTCTATGTCGCACTCTCAAGGGCAAAGAGTGCTAAGGGGCTGTTTTTAGAGCAAAATAGCACTCTAAATCGCCTACGCTCAAAAATCCGCCCAAATGATGCAGTAGCACAGTTTTATGCGGGGCAAGAGTTTATAAAGGAAAGGTAATGAAAAAGATATTTTTAGGATTTTTTTTACTAGGAATTCTAGAATTTCACGCTCTTTTTGGGGCTGATTTTGAGATAAAAAATTTAGAAGTAGATTTATACTCAAAAACCAGCTCAGAGATGAAAAAAATCTCAATGGACTTACATATTTTTACAAACGAAGTAGCAAAATCCTCAGCCATAAAAGATGCTATAAATGTGATTGTTAGCTCATTTTATGCGCAGGATTTGATGAGTTCAAAGGGCAAAGAAGCCTTTAAAGAAGCGATAAAAAAATACTCAGCTAGCAAGTATAAAATAAAAATCGATGATGTGTATATTCTCTCTTTAAAAGAAATTGATAATATTGATATAGCAAGGCTTGTTAAACAGCTAGATAAATACTATAAAAACAACGCAAGCAAAGAAAATAAAAGTATGGGGAATTCTAGAATTCCTAGTAGCCAAGATGAGATTAAAACAGACTTTGGGGAACAAGATTTTGGCACTTCAAATGAAGCTCTAAGCGTAGATACTAAAATAGAAGAGCAAAAAAAGCAAGCAAATGAACTAATCGAGAGACAAATGAAAGCAAGTCGTGATATGCTTGATGGTATAAAAGACTTTGGCGATGTGGATTTTTATAGATAAAATTTGTCTTTAAAGCTGAAATTAACCAAAAATCAGCTAGAATGCGAGCTTTAATCTTTAAATTTTATATCAAAGAAGGCAAGAAATGTATCTTTTTACAAGCGAAGTAGTAAGCCCAGGGCATCCTGATAAATGCGCTGATATCATCGCTGATAGCATAGTAGATGCTATACTCATACAAGATCCAAATGGGCGCGTGGCAAGCGAGGTTTTTGTAGCTGGTAAGCATATAGTAGTAGGTGGCGAGGTAAATGCTAAGGTAAACTTCACCCATCAAGACTACAGAAATATAGTAAAAAAAGCCCTAGCAAAAATCGGCTATAACGACAATCCATATTTTACCCACGAGCAGTGTTTGCATCCAAGTGATCTTGAAGTTGATGTGTTTTTAAACCAACAAAGCCCAGATATAAACCAAGGCGTAGATCAAGCAAGTGGCGAAATAGGTGCAGGCGATCAAGGAATTATGTTTGGCTTTGCTAGCTGTGAGTGTGAAAATTTCATGCCAGCAGCGATAAGCTATGCTAGAATGCTTTGTGATAGAGTTTATGAGTATGCTCTAGCGCATCCTGATGAGTTTGGTGTGGATATAAAGACGCAAGTTACCATAGACTACGGCGATAAAAGTGGCTTTGAAAACTGCGAGCCAAAGAAAATTCACACCATCGTAGTAAGCGTGCCAAGCGTGGAGAGCATGAGCATAGATGAGGTAAGGACAAAGGTCAAAAAGCTAATTGATAGCTCAGGACTGCCAAGCGCGCTATATAGCCCAGATGATACTATAATCTACATAAATCCAACTGGTCGCTATGTAAATCACAGCTCGCTTCACGACAGCGGCCTAACAGGGCGTAAGCTAATTGTAGATAGCTTTGGCGGTTACTCGCCAATAGGCGGTGGAGCACAATCTAGCAAAGACTACACAAAAGTAGACCGCTCAGGACTATACGCAGCTAGATATATAGCCAAAAATATCGTAGCAGCAGGACTTGCTAAAAAGTGTATAGTCCAGCTAAGCTACGCAATAGGCATGGCAAAACCAACGAGTGTGAGCGTGGATTGTATGGGGACAAACCTTACAAATGTAAGTGATGATAAATTAAGTGATTTTGTGCTAGAAAAATTCCCGCTAACTCCACGCTGGATAACACAAAAGTTTGGGCTTGATAAGCCATCTGCGCAGAGCTTTTTATACGCTGATGTGGCAGCAAAGGGACAGGTGGGAGTAAGCTATTATCCGTGGGAGCAGTTAGATAGCGTAGATTTGTTTAAATCTTTAAAATAGGCTAGCGGGGCAATTCGTCTCGTGGGCTACTGCGACGAAATTTCGCTCGTGCTTCATTGCGACGCACGCTTAAGTGCGTCTCATTCGCACTCGCTCACTTTCGCCACATTAGCACCACGATACTAGAATTGCCAGTTTGGCTAGGGAATTCTAGAATTCCTAGCTTTATTTTACAAGGAATTCTAGAATTCCTAGCTTTTAAAAAGGAGATAAAATGGCAGACGAAAAAGAAGAAAAGCAAGAAGGCAAAAAAGGTGGCAATAGCCTAGTTCTCATCATTGTAGCAGTTTTGCTAGTAGTGGTTTTATTGCTTGGTGGACTTATTGTAGTGCTTCTTGCTAGCGGTGGAGATAGTGGCGAACAAGACCCAGCCGCAGCTACAACAGAGGTTCACGCAGCAGCCCCAGCAGCGCAAGGTGGCAAACCAGCCGCTGGTGCCCCAAAAGAGCGTTCAAATGACTTTTTTAATGTAGGTCCTATGTATCCGCTTGATCAGTTTTTGGTGAATCTGCTAAGCGAAACTGGCTCAAGATACCTAAAAATGACCATAAACATAGAACTAAGCTCAGAGCTACTAACACCTGAAATAGAGCAAAAAAAGCCACTTTTGCGTGATATAGTAATAAGAATACTTAGCTCAAAAACCTATGAAGACATAAGCACTACAAAAGGCAAAGAGCGTCTAAAAGATGAAATAGCTGCTAAAATCAACGAAACACTTCGTGATGGCTATGTCAAAAATGTATTTTTTACTGATTTTATCGTCCAGTAACTATGAAAATCGGTATTGATATTGCTAGTATTACTCGCATCAAAAAAAGCTATGAAAGGCTTGGAACTGCGTTTTTATCAAAGTTTTTGCGCAAAAGCGAGATAAAAATTTTGTGTAAAAACTCTCAAAGCATAGCTGGCTTTTGGGCAGCAAAAGAAGCTGCCTCAAAGGCTCTAGGTTGCGGTATTAGCAAGCATTGCGGCTTTAAAGATATTAAAATCTTAAAAAACAAAAAAGGTGCTCCGATTCTAGAATTCTCCAAAAAAACACGCAAATTTTTTAAAATCAAAAAAGCTAGTCTTAGCATTAGCCACGATGGCGATTTTGCTGTGGCTGTGGTGGCTATAAAGGGCAAAAAATGATTACTACAAAAGAATATTTCATTTCTAGTTGCGATGATTTTGAATTAAATATCAAAAGAAAAAGCAAACTTAGATTTTTGTGTACTTATGATGATAAGGTAGAGCCAAAGGCCATGCTTAGCATTATCCCTGGGCTTGGTGGAGATGCCCAAAGTAGCTATAAAGAGCATTTGGCTTCTAGCATAGCAGAGCATTTTAAGGGCCAAGTAGCTGTGCTAAGTGTGGATTATTTTTGCGTTGCTCTAAATCCCGCTCAGGGCGCAAAGCCTTATTTAGACGAACGCGATATAGATATATTTTTAGAAAATTGCGCTAGAGCGAAATTTAGAGTAGATGATGATTTTAGAGATAAAGCAAAGGATTTTGAGTATGCAAATTTAATCATGCATAAAATTGACGGCGTTTTAGACACGCTAAAAGCTAGGGGCGAAATCGCTGCTGATGCTCGCATGAGTATAAGCGTGAGTTTTGCTGCGCCAAATGGTGAGTATCAAAACTTTGGT
Organism: uncultured Campylobacter sp.; assembly: GCA_945873855.1. Taxonomy (GTDB): domain Bacteria; phylum Campylobacterota; class Campylobacteria; order Campylobacterales; family Campylobacteraceae; genus Campylobacter; species Campylobacter magnus. Next base: position 82,898 of record CAMCEN010000005.1, read on the forward strand.
GTGATGAGTGCTATTGATGTTATAAATGCGCTTTTATATGTAAAAAAAGACTTTGGGCTACAAAAGCTGCCTTGCGTGCTAGTAGGCTCAAGCCATGGCGCATATATCGCAAATCTAGCTGCCAAAATTGCTCCATGGGCTATAGCTGGCGTGATAGATAATGCTGCTTGGAATCTAAAAACTGAGATTTTTGATAAAAAGCTGTATACAGACGGAGCTTTTCGCACTATAAGCTTTGGCAAAGAAATAGCTAATGAAGGACTTCACAGAGCGCATAGCAGAGAAAGAAACTTTCTATTTTGTTATAGCAATACCACCAAATGGACTAGCGATGAGAGCTCGCCAAATTACTTCTCTCGCTCTCGCTATGAGATAAGAGATGTTGCTTTTAAGGGTCATTTAGCTACTCATTCGCAGAGTAGTAAGCCTATTTATGTAGGCTATCACAGCAGCGAAGATAATATAGCAAATCTAGATGATAAAATCGCCTTTTATGAGAGTCTAAAAGCCCTTGGCTACGATGCGACATTACATGTCATTAACAAGCAAAGCCAAGTTGATGGTAAGTTTATCAAAAACCTTGGTCACGGCATGAACATGAGTATAAAAATGCTGATTTTAAAAGAACTACCGCCACTTTTAGAAAAGCTCTCAAAGCAAAAAAAATCAAAAGTCAAAAAGCAAATTAGCTATAAAACTGATGAGTGGATATATAGTTTTAAAGAATTTGACTCAAAAATCATCGCAAAATGTGAAAAAATCTAGCTTCAACAAATCTAAAATAAAGGAAAAAACATGAAACTAAACGAACAAAACTACAATGAAAGCATCAAAAAGGGTGCTTGCGTGGTGACTTTTAGCGCGCCGTGGTGCAAAGACTGCGTGGCACTAAAGCCTATTTTATCTCGCCTTATGCCAGAATATGAGGGCAAAATCAGCTTTTTTGAGGTGGATTTTGACAGCGCAGAGGGACTAAAAGATGCGCTAAACATCCGCAGAATTCCAACTATGATATTTTACAAAAACGGCGTAGAAGTAGGCAGCCGCCTTGTTGAACCTGACTCACAAAAAATAGTAGATGACGCTCTAAAAGTACTAATAAGCTAAATCTAGAATTCTAAAATCTAGAATTTCTAAATTCTAGAATTCCTAAGGCAAAATTTCTTAGGAATTCTAGAATTCCCAAGGCTGTGTCATCCCAACCTGCCTTGTGTCATCCCCCGGCTTGACCCTAGGATCTCATCACAAATAAATTTGGAATTTTCCCAAAAACGCAGATAAAGAGTGGGGTTTTAGGGCCCCCAAGGGTTTAGGGCGTAGCCCTTATAAAATTTGCGGGGCTGGCTTGCCCCACTAAAGCGAGCAAAAATTTAGAATTCCTAGACTAAAATTTAAAATTCCCAGAGATTGCTTCGCTTCGCTCGCAATGACTAATTTTATGGAATTCTAAAATTCCGTTCAAAATTCCGTCTAAAATACCCCCTAACCCCCCAAAAAGCCTAGGAATTCTAAAATTCCTACAATCTAAAATTCCATATAGAGATCCCCCAAAGGGGCTGGGGGATGACAGGGAATTCTAGAATTCCCAAGGTTAAAATACCCCCGCACCCCCAAAAATCTAAAATTCCTAAAATTCTAGAATTCCAAAATCTAGAATTCCAAAATCTAGAATTCCTAAACTAAAATCTCTCTAAAATATCGTAGTTTGTGTTGCGCTTGGCTGGTTTTAAGCCTAGTTCGCGAATTAAGCGGATCATTTCATTTTGGCTCATTTGATAGCTTGTGCCTGCTGCGCTTACTACATTTTCTTCTAGCATGGTGCTGCCAAGGTCATTTGCGCCAAAGCGAAGCGCAAGCTGTCCGATAGCTGAGCCTTGCGTTACCCAGCTGCTTTGGATATTTTTAAAGTTATCAAGGTAGATGCGAGCAAGAGCCAAAATGCGCAAATAGCGTGCTGGACTTTGCTTTTTTATTTGTGGAAATTCTTTAATAAGAGCTGTGCCAGAGCTTTGAAAACTCCAACAAATAAAAGCCCTAAACCCACCGGTGCGGTCTTGCAGCTCTCTTAAAACACGCAAATGCTGGGTTATATCCTCATCATTTTCTAGCGTGCCAAACATCATTGTAGCCGTGCTTTTCATGCCGATTTTATGAGCGGTTTCGTGTACTTCTAGCCACTTTGCGCTCATTAGCTTTTTTGGTGCTATTAGCTTGCGAACTCTATCGCTTAGTATCTCAGCCCCAGCCCCTGGAATGCTGTATAGACCAGCATTTTTTAGGCGCATTAGCACCTCTTCAAGGCTTATGCGAGAAAGGCGTGAAATATACTCTATCTCGTTTGCCGAAAAGCCGTGGATGGTAATTTGCGGATATTTTTTGCTGATGTGGCGCACAAGCTCTTCATACCACTCGATTTTAAGCTTTGGATGGACGCCACCTTGAAAAAGTATCTGCGTGCCACCCACTGAGATAAGCTCATCAATCTTAGCATCAATCTCATCTAGACTTAATATATAAGCATTTTCGTCCTTTTCATGTCTATAAAACGCACAAAACTTACAATCCACCCAGCACGCATTTGTGTAGTTTATATTGCGATCAACGATAAAGGTGGTTATATCATCAGGGTGAAGCTCTTTTCTAATGTCCTCAGCCATCCTACCAAGCTCGGCTAAATCAGCATTTGCTAGCAAATCAAGGGCAGTTTTATCATCTATTCTTTTCATAAAAAATCCTTTAATTTTGAATTATTTTAGCAAAAAATCGTAAAAATTAAGGGATAATTTTGTATAATTGCTAAGTTTTTGGCACAAATTTGGCAAATAAAGTGAGAATATGGGAAAAGTTTCATCAGCTATAATCAATACAGAAAATGTCTACGGTGACCTTGAAGTAGCCGCAAAAGCCTCTGGAGTCCCTGTAAAAGATGTGGATGTCGATATCCTAGCTGTTCATACAAAATACATGATAGGCGAGGGCGAGATACAAAGCGTAGAAGATCTTAGCATTTTTGACAATGATGAGTTTTTTCTAAACCCAGAACTTCACATAGAACAAAGTTATCGTGTGCGCTACTACGATAAAACCGTAACTGAAAAAACACACTTACCAAAAATCGCAATCGCCTCAAACAAAACTCTAACCAAAATCAGAGCCAAAATCCTAGCAGATAGCGAGGTTAGATACACAGCCGATCTAGCAGACGAACTAGAAAATGCGATAAATAGAACCTTGCTAAAATATGGATTTTTAATAGGCGTTCGCTCAAATAACTTAAAAAACGAAGTTCGCCGTGTAGCAAGTCTAATTCGTGTAAATGGAGCTTTGATAGAAGATGTGATATTTGATGTAGCACAAGGCATAGAACCGCTAGAGCCGATTGATGATGCTATGATATATCACTATAAAAATAAGGTAGAAAACGCTGATGACCCAAACTCTAGCGTGCTCTCAGTAGTTGGCGAAAATGAAACCATAATAGAATATGTAAAATCAAAACCAGGTCGCAATGGCCGCAATCTAAAAGGTGAGCTAATCGCTGTAACAGAAGCTAAAAACGAAAATGCAGTAGAGATAAAAACCACAGAAAAAATACGCAAAGAAGAAGATGATAAGAGCATTCGCTATATCGCTATTAGCCAAGGCTATGTAAGCGATGAGGGCGGTGTGTATGATATAAAAGAAAAGCTAGAAGTTAACTCAGTAAATCTAAAAACCACAGGTAGCATAGAAGCAGGCCTTGATAGCGATGTTACCATAAATGTAACTGAAAGCGATGTGCTAAAAGATGCCATCGGCCCTGGTATGAGTATAGAGACAAGCACGCTAAATGTCCAAGGCTCAGTAGCAGAGGGCGCTAGTATAAAGGCACGCTCAGTTACCATAGGTGGCCTAACACACGCAAAATCCGCGATAGAGAGCGTAGATGCTGATATAGCCACGCATTTAGGCACTTTAACTTGCTCAGGTGAGGCAAAAATCGACAGACTAGAGGGTGGCTCGGTAAGGGCGCGCGTAGTAAATGTAAATGTCGCAGTAGGAGGGTCTATCACAGGCGAGGAAGTATATATAAATGAACTAAACTCAAACTGCACCATAACAGCAGCCAAGCTAGTAGTGATAAATCAGCTTCGTGGTAGAGATAATCGCATCATCATAGATATAATGCAAACCCCAGAATACGCCAAAAATCTAAAAGTCTACACAGACGAAAAACAAACCCTAGGCAGGGAACTTCACAAACTAAAAGCAAATCTCCAAGACAAACTCTCGCTAATAAACTCAAATACAAGCTCAGTAGGATATGTAAAAAAAAGAATAGAAGAACTCTCAGCCACCGGCACAGAAGCCCCAGCGAGCCTGCTAAACAAACTCAAAGACTACCAAAGCCTAGTCTACGAATATAACACCATCGCCAAGCACTACCGCACCCAAAAAGAACGCTACGATGAGGTCATCGCAATACTACAAAAAATGCAAGATATGATCTTTGATAGCAAGGTAGTAAACAAAGGGCGCTGGGTAGAGCTAAATGATATAAAGTTTGAGCTAATCGAACCTCGCAAAAGCATATGCTATGTAACAAAAGAAAACGAACTAGCGCGCGTGATTACTATTAGGCACCTTGAAATCGCAGGCGAGCATATCTATGAGATCAAAAAGAGCAATGAAATGCCTCAAGAATTGCTCTAGGAATTCTAGATTTTGCGTAGGAATTCTAGAATTTTCGTAGGAATTCTCGAATTCCCAAGTAAAAAAATCAAAAAAAAGAGAAAAAATGATAAAAGCAATAGAAGGAAAAATTGTTAAAAAAGAACCAACTTATATTTGGCTAAAAACAAGTGGAGTTAGCTACGGCATAGCAGTTTCGCTTTTTACTAGTGCGAAACTTGAGCTAGGTGAGGTCTGCGAGCTTTTTATCACGCAGATTATCAAAGAAGATGCTCATTTGCTTTTTGGCTTTACTAGCACTAGCGAACAGCGCATTTTTGAGCTAATGCTAAAAGTAAGCGGCATAGGTCCTGCTACTGCTCTTGCTGTGTGTTCTAGCCTTGAGCCTGATGCTGTTGCCTTGGCTGTAAAAAACGGCGATATAGCTACCTTTAAAAGAGTGCCTGGCATAGGAGAGAAAACTGCCAAACTACTTCTAGCCCAGCTTGGCGATGCTAGCTTTTTAGCTACTACTAGCACAAATCCAGCTAATAATGAAGCACTTTTAGCGCTTGAGAGCCTTGGCTTTAAGCGTGATGCTATCAGCCTAGCACTATCAAAATGCGCTTCAAGTGAGACCGTCTCACTCATAAAAGAAGCACTAAAAATACTAAAAAAATAGGATAAATAATGATAAAATCAGTATCCCTAGCCTGCGGTGGTGGCGGGGCAGAGATGAGTGCGCTTATAAATGATGTGATTTTTAAGTGCTTTGATAATGAAATTTTGCGCCAAAGCAATGATGGGGCTGTGCTTGATTTTGGTGCTAAAAAGCTGGTTTTTACCACTGATAGCTTTGTGGTAAATCCTATATTTTTTGCTGGTGGCGACATCGGCAAAATCGCAGCTTGCGGCAGTATAAACGACATAGCTATGATGGGCGCAAAGCCTTTGTATCTAAGCTGTGCTTTAATTATCGAAGAAGGCTTTGAGCTTGCTAATTTAGAGCGTATTTTATGCTCTCTTGCTAGTGTGGCAAAAGATGCTGGCCTAAGCGTAGTGTGTGGCGATACAAAGGTCGTGCCAAAGGGTGCTTGTGATGGTATTTTTATAAACACTAGCGGGGTTGGCTCTCTTTTAGATGAGAGCTTGCCAGCTAGCACAAAAAGGTTAAAATCAGCAAGCCCTGAAAAAAAGATAAAAATTTTGCTAAGTGGCGATATAGGCAGGCACGGAGCAGCCTTGATGGCTAGCAGGCATGGTTTGCAAAGCTTGCTTAGTAGTGACTGCGCTGCTCTAAATGCTGTGGTTGAAAGCCTTTATAACGCAGGCATTAGACCACTAGCGATGAGAGATGCGACTAGAGGCGGACTTAGTGCTGTTTTACACGAGTGGGCTAGGGTGCGTGGTGGCATAGAAGTGTGTGAAGAAAAAGTCGCTGTGAGTGCTGAGGTTATGGGGGTTTGTGAGTTGCTTGGCTTTGAGGCGTATGAACTAGCAAATGAAGGCACTTTTGTGCTAGCTGTGAGCGAAGATGAGAGTCAAATTGCGCTAAAGGTACTAAAAGAGTTTAATTTAGCTGCGCAGATTATCGGTGAGTTTTGCGCTGATTTTAAGGGCGTTAGGCTAAAAAATATTTATGGCTCAAAAAGATTTTTAGATGAGCCAAAGGGCGAGTTACTGCCTAGAATTTGTTAAAAGGATAAAAAATGCATGAATTATCAATAGTCCAAGACCTACTAAAAGTATGCGATACTAATGCCACAGAACAAGGTGCATCGTCTGTAAAAAGAGTAGAAATCCAAATCGGCAAGTTAAGTGGAGTAGAGCCGCACTATCTAAAAAAGGCCTTTGATGCTTTTAAAGTAGGTGGGCATTGTAGCGATGCTGAGCTAATAATAGAAATCCAAGATATCATCGTGCGTTGCTGTCAGTGTGGCAGAGAGGGCACTATCATGGCAAATGAGTTTGTCTGCCCGATGTGTGGTAGCAGAGAGCTTGTGGTGATAAAAGGCGAGGATTTGGTTTTGATGCGCTTAGAGCTTGAGAAATGAGAATTCTAGATTAAAATTCAAACATTTTTGGCTAAAATGTAAGAATTCTAGATTAAAATTCAAACATTTTTGGCTAAAATATAAGAATTTAAGCTAATTTTAATTGACAAAAGCTAAAAAACTCATTATAATTCCAGTCTTTTTATCGTTGGGGTATCGCCAAGCGGTAAGGCATCAGGTTTTGGTCCTGACATTCGGAGGTTCGAATCCTCCTACCCCATCCACAAAAAAATCCTTCTTATTTATCGCGAGGTAGAGCAGTTGGTAGCTCGTCGGGCTCATAACCCGGAGGCCGCAGGTTCAAGTCCTGCCCTCGCAACCATATTTTAAATTATAGAAAATTTTAAGTTTTTATTGGCTATAATTCGCCTTGACATTCGATAAGTCAAATACCACCTTCAAGTCCTTTATGGGCTTGGAGGTTTTTTTATTTATTTTGGCTATTTTTATTCTTATTTTGCTATAATTTAAGCAAAAACTGGAGTAAAAGCACAATGCAAACTTCCAAATGCGCTTTATTTATTGATTGTGAAAATGTTCCGGTATCGTTTTTGCCACAGATTATTTCAGCCTTAGAGCCTTTTAATGTGTGTTCTAAAAAAGCCTATGCAAACTGGCAGATTTCTACGCCTTGGAGCCAAATTTTAGACAAGTTTGGCATAGAACCTGTGCAGATTTTTCACAAAGGGCTTAAAAACTCTAGCGATTTGCGCCTTAGCTTGGATTGTTTGCAAATGGCGTATGAAAGGACTGATATCACGCACTTTGCTTTGGTTACTAGCGATAGTGATTTTAGGCATTTGGTCTTTAAACTACTTGATTTAGGGCGTGAGGTTTTAGGCTTTGGCGAGAGCAAGACTGATAATGACTTTGCTGGGATTTTTACTACTTTTCATCTGCTAAAAGCGCCTGAGCTAAAAATACAAGCAAAAGAAAAAATAAAAAACAAAGTAGATAAGAGCGAACAAGATGACTTTTTAAAAGCTCTTATTTGGGCTTGCGCTGGCTTTGAGGGCTTTGCTGAGATAAACAAAATCAACTCAAAAATGATAGCTCATTTTGGCAAAGACTGGGGTATAAGAAAAACCTCTTTTAAAAGCTGGGCGAGATTTTTTAAGCTATATTCGGCATTTTTTGATGTTTGCTACAAAGATGAAGAAAAGCACACCGGCATGAGCGTGCGACTAAAAGAAAACGCTCTTTTAAAAATATAAAAATCAAATCTAGAATTCCTAAGTAAAAACCACTAGGAATTCTAGATTTATTCTTGGGAATTCTAGATTTTTGCTCGCTTTTAGGCTGGATAAGCCTAGCTCGCAAATTTTATAAGGGCTACGCCCTAAACCCTTGGGGCCCTAAAACCCCACTAAAATTTAGAATTCTCTTGTTTTATCTGTGTTTTTTTGTTTCACATCCGCTGGTTGCTTCGCATCCGCTGGTTGGGGGTTAGGGGGTATTTTTTAGGGAATTCTAGAATTCCCTATAGAGATCCCCCAGTCAAGCTGGGGGATGACAAAGAAAGTCAGGTCGTGGGATGACATAGTAGGGAATTTTAGAATTCCTAGAGATTGCTTCGGTCGCTTTGCTCCCTCGCAATGACGGAATTCTAGAATTCTTAGAGCAGAGATCCTCAGCTCAAGCTGGGGGATGACAAAGACTGGGGAATTCTAGATTTTGTTTAAAAGAAACCCACTAACCCCCAGAAAACTAGAATTCCTAAAATAAAATCTAGAATTCCTAGAATAAAAAACTAGAATTCATAGAATAAAATCTAGAATTCCTAAGCAAAATGAGCAAAATACCTAAAATTACTCTTCGCCAAAAAGAGCTTTTAGATTTTTTAGACCTTCTTCGTTGTCTTTGTGCTCGCTGCTGCCGCTCTGGGTAAGCTCTATTTCGTAGCCTGTGAGCATGCTAGCTAGGCGGATGTTTATGCCTGCTTGGCCTATGGCTTTGCTTTTTTGTTCAGCATCTATCATTACCACAGCTTTTTTATCTTCGATTTTTACGCTGATGATGCGAGCTGGACTAAGCGCGCGCGCGACAAAAATCGCAGGGTCTGCGCTATACTCGATTGCGTCTATGTTTTCACCATTTAGCTCTTTGCTAACAGCGTTTATTCTCACGCCTTTTACGCCCACAGCAGTGCCTACAGCATCTACATTTGGACTGGTTGAAAAGAACGCTACTTTTGCCTTTTTGCCAGGAATTCTTGCGCTATTTTGGATGATTACGCTACCTTCTTTTATCTCAGGCACCCCAGCTTTTAAAAGAGCTTCTAAAAACTTTGGCGAGGTGCGAGTAAGCTCGATTTTGATACCCAAACGCTTATCAAAATGCACGCTGCGAATGAGTGCTTTTATGGTATCGCCGACTTTGAATTTCTCATCTTTTATGCGGTTTTTGCGGCTCATTAGCGTTTTTGTCTCGCCAACTTCTACAAAGGTAGTCTCGTCATTTCCCACGCTTGTAACCACGCCGATTACTAAGCTGCCTATTAAAGCGGTGTATTTTTCATACACTTTATCATCGATTAGCTTGCCGATGTGGTATTCTATTTCTTTTGAGAGGGCAGCAGCTGCGGTGCGGCCGTAGTTTTCTAGGTTTAGTTCGTAGTTTAAAGAATCGCCGATTTCTAGGCTTTTATCAATTTGTCTAGCTTTTTTTAGGCTGATAAAATGCCTCTCATCAAGCCTCTCATCATCATCTGCGACTACTAAAATATGCTCATAAAGGCGTAGTTCTTTGCTGGCTTTGTCTATTTGGACATCGTATTCTAGCCCTTCGCCTATTACTTTTTTGGCTGTTTGGATAAAGGCTGTTTTTATGCGCTCAGCGACATCTGCGTATTCTAGTCCTTTTTCATTTGCTATTGATTCTATTATATCTGCGATTTTTTCCATTTTACACCTTAAAATTTTTGGGAATTTTTAAAAGCAAGAACGCAATTAAAAAGCAAGAGCGCAATTATAGCTTAATTTTATTAAAGTTAAATAAAATTTTAAGGCAAATTTGCTATAATTTGCGCTTTAAAATTTTAAAAAAAAGGGTGGCAAATGGAGTTAAAACTAGCAAGAACTGAGCTTAAATCAAAGCCAAAAGCCAGCATTAGCATTGATAAAATCGAACAAGACCTAGAAAAAGAAGGCGAGAAAATCTACTATTTTGATAGAGATAACACCCATAAACAGCTAATTTCTTTGGTAGAAAACTTCGAAAAAAAGGGCTTTAGCGTATATCACCGCATAGTAAAATACGGACTTGACGAAAACGACTATTGCTACGAGGTACATATACTTTGAAGTTATTTGTTCGCACGCTTGGCTGTGCGATGAATGTCAAAGACTCTGAGCATTTCATCTCACAGCTAAAAGACGACTATGAGCTTTGTGATAGTCCAAATGATGCTGATTTAGTGCTGATTAACACTTGTTCTGTGCGTGAAAAACCAGTTCAAAAGCTTTTTAGCGAACTAGGCGCACTTCACAGAGATATGAAAAGTGGAGCGAAGCTTGGCGTGTGTGGCTGCACGGCCTCTCACCTTGGAGAGGCTATAATAAAGCGTGCGCCATATGTAAGCTTCGTGCTTGGGGCTAGAAATGTAAGCCTGATTAGAGAGGCTGTTGCTACACCACGCTTTGTGCGAACGAGCATAGAAAATGACGAAACAAACTTTGAGTTTGAAAACTCGTATAGCTCAAATCCATACAAAAGCTACATAAACATCATGGTAGGTTGTGATAAAAAATGCACCTACTGCATAGTGCCACACACCAGAGGAGATGAGCTAAGCGTGCCAAAAAGCATTATTTTAGCCGAGGCAAGCAAGGTGGCTGAAAGTGGGGCAAAAGAGATTTGCTTACTAGGACAAAATGTAAATAACTACGGCAAACGCTTTTCTAGCGAGCAAGAAAAAATAGATTTTAGCGATTTACTCTGCGAACTTTGCGAGATAAAGGGCATTGAGCGAATTCGCTTTACTAGTCCGCATCCACTTCACATGGATGATAAATTCCTTGAAGTTTTTAGTAGCCAGCCAAAAATCTGCAAAAGCATTCACATGCCATTACAATCAGGCTCAACAGCTATTCTAAAAGCGATGAAAAGAGGCTACAGCAAAGAGTGGTTTTTAAATAGAGCTAGCAGATTAAGAGAGCTTTGTGGTGATAAACTCTCAATCAGCACTGATATCATCGTGGCTTTCCCTGGAGAGAGCGATGCGGACTTTAAAGACACCATGGATGTCATTGAAAAGGTGCGTTTTGAGCAGATTTTTAGCTTCAAATACTCGCCTCGCCCGCTAACTCCGGCTGCAAATATGGAGCAAATAGAGCCAAAAATCGCTAGCGAGCGTCTAAGCCACCTGCAATCTCGCCATAATGAAATACTTGATGATATCACAAACTCTAAGGTAGGAGAGGTGATGAGCGTGTATTTTGATGAGCTAAGAGCTGGCGGCAAGGCGGCTGGCAGAAGCGATAATAACTTTGCTGTGGCAGTAAAAGGTAGCGAAGAGCTACTTGGCAAGGTCTGCGATGTTCGTATCACAAGCGCACAGCGCATGTTGCTAAGTGGCGAACTAGCGTAGGGAATTCTAGAATTCCTAAGGCAAAATCTAGAATTCCTAAGATAAAATTCTAGAATTCCTAAGACTAAAAATACCTCAAATTTTAGTGAGGTTTTGGGGGTGAGATGCTTAAGGGGTTAGGGCGTAGCCCTTATAAAAAGCAGTGGGGTTTGCCCCACTAAAGCGAACAAAAATCTAGAATTCCTAGGGAATTTGATTTAGGAATTCAAGTTTAAGGAATTCTAGTTTTGGGAATTTTAGATTTAGGAATTCAAATTTAAGGAATTCTAGATTTTGCTTAAAAGATACCCCCTAACCCCCAGAAAACTAGAATTCCATATAGAGATCCTCAGCTCAAGCTGGGGGATGACATAGTAGGGAATTCTAGAATTCCTAAGAGTTTAATATAAAAGTAAAAAGTTGAAAAATAAATTTGTTTTAAAAATCGCTGAGTACATCATCACTGCTTTACTAAGACTGATATTTTTTACTTGTAAAAAGACCTTTAAAGGCACGCCGCCAAGTGAGCCCTTTATCTTGCTGTTTTGGCACGACCGCCTAGCTTTTATGCCGTTTTTGCGCCAAGATTTTATCCAAAAAACTTGTAAAAAAGACTTTTATGTAGTTATCTCTCAGCACGGTGATGGCGAGCTGATTACACGCATTATTAGCCATTTTGGCATAAAAGCCGTGCGAGGCAGCAGCAAAAAAGGTGCTGTATCAGCCATGATAGCAGCCCTAAAAGTGCTAAAAAACGGCGATAATCTAGTAATCACCCCAGATGGCCCAAGGGGGCCTAGGCACTCTATTAGCGATGGCTGTGTGAGCATACCGCAAAAAACAGGTGCAAAGCTAGTAGCAGTAAGCTATAGCTCAAGTAGCTCGTGGCATTTTAAAAGCTGGGATAAGATGGAGCTTCCTAAGCCTTTTTCAAAGGTTGAGTTTGTGATTGGAGAGGCTTTTAGCGTTGATGGTCTTGATTCTCATACGGCAAAAGAAAAAATTGCGCAAGAATTTGCTAAAATAAAGAGTTTTTAATGCGAAATTTGATATTATCTGCGCCAAAAAATTTTAGGTTGGGACTGTGAGTTTTATTCGCTCTTTTATCAAAAACCTTTATGTGTGCGTATTTGTTGATAATACAGAGTGTTCTATCTTTGGTAAGTTTGTAAAAAATCAAAGCGATTTAGGCACTATTGAGGCTGATTTTGAGATAACTGAAAAGCACATCGATTTTAAGTTTAACGACTATATCAAAAAAAATACCAAAAAAGCCCACTCTACCTATGTAGCACTGCTGCTTAGCACTAAAAAACAATGGGCTTTACCGGTGGCTGATCGTGTGGGGTATAATCAATTTGGCGTAAATTATAATGAAGTTCAAGTAGTAAATATGCCAGGTGGTTGGAGTATTTTTATCTCAAATGATGAAATAGCAAATCAAACTAAGTTTTTAAATGGCTTAAAGCCTGATTTACTCTACTCGCCTTATGTACTGCTGTATGAAAAAATCTGCGAGTTTAGAGCTGATGATCGTATCACGCTGTATGTTTATGCTCAAGATACTAGCTGTACGATGATGGTCTTTGCTGGGCTACAGATGCGCTATGCTGCATACTTTTGCGAGGGTGAAGAAGAAAAAATGGCAGAAGAAGACACAATCGCACCTATAAACATCGCTGATATCGATAATATCATCGCAAAAGAAGATGATAAGTTCTCAGCCTTAAATGCGCTAAATGACCTGGATGATGATAATTTTGAGCTAAATGGGCAGTTTTGCGATATTACTAAGGTAGAAGATGTCGAGCGTAGTGGAGCTCAAATAGAAGAAAGTCTGCAAAAAGTAGGCCGCAGCGGTAATATGCTAAATAATATCAAAGAAGCTATGAAAGAATACTACCGAAATCCGCTCTATCAAAGTGAGTTTATAGAAAAAATCGTGGTTTTTGATAGTCAAGATGTGCTTGATGAACAAAGCTTTATTGATGTTGTGGGACACGAGATTTTTGTAGATTCAGCTGTGTTTAAGGTAGATCGCAACGAAGATCTGCTAAGTATCATAAAAAGAGAGTTAAATCCATGACAAAGCACCCTCTTACTTATAGCTTTATTCAGCCAAAATTAAAGCCGATTTTATCACTATTTAGCTTGATTTGGATATCGCTTATAGGCTTTATTAGCGTGGTTTGCTTGATTGTGAACTTTTCTATAAAAATACTTTCTTATAACCTAAAAGAAGCCACAAACGCAAATCAAGTAAGCTATGATGAGTATAACCGCAGAATAGTAATCATTAAAGAACACACCAAAAATCTAAGCGAACAGCAAGATGAGATTGAAAGTATTTTGGCTACAAACCAAGCACTAAAGCGAAGCTTGCAAAATATCTATGATATTGTGCCTGATACTGTTACGCTTGATTTTGTTAAGCTTGATAAAAACTCTTTAGAAATCCGTGGCAGGACGCCTAGCAAAGAGGCTTTTACCTTGCTTATGGAAGCACCGCTAAAAAGTATTTTTACCAAGACAAAAACCACATTTTACCAGCTGCCAAACGGCTGGCTGAACTTTACTAGCATTAGCACTAGCGAGGACTAAAATGATGACAAAAGACCATAGCCTAAAAGAAATAGATGTTTTAAAGCTTATTATGTATGTGCTGGCTTTTATTTTCGCTTTGGTGTTTTTTATCGTTTTGCTCATAATCCCAAGCATAAAAGAGTATAAAAGGCTAAAAATCCAAAACCAAGCTAGCATTGTGAATTTAAACAAAATTGAGCAGATCTACAAGAGCTACGCAGGCGCACTAAATGACTTTAAAATCAAAAATAGCAAGCTATTAAACGCTGCTATGGCGCCCTTTGACGAAAAGGACTTTATCGAACAAGCAAAAAAATATTTTAGCGAAGTGGAGCTAACAAGCATACCAAATGATGATGGAGAAAGCGTTTATAGGCTAAATACAGTTTCTACTATTTACTCTGCACAAAAACTCTATGAGTTTATGGATTTTTTAAACGACTATAAAAACATCGTCGTTTTAGAATTCCCTGCAGAAGTAAGAGTAAAAAAACAAAGCCTAGAGAGCACAATAAATCTACAAATTTTCAAATCAAAACTTACTAATTAGCTACGGAATTCTGCGGAATTCTAATGAATTCTTAGCTACGGAATTCTAGGGAATTTTACAGAATTTTACGGAATTCTATGGAATTCTAGAATTCCCTAGCTTGCCCCCTTGCTTTTTAGCACAGCAAATATCGTTTTTATCATAATCTCAAAATCAAAGAGCAGGCTCCAGTTTTTTATATAAAGTAGGTCTATTCTAAGGCGAGAGCGAAAGCTAGTGTTTGAGCGTCCGCTGATCTGCCATAGCCCAGTGATGCCTGGGCGAATTAGCAAAATCCCAGACAAAAAGCCCTTCATTTCGTGGCGTTCATTTACCATGTAAGGTCTAGGCCCTACTAGGCTCATCTCGCCTAAAAGCACATTTATAAGCTGTGGGAGCTCATCAAGGCTGCTTTTGCGCAAAAACGCCCCAAAAGCACTAATCCTAGGGTCATTTATAAACTTATGATATTTTGCGTAATACGCAGCCTCATCTGGATTTTGGCGTAAAAACTCATCCATAAAGCTCTGATCGCTTCTCATCGTGCGAAATTTCAAGCATTTAAAGACCTTGCCGTGTTGTCCTAGGCGGTTTTGGATGAAAAATACAGGCTCATTAGGCTCTTTTAGCTTTAAAATTACAGAGATTATGAACATCACAGGTAGCCAAATAGGGCTAGTAAGTAGCACTAAAAGCTTATCAATTAGGCTTTTTCTGCGCTGATTTTGCGGTAAAAAAATGGCTCTAATGCGTTTCTTTAAATATTTCATATTCTTTTTTCAAATATTCATTTATATTTTTTCTAAAGTTTTCATTGCTAAAAGTTTTAGCATAAGCACTTAGCTTTGCTGGGTCGTAATCAAGCTCAAAACTAGCTTTTATAGCCGCATTTAGACTGCTTTCATTTTGAGCGCTAAAAAGCACGCCAGAGCTACCAAAGCCACCTTTTTGTGAACCTTTTACGCTCTCAGCCACGCCACCTTTATCGTAGGCAATAACAGGTGTGCCACAGCTCATAGCCTCCAAAGCAGCTATCCCAAAGTCCTCAACCCCAGCATACACAAAGCCCCTAGCGCTGCCAAGCAGTTTTACAAGCTCATCTTTGCTAACCTTACCAAGCAGTTCTACATTTGGTTTTGCTATAGCTTTTAGCTCGTTCATTTGCTCTCCATCACCCACCACCACTAGCTTTAAGCCACTTTCATTGAAAGCACGCACTAGCAAATCAGTCCTTTTATACCCCACAAGCCTGCCGCAAGTGATGAAATAATCATCTTTTTTCTCTTGTAATATAAAATCACCAGTGTTTACAGGTGGGTAGATTACAGCTGCGTCTCTGCCATAGATTTTTTTGATACGAGAGGCGATAAAGTGCGAAATAGCAATGATTTTATCGCTTCTATTTGCGCAGCTGCCATCCCAAATACGAAAGCGATACAAAAGCTCAGCAATAAAAGGCCTTAAAAGCGCATTTTGTCCTTCTAAATATAGCTCTTTCATATCCCAAGCATAGCGAGTAGGGCTATACATGTAGCTGATGTGAAGCTGGGTGGCGTCTGTTAGAATATTTTTTGCTACGCAGTGAGAGGATGAGAGCACAAGCTCATATCCACGCAGGTCAATGCTCTCAATCGCCCTACTAAACAGCGGCAAATAATGCCTAAAAAAACGCTTAGCAAAAGGAAGCTTTTGGATAAAAGTAGTGCTAACAGTTTTGCCACCAAGCACAAGCTCTCTATCATCAGCACTCATAAAATCCACAAGCGCAAAAATATCAAAATCATAGAGTTTGTTAAACTGCTCGATACATCTCTCAGCACCGCTATACACATCAAGCCAGTCGCAAACCAAAGCCTTTTTTACATTTTCCATTTTTTAAATCACCAAGAGCGTAGTCTAGCATATTTTTGCTGATTTTTTCTAAATTCTAGCACTTAAAAAGGAATTCTAGAATTCCTAGGCTAAAAATTTTATTTTTTTAGTAAAACAATGCTTTCAATGTGATTAGTATGCGCAAACTGATCAAAGAGCGCAAAATCTGTGATTTTATGCGTTTTTGCTAAAAGATCTAAATCACGCCTTAAACTAGCCTGAGAACATGAAATATAAATGATATTTTGGAATTCCATCATTAAGTTTAGCACACTCTCATCACAGCCTGCTCTGGGCGGGTCAACCAAAATATGTGAAAAATCATAGCTACTAAGCTCTAAGTGTTTTAAGCGCTTAAACTCACGCTCTGCGCGCAAAGCCTTGGCAAACTCATCAGCACTTAACCTAGCGAATTCTAGATTTTTCACGCCGTTTTGCTCTGCGTTTTGCTTTGCTAGAGCAGTGCTTGCTTTGTTTATCTCAGTGGCTAAAACCTTGCGAAAAAGCGGCGCAAGTGCCACGCTAAAATTACCATGCCCGCAGTAAAGCTCGCAAAGATCCTTTTTATTGTGATTAGCAAGTTTTGAATACACGAAATTTAGCATTTTTTCATTAGCACTAGCATTTGGCTGGATAAAGCCATCAGGGCTGATTTTATAGTTTAGAATTTTAGAATTCACAGTTATTTTTTGTTTTAAAATCTCAGAGCCAAAGACAAGTTTTTTACCCTTTGAGCGAGCAATCAAGCTTATTTTAAGCTCATTAGCCAGGTTTTCAAGCTCAGCTTTTAAACTCTCTATATCCTTGTGATAAAGCAAAATCGTTAGTACCTCATCACTGCTAGCTACAAACTCACAGCCAAAAATACGCTCTTTTAAACTAGAATTCCTATTTATTTTTTCTAAAATCCTTGGCATTAGAGCTGAGATTTTAGCATCCACAATAGCGCAAGCCTCTATAATCACAGGCTTTTTATCCGCTCTGCTCATAGCGTAATGAACTCCGCTCTCATCATGCCAGAGCCTAAACTCAGCGCGCGAGCGAAAGCCACTCTCGTTTGTTTCAAAAAAACAGCACTCACCATTAAAACCGCAAGCCTGCCAAATACCACTAAAAAGCTCTTTTGTGCGGGTGATTTTTAGCTCTTTTTGGCTTTTGTAATCAAGCTCCAAAACACAGCTCGCACAAGATTTAAAAGAGCTACAAAGCGCAGTATTCATCACTTGCCCTCAAAGGCAAATCCAGCCCAGCTTTGCGAAACTGGCATAACTTCTAAGTAGTTTATATTTACATGCTTTGGTAGGGCTGCGATATCGCAGATCACTTTGGCGACATCATTTGCGCTTAGATATTTTGTGCCATCATACACAGCCTCTGCCCTAGCTTTATTGCCTTTAAATCTAACTTCGCTAAACTCAGTCTTTGCGATACCTGGGGCTATTGTAGTAACTCTTATATCCTTGCCTTTTAGATCATTTCGCAAGGTGTGAGAAAACAGCCGCACAAAAGCCTTCGTGCCGCCATAGACATGACTTCCAGGATATGGATAAGCCCCAGCCACTGAGCCAAGATTAAAGATTACTCCACCACGCTCTAAGTGCGGCAAAAACGCCTTTGTGGTATAAAGAAGTCCTTTGATATTCGTATCAATCATAATCTCAAAGTCTTCTAAACTAGCGTTTTCAAAGCTTTCTTGCCCCAAAGCAAGTCCAGCGTTATTTACCAAAATTTCAATCTTTTGCCACTGCTTAGGTAGGTTTTTTGCTACCTCAAACACAGCATTTTTATCACGCACATCAAGGGCGTAGATTAAGCTTGGATTTTTAAGCCCAGATTGAAGCTCTTTGAGTTTTTCTAGTCTTCTAGCACAGGCGATCACGGCAAATCCTGCGTTATCAAGCATTTTTGCTAGGCTTAGCCCAAAGCCAGAACTAGCCCCAGTTATGAGTGCGATTTTCATTTTTTTACCTTTTTTATAAAAATTTTTGCGATTATAGCAAGATTGCGCTATAATTTGCGAATTTTTTAGATTTTAAGGTAAAAAATGGAATTTCAAATAAACGCAAAAGACGGCGCCGCAAGAGCTGGGGTCATAAAGACAGCTCACAGTGAGATTTTAACGCCTGTTTTCATGCCTGTTGGCACCTGCGGGGCGGTAAAAAGCCTTGATACAGATGACATTAACACACTTGGCGCAAAGATAATCCTAGCAAATACCTACCACATGTATCTTCGCCCAGGCAGCGAAATAATGAAAAAAATGGGCGGACTTCACGGCTTTACTGGCTTTAAGGGCTCGTTTTTAACAGATAGTGGCGGCTTTCAGGCCTTCTCGCTAAGTAGCAACTCAAAAGCAGATGAAAACGGCATAAAGTTTAAAAGCCACATTGATGGCAGGGCTTGCTTTTTTACCCCGACTTCTGTGCTAGATATGGAGTATGCTCTTAGTAGCGATATAATGATGGTTTTAGACGATCTAGTCGCCTTGCCAGCTGATATAAAAAGACTTAGCAAAGCAGTGGATCGCACGCTAAAATGGGCAAAAATCAGCCTTGAATATCACGCCCAAAACTCGCAAAATGATGAAAAAATCGCTCGCCAAAATCTCTTTGCTATCATCCAAGGTGGCACAGACAAAGAGCTTCGCAAGCGTTGCGCTAGCGAGTTAGCGCAAATGCGAGCAAAGGGTGGCAGAGCCTTTGACGGGCTTGCTATCGGCGGACTTAGCGTGGGTGAGAGTGCTGATGATATGTATGAGTGCGTAGAAAACACTATCCCGCACACTGATGAGAGCCGTCCACGCTATCTCATGGGTGTTGGCACGCCTGAGAATTTGATAGAAAATATTTATCGTGGCGTGGATATGTTTGATTGCGTTTTGCCCACTCGCAACGCACGAAATGGCACGCTATATACGAGCTTTGGTAAGCTTAGCATTAAAAACGCTCGCTTTGCTAGCGATGAGAGTGCGCTTGATCCGCTTTGTTCTTGTCATACTTGCAAGCATTATAGCAGGGCGTTTTTACACCATTTATTTAGAGCAAAAGAGCTTACCTTTTACCGCCTAGCAAGCTTGCACAATTTATATTTTTATCTAAATCTTATGAGCGAGGCTAGAACTGCGATTATACAAAAGCGCTTTGATACTTTTAGAGCGAAGTTTTATAGCGATAGAGCAGGGGAATTCTAGATTTTATTTTAGGAATTCTAGAATTCTCTGCGTCATTGCGAGGGAGCAAAGCGACCGAAGCAATCTCTAGGAATTCTAGATTTTTATCCTAGAAATTCTAGAATTCCCTAGTGTGTCATCCTCGGGCTTGACCTGAGGATCTCTATAAAAATCTAAAATTCCATCTAAAATCCCGTCATTGCGAGCGAAGCGAAGCAATCTCGTTCAAAATTCCTTCTAAAATCGTCGTCATTGCGAGGCTTTGAAAAAGCCGAAGCAATCTCTAGGAATTCTAGTTTTCTAGGGGTCAGGGGGTTTCTTTTAAGCAAAATTTAGAATTCCCCCAAAAACGCAAATATAGCAAGAGAATTCTAGATTTTTACTGGGTTTTAGGGGCAGTAGCCCCTAAGGGTTTAGGGCGTAGCCCTTATAAAATTTGTGAGCTAGGCTAGATTTATCTAGCCTAAAAGCGAGCAAAAATCTAGAATTCCCAAAAATAAATTTAGAATTCTAAGGATGAATTTATAATTCTTAGAGATTGCTTCGGTCGCTTTGCTCCCTCGCAATGACGAGAATTCTAGAATTCCTAAGAATAAATTTGGAATTCTATAAGCCTTGTGTCATCCCCCGACTTGATCGGGGGATCTCATCACAAAATAGAGATCCTCGGGTCAAGCCCGAGGATGACATAGTGGGTAATTTTAGATAAAATCTAGAATTCCTAGAGATTGCTTCGGTCGCTTTGCTCCCTCGCAATGACGCAGGGAATTCTAGAATTCCCTAAAAATACCCCCGCACCCCCAAAAAAAGCCAAAAAATTCTAAGGAATTTTATAAGTATTTATCTCTTCTTTTAACTTACTCTCAAAGGCTTTTAGCTTTTGGCTTTGGCAGTTTGTTTGCTCGGTGTCAAAGGCTTTTGTGCCTAGCAAGTAGCCAAAGCTTATAGCGCAGTCGTCTTTTGTGAATTTTATGAAGTTTGCGGTTCTATCTTTTATGGATTTTTGCAAAGTAGGGCAGAGCCTTGCTAGCTCGTTAGTTAGCGTGGCTATTTGCTCTTTTTGCAGCTCTAGCTCGCTAGCTTGGCTAAAGCCAAGCAAAAAGAGCCAAATAAGCGTATTTTTAAGCATTTTTAAGCATTATCGTTTTAGCTCATTTGTGGTTTGGAGCATAGCATCGCTGGTTGTGATCGCCTTTGAGTTTGCTTCGTAGGCACGCTGACCGGTGATTAGCTCGGTCATTTCCTCTACTAGCTGGACATTGCTCATCTCTACAAAGCCTTGTTTTATCTGTCCAAGTCCGTCTTGACCGGCTATTCCTATGATGGGCGCGCCGCTTGCGCCTGTTTCTAGAAAAAGATTATCGCCACTTGAGTGAAGTCCGGCTGGGTTTATGAAGTTTACTATCTCTATTTGTCCTACTTGCTGCATTTCTTGCGCACCTGGCTGGAGCACGCTTACAGTGCCGTCTATACCGATAGAGATTTGCGTGGCATCAGCTGGGATTGTGATGTTTGGCACTAGTTGTAGTCCGTCGTCATTTACGATATTTCCATCACTATCTAGCTTCCAAGCACCATTTCTTGTATAAGCTGTGGTGCCATCTGGCATTTGTACTTGAAAAAAGCCATTGCCAGCAATTACCATATCAAGGTTATTTCCAGTTTCTTTAAAATACCCTTGGCTGTGAATTTTTGTTATCGCCTGCGGACGCACGCCAAGTCCTACTTCGATACCAGTTGGGTGCGTGGTAGTCGTGCTTGTAGGCGTGCCAGCATAACTCATTACTTGATACATTAGATCGGCAAACTCAGCTCTATTTTTCTTATATCCCATTGTATTTACATTTGCGATGTTGTGAGAGGTAACATCTACTTGTGTTTGTTGTGCTATCATGCCAGTGGCAGCTGTAAATAGTGATCTTACCATATTTTATCCTTTTATTTAGGCTCTAACTGAGCCTAGTTTTGTTATTGCTTCGTTGTTTAGGTCGTTCATGTGCGTTGTCATTACTTTTTGGTAGCTTTCTACTAGGCGCTGGGTTTCGATGAGATTTACCATTTGCGTGACTGGATTTACATTTGACATCTGCACAAAGCCTTGGCGCAAGGCACCGCTATTTTCAGTGTCAGTTACATCCTCAGGGTAGGCTGGGATGTAGAGATTATCGCCCTCTTGCTTTAGCGTGCGAAGGTCTCTTGGCTGAGCGATATAGAGCCTGCCTAGTTGGACTTCATCGCCGTATACATCGCCATTTGGCGTGATTGCGATTTGGACATTATTTGGCACTTGGATGCCACGAGCGTTATCAGGCAGGGCTTCATAGCCTGCATTTAGCACTTTAAAGCCTTCTTTTGTGACTATATAGCCATCAGGATCAAGGGTTAGTGCTCCATTTTTTGTTAGTCTAGTCTCACCAGCTGGAGTTTGGACTAGCAAAAATGCATCCTCACGCACGATAGCCACGTCAAGAGCGTTTGTGCTAGCTTTTAAGCCACCTGCGCTAAAGTCCGTGTAGACATCATTGATATTTGGCACTCTATCTATGCTGCGAGCTAGGAACTTTGCGGCGTCTTTTGTGTGATTATTTAACGGCAGCTCGTCGCGCGTTTCTTTGAAAATCCGCTCAAAATCAGCGATAACCACATCTTGGCGTTTGTAGCCTATGGTGTTTACATTTGCTAGGTTTTGGGTGATTACATCAAGGCGGTTAAACTGCGTAACCATCGCACCTGCAGCTTGATAATAGCCGTTATTCATAAGCAAATCCTAAAATATTTTAGGCTTATCAAGCAAAATGTGTTCCAGTTAGTCGTGGGAATTCTAGAATTCCCTAGGAATTCCTAGGGAATTCTAAACTCGCGCTGTCCTTTGGGCTTTGCAGCAGCAGCTGTAGAAAGCTAGGGAATTTTGACGGAATTTTGACGGCGATTTAATGAGATTGCTTCGGCTTTTTCAAAGCCTCGCAATGACGCAGAGAATTTTAGAATTCTTTGTGATGAGATTCTCGGGTCAAGCCCGAGAATGACACAAGGCAAGGGAATTTTGACGGCGATTTAACGAGATTGCTTCGGTCGCTTCGCTCGCAATGACGGAATTTTCACAATGACGCATGGAATTCTAGAATTCCCTAATTACTGAACTGTTCGCAAATATCCATTTGCGTTTAAGAATAGATATAGCTCGCCTAAAATCTGCTTTTTGGCTTTTTCGCTCACGCTATTTGAGGCTTCTATCCGGCGATTTAGCTCGCTGCGGATAGCGTCTATATCATAGTCTAGATCGTATAAAATATCCATTATGCTTTGGGCTTCTATTAGCTCTTTTATCTCATAGCCAGTCTCAGTTGGCACTATTATAGCTTCTGTTGGGTGGGTAAAAAGATTGTGACTCATGCCAAGCACCTCTTGATACGCACCAACTAAGAAAAAGCCTAGAAAATACGGCTCTTTGCTGATATCTATATCGTGTAAGAAAAGCGGATTATCTTTGCTATCAAAGCCGATTTCGCCGTCGCTATCGCAGGTGATATCCCAAATAGAAGCCGAAAGTGTAGGACGCTCATCGAGGTGCTTAAGTGGAGCGATAGGAAAATGCTGTTTAAGCCCCCAAAAATCAGGCATGCTTTGAAAAATGCTAAAATTTACTAGGTAGCGCTCTTGAATTTCGTTTTGGATGCGGCGAAGGTCGGCGTAGTCGTCCTTGTCATTTAGGACGCTAATTGTTTTTCGCACGATTAGATGGACGAGTATTTCAGCATTTGAGCGGTCTTCAAGGTCCACATAACCTAGATCAAAGAGCGTAAGCACGCTATCAAGGTGCGAGGTAGCATCGTGGAGATACTCGATTGCGTTGCTTTTATTTATGTTTGTGTATAGGTCGTGTAGCTCGCTTATGAGTGGTGGATTTTTCTTTTTTAGCTGGAGTTTTTTTTCGCTGTATTCTTGGCTAAAAAGCTCTAAAACAGGCGCAGTTAGCACAGCGTGGCTTGCTGCTACAAAGCGGCCGCTTTCTACGAATATATCAGGCACAGGCTCGTTTTTTTGCGCGGCTATGTTTTGAAGCAAAAAAACGACATCATTTGCGTATTCTTTTAGCGTGTAGTTTTTGGTCTCTTTGTGCTTAAACTGCGAGTATTCTATAGCAAGGCCGCCGCCAAGGTTGATAGCACTCAGGTTTTTTGCGCCCATTTTGCGTAGTTCTGCGTAGATATTGCCGGCTTCTTGTAGGGCTTTTTTTAGTGGGCCGATTTCTTTTATTTGCGAGCCGATGTGAAAGTGAATCATGTTAAAATGCTCTATTAAGCCATTTTTGCTAAGCAGTTTGACAGCTTCTATTAGCTCGGTTGATGTTAGTCCAAACTTTGAGTTTATACCACCGCTTTTTGCCCAAATACCGCTGCCGCCGCTATGTAAGCGAATGCGCAGACCGATATTTGGCTTTGGTTTAAAACGGTTTTTAGCAGTTTCAATTATAGTCTCTAGCTCGCCAAGACCTTCGATTGTGATAGTGATATTATGCCCCATTTCAGCTGCGATAAAGCCAAGATTAATAAGCTCTTTATCCTTAAAGCCATTTACCGTAATAGGCGAGCCAAGCTCGTTATATGCCATGGCTAGAAGTAGCTCAGCCTTGCTTCCAGCCTCTAAGCCGTAGCCGTATTTTTTGCCAATTTCTACTAGATTTCCTACAAAGCCTGGGTATTGATTTACTTTTAGCGGATAGACAGCACAGAAGTTGCCACCATAGTCAAACTCACTCATAGCGGCTTTAAAGTTTGTGTAAAGCTCGCTTATTTGTTTAGCTATAAGGTGCGGAAAACGCAGCAAAATAGGGCCTCTTATGCCGTCTTCACGGATTTTTTCTATCATGTCTTGTAAGGCTGGCTTGCTAGGTGTATTTAGACAGATTTTGCCTTTTTCTATGATAAAATCGCCATTTGCCCAAATATTTAATCCATAATCATCTCTCATAATGCCCCCTTTAACTCGCTAATTTTAATGTGTTTTTCGCTTTTATTTTCTAGGTTTTTATACCAGATTTCGCCCTTTGCTTTTTCATCGCTGCCAAGACAGAGAAAGACTTTTGCACCTTTTTTATCAGCTAGGTTTAAGTGCTTTGCTGGAGCTTTTGCCTCGTAGCTGATTTCTACTTTATGAGTTTTTCTAAGCTCACAGCCAAGTGCGAAAATCTCATCAATGAAAGCAGGCTCCAAGGCGCAAAGATAAATGCCATCACGCTGGGTAGCACTTTCTTTTGCGCCTAAAATCTCCATTATGCGCTCAATCCCCATAGCCCAGCCAACAGCAGGTGTGGGCTTGCCACCAAGCTCGCTAATTAACCCATCATATCGCCCACCGCCGATAATAGCTGCTTTTGCGCCTATTTCATCGCTTACAAACTCAAATGCGCTCTTACTATAATAATCTAGCCCACGCACTAGTCTATCATCTAGTTCGTATTCTACGCCAGCGTTTTTTAGCAGATTTTGGACTAGCTCAAAGTCCTTTTTACACTCATCATCAAGGCTATCAAGCACGCTTGGAGCATCTTTTAAAAGAGCTTGACATTTTTCATTTTTACAATCTAGAATTCTTAATATATTTGTATTTATGCGCCTAGCACAATCCTCGCAAAGCTTGTTAGCGCAATTTTTTGCGTAGCTTGCTAGCTTTGTTTTAAACTCGCTCATGCTCTCTTTATTTCCCAGCGAGTTTAGCTTCAAAGTAGCCTTTATACCAAGCTCATCTAGAATTCTCTTTGCTAGTATGATGATAGCAGCGTCTTCGCGCGCGTCGCTTATGCCAAAGCACTCTATACCAAACTGATGAAACTCACGCTGACGACCACGCTGCGGTCGTTCGTAGCGAAACATGGAGCCGTGGTAGAACCAGCGCTTTATACCGCCAGCTTTATCAAGCTTGGCTTGTAAAAATGCTCGCACAACCCCAGCCGTGCCCTCAGGGCGCAAGCAAATACACTCTGCGCCCTTGTCGCTAAACTCATACATCTCTTTGCCCACTATATCGCTGCTCTCGCCAACTGAGCGGCGAAAAAGTGCGGTTTCTTCTAGCTTTGGTGTCTCAATAAAAGCAAAGCCAAAGTTTTGCGCTACCTTTGCACAAACGCCCACCACACGCTCATACAAAGCCCCATCATTATCTAAAAAATCTCTCATACCACGAAGCGAGTTTATCATTTTTCTTCCTTTATATATTTAGTTCTTTTAGCCACTTAGTTTGTTTAAATTCTAGAATTCTAGAATTTTTTATTTGTGCTACTAGTTTAAAAGTATCGCTATTATCATAAATTCTAGTTTCATCTAGATACATTTTGCGCAGTGTTAGCGCAATGCGTGATGCTCTCATCTGCGTGGCAGGGTCTTTGTGATCACCTATGCTCCAAGCGATTTTACAAGCGTTTATGCACCTGCCAAGGTCTACCTGCTTACTTACTAGCTCAAAGTAAGCAGTGGTCTTGCCAGCGCCACCAGCAAAAATGCTAGCCTTAGCAGTCATAGATCAGCCTTTATAAAATCAACTATTTTAGCATTTATCGCTGATATTTCATCATTTGCGTTTATTTCTATATAATTTAATTCAAGGTCTTTTAGTACAATCTCCATGTAGCCTTGAACTCTCATAAGATATTCTATTCCACGCTTTTCTATGCTATCGCTGCCAGCTCTTTTCATCAGTCTTTCGTGTATTAGCTTTTCATCAGCTTTAAAAAACACAAACTTAGCCTCAAAATCATTATTTAGAGCAAATTTATTAAGATAAACCAGCTCATCAATCGGGGCACTATCCGCAGCATAAGCAATGCCAGAGACAAAGCCACGGTCGCTTAAAACAAGAGCATTTTTGTTTGGCGCAAGCACGCTAGCATAGTGCTGGGCACGGTCAGCTAAGAACAAAAACAGCTCAGCCTTAGAGCAAATCTTGCCTTTAAAAATCATCTCTCTAAGCTTTTTGCCAAGCTCAGTGCCGCCTGGTTCGCAAGTAGCGATAGCCTCTTTAAACTGCTCTTTTAAAAGGGCTATTTGCGTGCTTTTACCAACCCCATCAATGCCTTCAAAATACACTATCATTGCGCATTCCTAAGTTTTTCTATCATTTCATTTACGCTACTTGGCACAAGTGAGCTAATATCGCCATCGTGGCTCAGTACAGAACGCACAATGGAGCTTGAAATAAAGGCATTTTGTAAGCTTGGCATAAAATATATAGTCTCAAAATCCTCCATTAACCTAGCATTTGCATAGCCGATTTGTAGCTCATACTCAAAGTCGCTAACCGCCCTTAGCCCACGCACGACGACATTTGTACCCTGAGCTCGCACGAAATCTACTAGCAAGTTATCAAAGCCTAGCACTTCAACGCCTTCAATGCTCATCGTAGCGATTTTTGCTAATTCAATCCGTTCTTGTAGGCTAAAAGCTGGGTTTTTACTATCGCTTTTTGCCACAGCCACCACGACCTTATCAAACACACGCCTAGCTCGTTTAATCACATCAATATGTCCGTTTGTAATAGGATCAAAAGTCCCAGGATAAATACATTTCAAATTACACCTTTGATTTTTATAGCCCCAAATTTTACACAAATTTTGCGATATTTTTATAAGTTTTTTGAAAATTTTTGCTAGGAATTCTAGAATTTTTTAAAAAATACCCCCATAACCCCCAAAAAAACAGCGCAAAAATCTAGGGAATTCTAGAATTCCCTAGATTTTCAACTAGAATTCCATAGACTAGAATTCCTAGATTTTCAACTAGAATTCCCTAGACTAGAATTCCCTAGATTTACTTTATCACGGCTTTATTTTTGGCTGTGATTTGTGCTTTTTGGCGAGCTGATCCCATGCGGATTTCTATTACATCGCCGATATTTGCATCAGTTGTGGCAATGCCTGTTGTTTGCACGCTCACCCCACCATCTCTTATTTCTACTATCAGCTCATCGCCACGTAGCACATCTTTTGGGCTTAGGATATTATTTTGGCGTATCGGCGCACCGGCTTTTATATTATTTTTGGCTAGCTTGCCAGCTGGGATCTCTTTAAGCATGATTTGGTCGTAGTTTTGTATTTCTATTGGCAAGATTTTGCTATTTGCTTCGCTGATAGCTTCGTTTTTTGCTATATCAGTGGTGGCAAAGAGCACTTGCATTTGTGCGCTCATCTCAAACTTGAAGTTGATATTTAGCCCAGCACCATCCTTACTAAAAGTAGCTTTTGCGCCGCCTTTTGCGCCATTTATGCTTGTGATGATTATGTTTTCAAGCCTGTAGCTTGCTATATCGCTTGGCACATCTCTTGGCTGTTCTATGCTTAGAGCAAAGATAGAAATACCTGCAAAACGCTCGCTAAGTTGCTGGCTTAAAGCTTCTTTAATCGTAATTGAAAAAGCGGTGGAAAATAAAAAAAGAAGTAAAAAAATGGAGCGGGAAACGAGA
Organism: uncultured Campylobacter sp.; assembly: GCA_945873855.1. Lineage (GTDB taxonomy): Bacteria > Campylobacterota > Campylobacteria > Campylobacterales > Campylobacteraceae > Campylobacter > Campylobacter magnus. The sequence continues at coordinate 110,776 of CAMCEN010000005.1, forward strand.
GTCGAACTCGCGACCCCAACCATGGCAAGGTTGTGCTCTACCACTGAGCTATTCCCGCAATTCAAATGTGAGTGGAATTGTAGCATTTTATTTTACCTTTGTCAATAGATTTTATAAAATTTTATCAAATTTTTTGCTTTTAGTTCGGCTGTGCCTGCTGGGATGACGGATATAGCGTTATTTTGCACAAGTGGCATTATCTGCGATGGACTAAATTTCCCAGCATTATAAGGGCTAAAAACAGCATTTTCTACTTTGCCGATTAGCAGATTATCCCTTGCAGGATTTAGCTTCACATCTTCGCTTAAAACTGCTTCATAGCTTTGATTTAAGCACTTTTGCTCGCCACAAAACCTGCGCAAAATAGGCAAAACAAAAAGCAAGCACGCAGCGTAGGCTGAAAGCGGATTGCCAGGTAGGGCAATAGCGATTTTATTTTCACGCCTAAAAATCTTTGTTGGCTTTGATGGACGAAAGTTAATGCTACCAAGCAAACAAGAGAATTCCAAAGCCTCCAAACACTCTTTTGCATAATCAGCCTCACCCTTACTAGCACCTGCTGTGGTGATGATTATATCATATTTTAAAGCTTTTTGTAGGGCTAGGGTTAGAGCATCTTTGTTATCTTTTATTATACCTAAATAATCGCAAGCAAAGCCCTTTGCGCTAAGTAGTGTGATGATACCAGCGGCATTTGCGTTGTAGATTTGATTTTGGCTAGCACTTTGCCAAGGCTCTTTTATCTCGCTGCCTAGGCAAAGTAGGGTGATTTTTGGCTCTTTAAATACGCTAATTTGGCAAATGCCCTGCGCTGAAAGTAGCATTAGCTCTTTTGCGCCTAGCTTTTTGCCAGATTTTAAAAGTAGATCGCCACTTTTAACCTCCTCGCCTTTTAGCTTTCTAGCATTATCTTGCTTAGTATTTTTTGGCACTAGCAAAAAGCCACGCTCATCAAAGCTAGCATCCTCAAAGGCTACAACCGAGTTTGCGCCTTTTGGAAACTTTGCGCCAGTCATGATTTTAGCACACTGATTGCCTCTGAGCTCAAAACTAGGCTCATCGCCAGCAAAAACGCTACCTACAATCTCTAAAGGCTCATCTTTGCTAGCAAAATCAAAAGCATAACCATCTAAGGCTGAGTTATCAAAAAGTGGCAAATCACGCCTAGCAAAAATGTCTTTTGAACTCACTCTGCCAAAAGCCTTGAAAATGCTGATTGTCTCAGTATCTCTATGGAATTCTAGATTAGAAATAAGATCAAAAACTTCACTAACTTGTTTCATGATTTCACTCGTTTTTTGTAAAAATAAATAGAACAAAGCACAAAAACAAAAAGGGCTAAGATGATTACTATATAATGCAAATACTCATCAATCAAAGCCTTATTTGCGCTAAAAAGCATTCCAAGCGCTACTAAAATTGCTACCCAAATTCCAGCCCCAAGGCTAGTAAAAACGCAAAAACGCCAAATATTCATCTTTGCTAGACCTGCTGGAAGGCTGATATACTGGCGAATTGCTGGCAAAAGCCTACAAGAGAAGGTTGAAATCTCTCCGTGTTTTTCAAAAAAATCTTCAAATTTTTTCATCTTTTTTTCGCTGATACCTACGAATTTACCATATTTTTCTACTAAACTTCGCCCAAAAAAGTAGCATAAATAGTAGTTAAATATAGCCCCTAAAAGCGAGCCAAAAATACCGCTAAGCACTGCCAAAACAGCACTCATCTGCCCCTGCGCTACTAGAATTCCAGCTGGTATCATCACCACCTCACTAGGAAAAGGGAAAAATGAGCTCTCTAATGCCATTAAAAGCACGATTCCAGTGTATCCCCAGCTAGCTACCATATCTGTTAAAAAATTTACAATCGCATCCATTTTTACCTAACTTTGCTAAAAAAATATAAAATTTTTAAAAAAACACCAAATTATAACAAAAATTGTGCTAATTTTGATAAAATAAACTTTTTTTAAACCCCTTAAAAGGCAAGCAAAAAAATGGAGAGCTTTTTAATTGTTGAATATATAGGAATTATCTCAGCTAGCATTAGTGGATTTTTGTTTGCGGTGCGTAGGGCTTGCGATTTGCTTGGCATTTTTATCGCTGCTTTTCTTACAGCACTTGGCGGTGGGATTATGCGTGATGTGCTTGTGGGGCGTGAGCTTTATAGCTTTACGCATTATATGCCAGTTTTGCTGGTGCTTGGCGCGATGCTGTTTTCAGCTGTGTTTGGACTTCACAAATCTAGTCGCAAGGGCTTAGAAAAAAGCCTTATTTTTATAGCAACTGACGCTATTGATGTAGTAAGCTTTTCTATCGTTGGGGCTGTGGTTGCGCTGGGTTTTGGGCTAAATATTTTTGGTGTGGTGCTAATCGCTTTTGTAAACGGCGTTGGCGGGGGAATTTTGCGTGATGTTTTATTAAATGAAATTCCTTGGCTTTTAAATACTGGATTTTACGGCACGGTTTCATTGCTTGTGGGGCTTATTTATTTTGGGCTTTATCATCTAGGCTTTGATGGCATTATTACGATGTTTGTGCTGTGTGCCTTTGGGGTGATTTTGCGCCTTATAGCATACTATAAAAACTGGCAATTACCAAAGATAAACTACGAAAATTAAAGGAGAAAAAATGCTAATGAAAAACTACGCTAGAGTTGATCTAAGCTTTGTAAAAGGCAAGGGCTCTGTGCTAAAAGATAGCTGTGGCAAAAAATACATAGACTTTGCTAGCGGTATAGGCGTGTGCTCTTTGGGTCATGGTCACAAAGGGCTTGCTAAGGTCATTTCAAAGCAGGCAAAAACGCTAATTCATACCTCAAATATCTACCGCATAGAACCGCAAGAACGCCTAGCGCATAAGATGAGCAGATTGCTTGGTGGGGATTATTCGCTGTTTTTTGGCAATAGTGGTGCTGAGGCAAATGAGTGTGCGATAAAACTAGCTCGCAAATGGGGCTACAAGCACGGCAAAAGCGGCATTATCAGCCTTGCTAATTCATTTCACGGACGCACGATTTCTACATTAAAGCTAACCGGACAAGATAAGTTTCACCCTGAGCATTTTGCGCCTTATCCTGAGGATATTAGCTTTTGTGCGAGTATAGATGAGATGATGACAAAGGCTACTGCAAACACAGCAGCTATCATCATCGAGCTAGTCCAAGGCGAGGGCGGTATAAATCCGCTTGATAAAACTGCGGTTAAAAATCTAGCTAGATTTTGCCAGCAAAATAAAATTTTGCTTATCACAGATGAGGTTCAGTGTGGCTGCTACCGCACAGGAGAGTTTGTTACAAGCAAGCTTTATGATATTCATCCTGATATCATTACCTTTGCCAAAGGTCTAGCTGGCGGCGTGCCGATAGGGGCTTGTGCGTGTAGGCATGATATTTTTGAGGCTGGCGATCATGGTAGCACTTTTGGGGGCAATTTTCTTAGCACCGCAGCTGCGCTTTTTGTGCTTGATGAGCTTGAGAGTATGCGTGAAAGTGGCGAGCTAGAGCAGAATATTAGGGCTTTTGAGAGTGGGTTAGAGAGCATTGCTAGCGAGTTTGGGGGCATCATCAAACGCCGCGTGGGGCTTGGGCTCATGCAAGGGCTGGAGCTAAAAGATGAGAGCAAGCTTGGAGAGATTTTTAACGCTGCTTTGGCTAATGGTCTGCTGATACTAAAATCTGGCAAGGCTACTTTGCGCTTTTTGCCGCCACTAAATATCAGCGCAAAAGAGATGAAAAAGGGCTTTAAAAGGCTTAAAAAAGCCATTGCTTCTGTGTGATTTTTTTATAGGAATTCTAGATTTCTGGGGGTTAGGGGGTGTCTTTTAAGGAATTCTAGAATTCCTTAAACTAGAATTCCTCCAAAAACGCAGATAAAGCAAAAGAATTCTAGATTTTAGCGGGGTTTTAGGGGCGGCAGCCCCTAAGGGTTTAGGGCGTAGCCCTTAAAAATTTGCGAGCAGTGGGGCTTGCCCCACTAAAGCGAGCAAAAATCTAGAATTCCTTAATCTAGAATTCCTTAATCTAGAATTCCTTAATCTAGAATTCCTTAATCTAGAAT
>CAMCEN010000006.1 GCA_945873855.1 uncultured Campylobacter sp.
TTTTGGTGCTTTTTACCAAAGTTCGCTTGTGCTTCGTCTTCGACGGACACCAAGTCCGTCTCATTCGCAGACACTCACTTTGGCAAAAATCCCTCAAAAATACTCGCAAGTTTATCTTTTACAAGATAATTATAGAATTTATTAAACTTTGGCTTTTAACTTTAACAAACTAGCATTGTTAATTAAGAAATTACAATTTATCTAGGGAATTCCAGAATTCCTATAAGAAAGAAAATAAAAAAAAGACGAAGTAATTTTTTAATTAACAATGCTCGTGGCTATACAGACGAGGAAACGCCTTGCTCCATCTCGAACCAAGAAGCTAAGCTCGTCATGGCTGATGATACTATCTCTTACTGGGACTGGAAAAGTAGGTCGCTGCGAGCTTTGTTAAAAGATTTCTTTTTTATTCTTATTTCTTTTTTAATCCTATTTCACAAAATCAATTTAGAATAATTAAAATATTTTTTATTAAAAGCTTTATAAACTTTTATTTTTAAATAAATTCATTTTACTTGTTAATTTCTTTTTATTTTACGCTATAATTAAAACTTCAATTTTATTTTAAAGGAATTACTATGAAAAAATTACTTCTAGCTATGCTAGCTAGCCTTGCCTTTGCTGCTGTGGATATTAACACAGCTAGCAAAGAAGAGCTGATGAGTTTAAAAGGCATAGGTGCTGCTAAGGCTGAAGCCATTATCGCAGCTCGTCCTTTTACAAGCACTGATGAGATTAAAAAGGTAAAAGGCATAGGCGAGGGTATTTACAATAATATCAAAGATGAGATTATTGTAAAGTAAGCTTGTTGTGTTATGCTAGGAATTCTAGAATTTTTTGTGATGAGATCCCCCGAAGGGGTCGGGGGATGACACAAGGCTTGGGAATTCTAGAATTCCTAGTAAATTTAAGTAGGAATTCTAGATTAAGAATTATAGATTTAGTCCTAGGAATTCTAAAATTTAGAAAAATCTAGAATTCCTAGCTTAAATTTAGCTAGAAAATTAGAATTCCTAGTAAATCTAAGTAGGAATTCTCTTTGGGAATTCTAGAATTCCTAGAAAAATTGCTAAGAAAATCTAGAATTCTTAGTAAATCTAAGCAGGAATTCTAGATTAGGAATTTTAGAATTCCTAGGCTTTTTTTGGGAGGTGGGGGTATTTTTTAGGAATTCTAGTTTAAGAATTCTAGAATCCCTAGTAAATATTAAGTAGGAATTCTAGATTAGGAATTTTAGAATTCCTAGGCTTTTTGGGGGTTGGGGGGTATTTTTTTAGCTTAGGAATTTTTATAATTCCCTGTCACCCCTCAGCTTAACTGGGGAATCTCTATATGGAATTCTAGAATTCTTTGTGATGAGATCCCCCGAAGGGGTCGGGGATGATACAAGGCAGTCAAGGTGAATAATTTTTATAGAGATTGTCCGTAGGGGCCGGACAATGACAAAAGTGGTTGGGAATTTTGGAATTCCTAAAAGATGCCCCCTGACCCCCAGAAAACTAGTTGCCAAGTGAGTTGGTTTAGGGAATTTTAATTTATGAATTTTAGTTTTTAAATTATGAAATTTTTATTTTTAATAATACTTAATGTAATATTTGCAAATGCTGCAATGCTGCTTAAAAACTACGATGGCAGAGAGCTTTCTGGCTGGGTGATGAGCCAAAAGTATGATGGCGTGCGAGCTATCTGGGATGGAAAAAAGCTAAAATCACGCCAAGGCAAAGAGTTTTGTGCCCCAAAAAGCTTCATTTCACAGCTGCCGCCTTTTAGCATTGATGGCGAGCTCTACGCTGGGACAGGAGCTTTTGAAAAAACCGCTAGCATCACCGCGCGCTGCGATGAGGACTGGGGCGAGCTTGATTTCCTTATCTTTGATGCGCCAGAAATCAAGGGCGATTTGCCCACTAGACTAGCACCGCTTAAGGACTTTTTAGCCAAAAATCAAGGCTCGCAAATAAAAATCATAGAACAAATAAAAATAAAAAGTACAAAAGAGGCTTTTGATTATCTAGATAAAATCACAGCTGGTGGCGGCGAGGGCGTAGTCGTGCGTGACCCAAATGCGCCTTATAAAGACAGTCGCCAAAGCAGCATAATGAAGCTAAAAAAGTTTTACGACGCTGAGTGCGAGGTAGTTGGCATAAAGCCACGAAAAGATGAAAATAGCGTGGTTGGCTCTGTGGAGTGCAAGGACAGTAAAAATACCTTTAAAATCGGCTCTGGCTTTGGCAGCCTAAAAATCTGTAAAGGGGCAACCCCAGAAGAAAACTGCCTTAAGACCGGCGATATCATCACCTACAAATACCAAAATCTAACCAAAAATAAAAAACCTCGCTTTGGAGTGTTTTTGAGAAAAAGAACTGATTTGCGCTAAGTTTTATTTGCCAAAGAGTTAGTTTTTCTGGGGGTTAGGGGGTGTCTTTTATCTTAGGGAATTTTAGAATTCTCTACTTTGTCATCCCCCAGCCCCCCCCTTTTTTTTGGGGGGATCTCTATATGGAATTCTAGAATTTTCGTCATTGCGAGCGAAGCAAAGCAATCTCTAGGAATTCTAGAATTATGCTCGCTTTAGTGGGGTAAGCCCCACTGCTCGCAAATTTTATAAGGGCTACGCCCTAACCCTTAGGACCCCTAAAACCCCCGCTAAAATCTAGAATTCTCTTGCTTTATCTGCGTTTTTGGGGGAATTCTAAATTTATCCTTGGGAATTCTAAATTTTGCTTAAAAGAAACCCCCTAACCCCCAGAAAACTAGAATTCCTAGAGATTGCTTTGGTCGCTTTGCTCTCCCCTCAATGACGGAATTTTAAATGAGATCCCCCGATCAAGTCGGGGGATGACACAAGGCATGTCGGGATGACATAAGTAATAAAGGCGGGTGATTTTTATAGAGATTACTTCGGTCGCTTTGCTCCCCCCTCAATGACGGAATTTTAGAATTCCTAGAATTCGCTAAAAGAGCAGCACAAAAAACTACTATATCTTACTAAACTCGCTTTTTAGTTTGTGTTGCAAGGCATCTGCTAGCATGTCTTTGCCTTGCGAGCGAAGTAGGCTATCAAGGCGGATTAACACATCGGCGATTTTTTGACTCCACACTTGCTCAGAGCTATTTGTATTCATTTTAGCGATGTGGCGCAGCTCTCTGCTAAAATCGCCTAAAGATTCTTTTAGGCTCTCAGCCGTGTTCTCATCATCTGTGATAAGCTCGATCTCTCTTATAACTAGGTCGCAAAAATGCTCAAACTCTGCGCTTTTGTTTTGCTTACCAAAGCCATTTTTGCTTTCTTTTTCATCTATTTCATCGCTGATTTTGTTTATGTTAAAATAAATAAGACTTGAGACCAAAATTACTGCCGCAAGCATCATAAAAAGATTTGAACTATCCATTTTTATCCTTTTTAATGATTATAGTATTTTGGGCTGTTTTAGTCAAGTAAAAAGGGGGATTTTGGGGCGAGATTTTACTCTAAATAAAATCTCGCTTAAAAGTTTTGCTAGCTTAAAACTCTTTGCTAGCTTAATTCATAGGTCTTGCTGGGCAGTTTCCGACTTTGCAATTTGGCATTTTAGCACCTCTCATAAATACCTTGCAAGCAGATGGATAAAACTCCTCGTCTTTGCCAAGCTTAGCCATGTTTTGGCGCATTTCGTATTTGTATTCTTTGCGGAATTTTTTTGCGTCTGCTTCGCTCATGTCTTTTGTAGCATCCATCATTAAAGCTTGTTTTTGCTCGCAGATTTTACCAAGTTTTTGCATTAGCTCGCTTGCTTGTTTATTTAGCTCAAAGCTTTTTGCCGCTACATCCTTAGCATCAGCACCAAAGGCAAAACTAGCAAGTAAAGCACTTGCAACAATGATTTTTAGATTTTTCATGTTTTCTCCTTTAAAAAAGTTAATAAATTTTATAGCAAAATTGTGAAATTTAAGTGAAGGAATTCTAGAATTTTTAACAAAATCCAGAATTCCCTAGAGAATTCTAAAATTCCCTAGAGAATTCCAGCAAAAAAATAAAATAAATTTTAGAATAGGCGTAGTGTGCTTGAACTAAAAAGTTGCCGCCGTAGCCGTAGAATACGAAATTCACGGCAAGGCAGCGGCTTTTTAGTTCAAGCACAATCCGTCACTAATAACAATTTAAGCAAACCCTAGTCTTTTTTACTCATTCTTTTACGTACATTTGGATCAAGATAGCGTTTGCGAACACGGATATTCTCAGGTGTAACCTCTACTAGCTCATCTTCTTCTATCCACTCTAAGGCACGCTCTAGCGTATTTTTGCGTGGTGGGACTAGCTTGATAGCATCATCGCTTCCGCTAGCACGCACATTTGTTAGGTTCTTGCCTTTGATAGGATTTACTTCTAGATCGTTTGTGCGGCTATGCTCGCCTATTATCATACCCACATAGACCTTATCTTGCGGAGAGCAAAACAGCACGCCTCTATCTTGTAAGTTCCATAGCGAATACGCAAGTGCTACGCCGTTTTCCATGCTTATTAGCGCACCATTGCTGCGGCGTATCTCGCCACTGCTTAGCGGACGAAATTCCAAAAAGCTATGATTCATCACGCCCTCGCCTTTTGTATCAGTTAAAAACTGCGAGCGAAAGCCTATAAGCCCACGAGCAGGTATCTCAAACTCTATTCTAGTTTGCCCATCGCCTGTTGGGTTCATCGCTTTCATCTCAGCCTTTCTTTTGCCAAGCTTTTCGATCACAGTGCCAGTACAATCATCAGGCGCATCAATCACCAAGTGCTCAAAAGGCTCGCATTTAACCCCGTCAATCTCACGCACAATAACCTCAGGCCTGCCAAGACAAAACTCAAAGCCCTCTCTGCGCATATTCTCAGCCAAAATTGTGATTTGTAGCTCACCACGACCGCTTACTTTAAACTTACCTTCGCCCACATTTTCGTATTTCATAGCAATATTTGTTTTCATCTCAGCTTCTAAGCGCTCAGCGATTTTATTGCTAGTTACAAACTTACCCTCAGTTCCAGCCAAAGGCCCGTCATTTACCGCAAAAACCACGCTTAAAGTAGGCTCTTCAATGTGAAGTGGATCTAGTGGGGCAGGGTTAGTAGGATCAACTATGCTATCTCCCACATCAAGAGCCTCAAAGCCAGCGATTGCTACTATATCGCCAGTTCCAGCCTCGTTTATCTCAGTTCGCTCTAGCCCCATAAAGCCTATTAGTTTGCTAATTCTGCCAGTTGTCTTTGTGCCATCGGCTTTTGCTAGCATTACATTTGCGCCTTTTGCGATTTTGCCATTAAAAATTCTAGCGATACCGATTTTGCCCACATAATTATCATAATCCAGCGTGAAAACTTGAAGTTGAAGTGGATTGCTATCAGCCCCGCTTGGTGCTGGCACATGAGAGATAATAGTCTCAAAAAGTGGGATCATATTTTCGTTTGGATCTTCAAGCGCTAGCTTAGCATAGCCGTTTTTAGCAGCTGCGTAGACTACTGGGAATTCTAGTTGCTCATCATTTGCCCCAAGCGCTACAAAAAGATCAAATATTTCATTTACCACTCTATCTGGGTCGCCGGCTGGCTTATCAATTTTATTTACTACCACAATCGGACGAAGTCCTAGACTAAGGGCTTTTTTAACGACAAACTTAGTCTGTGGCATAACGCCTTCTTGCGCATCGACTAGCAAAAGCACACCATCAACCATTTTTAGCACACGCTCAACCTCACCGCCAAAATCAGCGTGTCCTGGAGTGTCAATGATGTTTATTTTATAGTCTTTGTATTTAATAGCAGTGTTTTTACTTAGGATTGTGATTCCACGCTCTTTTTCTATATCATTGCTGTCCATAACGCGCTCTAAGACTTGCTGATGTTCGCTAAAAGTGCCTGATTGTTTTAGCAGCTCATCTACCATTGTAGTTTTGCCGTGGTCGACATGTGCGATAACGGCGATATTGCGAATATTACTCATGAAAATTCCTTGGATATTTTTAAAAGCTCTTATTATAGCTAAAATTTGGAATAATTTTTGCATATAAATCAAAAAAATATTTTTTTGGAGTGAAAAATGCTAAACCTTCAAACCACAGCAAGCTCAAAAAACGAACAAAACCCAATCCAAAGTGCTACCCAAAATAAAAAAGAAGGTGGCAATGGCGACTTTTTGGGCGCATTGCTAGCTAGTCTAAGCAAAGATACTAGCCACACTGGCTCAAATGTATCAAATGAGAACAAAACCCCGCAAAGCAATACGCAAAATACACAAAGCACACAAAATTCTAGCCAAAACTCACCTCAAGCTGAGTTTGACGAACAAAGTAGTCAAACAATTAACCAAAATTCTAGCAGCCAAAACTCTAGCGAACAAGCAATAAACGATGCAGCGCTAGAAGCAGAAGAAGGCAAAAGCGTGGCACTTAGCGAACTAAGTGCAAGCAAAGGTGATGTAAGCATAGAAAATATGCCAGAGCAAGAAGCTATAAATGATGAAGGTTTTATGCAAGTGCTAAGCGTATTAGAGGGCATTTTTGGTGGTGAGGCACCAAATATCGCAAAAATCAGCTCCAGCCTAGAAAAGTTAATTAGCATAGAAGAAAACCTAGCCCAGCTAAAAGATGTAAAAGATCTAAAAGACCTGCTAAAAATCGCAGAAAAACTAAAACTAGGACTAGAAAAACTAAGCATTACAAACGAGGCTCTAGGTGCTCTAAAATCAAAATTTCCAGCACTAGATAAGGCAAATTTCTTTAAGCCTATTGATATAAGCTTAAATCAAGCTGCCCTTAGCGCAAAAAATGCTAAACCAGCCCAGCCAGTACTGCTAGCTAGTCTGCTTGGTAAAACTGCGCCAAAGAGCATAACTCAGGTTCTAAAAGAAGCCGAGCTAGAAGCTACAAAAACCCCAAAAACTACCCCAAAAGAAAGTGGGCTAAAGGGGCTGCTTAATGGCGATGATATAAAAACAAAAGCTCCAAAACAAAGCGCAAACGAGATTGTAGAAAAAGTCCAAAATAAAGTAGAGCAAAAATCAGCAGCTACTGATCTAAAAGATTTTTTAAAAATCTCTGAGAAAAGCACAAAAGAGCCAAAAATTGCTCCAAGCCCACTGCCAAGCGCACCAAAGGTGGCAAAAAGCGAAGTTGATGAGCTAAAAGCCTTTGATATACAAAACTATCTAAATAGCATTAGCAAAAAGGCGGCATCTGCGATAGAAACTACCACTCCAAGCGGTGCTGGGACGATAGCTGATATGCAAAGTGAGCCTAGCAATGAGAGCCGCCCTAGCTTTGGCGATGCGATAGAAAACCGCCTAAGCGATAATAACTTTAAAGACATGATAACTGCGCTAAAAATGCAAGATAAAATCATCAGCCGTGATATACAACAAAATAGCGTTCGCACCTTTGCTGCCCAAATGGTAGAAAAAATCAGCGAGTTTAAGCCGCCAGTAACTCGCGTAAATCTCCAGCTGCACCCAGCAGAGCTTGGAGAGGTAAATATTACCATGATAGCACGCGCAAACAACCTACATGTAAATGTAACTAGCGCAAATGCGACCATGGCTTTGTTTTTACAAAACCAAGCTGAGTTTAAGGCAAACCTTGTAAATATGGGCTTTAGCGATATACAAATGAGCTTTAGCGACCACAAAGAAGGTAGCAATACACAGCAAAATGCCAACAAAGCCAAAAAAAGCTATGAGAGCGACGAAGATGGTGTTATGATAAATGAGTTTGAAGGCAGTGCTGAGAGCACGCTAGAAATCGTCTTGCCTAGATATATATAGGAATTCTAGAATTTAAATTCCTAGGGAATTCTAGATTTTATTTTTTTGTGTTTTTAAAAAATCTAGAATTCCTAGGGAATTCTAGATTTTATTTTTTTGGGTTTTTAAAAAATCTAGAATTTCTAGGGAATTCTAGATTTTAAAATTCCTTGGGAATTCTAGAATTCCTAATATTATTACTTTACTCTTGACTTTTTGATTGATAAAAAATATTTAAAAAATAGATTTATAATTTTTGAAGTGGTGACCCCTACGAGACTCGAACTCGTGTTACCGCCGTGAAAGGGCGATGTCCTAACCGCTAGACGAAGGGGCCACAGCGGTTTTAAAAAAGAACTGGAATTATACCAAGTTTTGCTTAAAAATATATAAAATGGAGAAAATATGAAAAAAATGCTGTTTTTCAGGGCTTTTGTGCTTAGTTTTTTTGCGCTATTTTTTATCTCTTGTGCTAGTAAAAATCCAGCGCAAAACAGCGAGCAATATGAGAGTAAGGCTGTGCAAATGCTGATTATTTCGCCACTTGTGCGTATAAATGATGCTGGTTTTATTCACTTTAACAAAAACGCTCTAAAGGTGCAGATTTACTCAGCTGGTGCTGGGCTTTTTGAGCTAAAAATCGCTGAGAAAATCTGTGTAAATAGCACTTGTTACGCTCCAAAAGACTTTAATGTGAAATTTTTAGGCGATATTTACTATGAAAATATTTTAGCTGATGTAATTGCCTCAAAACCACTTTATAATAGAAAACCACAGCCTAATCTTTGTGGCGGATTTAGCCAAAGTTTTGCTGATATTAGCTACGAAGTTTGCGCTGATAAAACAAGCTTTAAAAGCAAAAAAGCAAAAATCGAGTTTAGAGCTAGCAATGATAAAGAATTTTAAAATTTGTGCTAGAATTGCTTAAAAAATTTTAAGGATAAAAGATGAAAGATTTTTTTAGCGCAGAGCTTAGAGCACACTTAGAGACCGCAAAGCTAATGGAGGCTTTAAATGATAAAATTAACGAGGCTTGCGCTCTTGTAGTAAATACGCTAAAAAGCGGCGGTAAGGTGCTAATTTGCGGAAATGGTGGCAGCGCAGCTGATGCCCAGCACTTCGCAGCCGAGCTAACTGGCAGATACAAAACCGAGCGAACCCCTTTGCCAGCAATCGCCCTTAGCACCGATACTAGCGCACTTACAGCTATTGGTAATGACTATGGCTTTGATATGGTTTTTGAGAGGCAGACCCTAGCCTTGTGTGCTAAAAATGACTTGCTAATAGGCATCTCAACTAGCGGAAATAGCGCAAATGTTGTAGGGGCCATAAACGCAGCCAAAAAAATCGGTGCAAAAACCCTTGGTCTGCTCGGCCGTGATGGTGGCGAGCTAGGTAGGCTGTGTGAGCACTCTATCATCATCCCAGCCAGCGATACTGCGCGCATTCAAGAGATGCATATTTTGGTGATTCATACGCTGTGTATGGCGACAGATGAGGCGTATAAATAAGGCATTTGCCTTTTTATAGGCTCATCTTGCGGAGGCTTTTTATTGCTGCGCACTTGGTGAATTTATTATCCTATCTTCGTGGTGTGACAGGCGCGCGAAGCAAAAATCGCCTCGCAATTTTAGAGCCGTTTTAGAGCGAGAGTTGTAAAGACTGACAATTCTAGGGAATTCTAGAATTCACTTTAAAATTTACTAGGAATTCTAGATTTTATTTTGAAATTTTACTAGGGAATTCTAGAATTCACTTTAAAATTTACTAGGAATTCTAGAATTCCCTAGAAATTATCAAAAAATTTACCTTTCTAAATTAAAATTATTCTTAAAAAAAGGTTATTTGTGAAAATTTCTTATCATAAGGTATTATTTGCGCTTGCGGCGTATTTGTGTGCTTTAAACTTCGTGTTTTTTACTGCTGTTTTTGGTGGGCTTAAAAAGGCTGAAGATCCCGTGCTTTTGGGCTTTACTATCTTTGCTGGGGTGTTTTTTATCTTGCTTTCTACGCTTTATGTTCTCGCACCTCCAAGGCTTATTAAAATCACAGGTTCATTTTTTATCGCAGTAAGTGCTTTTAGTGCGTATTTTATGTATAATTATGGTGCCTTGCTAAACCAAGACATGATGATAACAGTGCTAGAAACTGATAATAAAGAAGCCTTCAGCTACCTAAACTTCAAGCTTATTTTATGGACGCTTTTTTTGGTAATTTTGCCAATAGGGCTTTTAATAGCTCTAAAATTAGAGTATAAAAAAGGCATTAAAACAGCGTTTTTACGGGGCTTTTGTGGCTTTGTGCTTAGCCTTGGTTTTGCTGGCGTGCCCCTGCTTTTAAACTCTCAGAGCGTAATTCCATTTTTCCGCAACAATTCAAATCTAAAAAAGCTTCATTTGCCGTATTATCCGATTATTTCTTTTGCTAGGGCGGTAAATTCAAAACTAAGTCCGCCAAAGCCACTTGAAATGATAGCCGCAGACGCTACTAGAGCTTCAAGCGATGCTAGCAAGCCAAAACTGCTAGTTTTTGTGCTTGGCGAGACTGCAAGAGCAGCAAGTTATAGCGCGCTAGGATATAGTAAAAACGACACAAACGCCTACACAAAGCCTTTTGTAGCTGCTAATAAAGCGGCGTATTTTGACGCTCTTTCTTGTGGGACGCTAACTGCTGTTTCTGTGCCGTGTATGTTTTCTCACCAGCCAAGAGTGGCTTACGATGATGATATAAACGCGCAAAATGCTATTGACTTTTTGGCTAGTACTGGCGTGAATGTGAGCTGGTATGGCAATAATAACGGCGGCTGTAAAGGCGTGTGTGATAGAGCGACTGGGCTGTATTTTGGCAAGGAATTTGATGATATTTTAATCACTGCGCTAAAAAATCAGCTCTCTAACTATGAAAATCAGCCAAAAGACGCTATAATCGTGCTTCATATCCTCGGCTCGCACGGACCTACCTACTATCAGCGCTATCCAAATGAGATGAAAAAGTTCACGCCAACTTGCGATACAAGCGATTTGGCAAAATGTAGTAGCGATGAGATAATAAACACTTATGATAACACGATTTTATACACTGATTATTTAATCAGCGAGTTTATAGCTGAGCTTGAAAAAAACGAGAGTTTTGAGGGCTCGCTTATTTATATTAGCGACCACGGCGAGAGTCTTGGTGAAAATGGCATTTATTTACATGGGCTGCCTTATGCTATCGCTCCTGATGAGCAAACACATGTGCCGCTGATGTTTTATAGCAAAAATGCTGATTTGATGAGTAAGCTTAAAAAAGGTGTGAGTTTTAGCCAAGATAATATTTTTCACACCTTGCTAGGGCATTTTGGCGTTTTAAGCAAATACTATGACAAAAATCTTGATATGTTTGAAAGATAGGCTTAGCAAAATCTAGAATTCCTACTAGGAATTCTAGATTTATTTCTACTTCAATTTTAAAATTTTGCTATAATTCAAATCTTTAAAAAAGATTTTAGGTTAAAAATGGGTTTTTATGATTTTCGCTGGGTGATGAGTCTTTTTGGCACAGCTGTTGGGGCTGGGATACTCTTTTTGCCTATCAAGACTGGGGTAAGTGGCATTTATCCAGTGTTTTTTATGATGATTATTGCCTTGCCGATGGTGTATTTTAGCCACTGGGGGCTTTGTAGATATTGCTTTGGGCACAAGGGTGATATCAGCGATGTAAGCCGTGAGTATTACGGGGCTAAGGTCGGTTTTTTCATTACTGCGCTTTACTTTTTTGCCTTTTTGCCAGCTTGTGTGATGTATGGTGTGGGCATTACAAATACCATAATCTCTTTTGCGCAAAATCAGCTTGGTATGATGGATATTTCACGCGCTCTTGTGGTTTTTGCGCTTATTTCTTTTCTCATGCTTGTAATGGTACTAAAAGAAGATTTGGTAATTAGGGTTTGTGAGGCGCTAGTTTATCCGCTGTGTGTGATACTGCTAGTTTTTTCGCTGTATTTGATACAGTTTTGGGATTTTGGCGTTTTTAGTGTAGAGTTTAGTTGGAGCGATTTTTTGCTTACTTGCTTTTTTGCCCTGCCGATTTTGGCTTTTGCTTTTGAGCATACGCCAGCAGTTTCAACCTTTGCTAGTTCTATGCGGCGCAGATACGGCGAGGATAAGGGCATAGAAAAAGCCAAAAAAGTGCTGTTTTTAAACTCTATTTTGCTACTTTTTTTCATAATGTTTTTTGTTTTTTCTTCGCTCATGTGTTTGGGTAGCGATGATTTAGCCAAGGCAAAAGAGCTAAATATTTCAGTAGTTAGCTACTTTGCTATCAAGCTTAATAATGATTTTATAGGATATAGTGCGCCTGTGATTGCCTTTTTGGCGATTGCTACTAGCTTTTTTGGACATTATTTTGGTGCTAGGGAGGGCTTTTGTGGACTTGTGGATAAAGGCTGCGAGCTAGTGGGGAAACCTGCGCCAAAGCCAAAGACTCTAAGTAGATTTTGCGATTTGCTTTTTTATGTTTTGATGCTGGTTTGTTCGTATCTAAACCCTAGCATTATTGGGATAATTGATAATCTAACTGGTCCTATTATTGCTGGGATTTTGTTTTTGTTGCCGGTAATTGGCTTTTATAGCGTGCCTAGTTTGAAAAAATACCGCAACATTTGGGCGGATGCTTTTATTTTCATTTTTGGGGCAGTTACGATTTGTACTGTTGGCTTTAATGTAATTAAAGATTTTTTCTAGGGAATTCTAGAATTTTCTCTAGGGAATTCTAGAATTCCTGCGAGCAAAATCTAGAATTCCTAGGTAGGAATTCTAGAATTCCTAAAACTAATTTAAAAAGGATTTATTGTGAAATATTTTTATTCATCATTTGCAATTTCACTTGTAGGCATTGGAGCTGTGTGGTATTTTGCTGGGATTGCTGGGGCGTATATCTGCGCCTTGCTTGCGGTCTTAGAAATTAGCCTTAGCTTTGATAATGCTGTGGTAAATGCTAAGGTGCTAGGCGGCATGGATGAGGTGTGGAGAAGGCGTTTTATCGTCTGGGGTATACCTATAGCAGTTTTTGGCATGCGTTTTGCCTTTCCTATTATTATTGTTAGCGTGGCTGCTGGTATAAGTCTGCTTGAGACATTAAACCTTGCTATAAACGATATAGCCGCTTACCACGAGCATTTAGAGGCTCACAAAATGGAGATTTACACCTTTGGTGGGGCGTTTTTGCTTATGGTGGCTTTGGAGTTTTTCTTTGCTGGGCGTAGCATTCGCTGGATACCGCTAATTGAGAGTAATAAAGTAATGCTAGCACTAAGTAGAGCAAAAAATGCTAGCGTGTTTGTGGCGATTTTGCTTGGTGTTTTTATCGTGTATTTTGTGGGGCAGATAAGCTGTGCTATTGCGTATTTTGCTGCGATTTTGGCACATATGAGCCTAGGAATTTTGTCTGAGTGGCTAGGTGGGGACGAGTCTAGCGCAAATGAAAGTGCGGCTAGAACAGGGCTTGCTGGGTTTTTGTATCTAGAGACCTTGGATGCGTCATTTAGCTTTGATGGTGTTATAGGCGCATTTGCGATGAGTAATAATGTATTTATTATTATGATCGGTCTTGGCATAGGCGCATTTTTTGTTAGAGCACTTACGCTATATATGGTAGAAAAAGGCACTTTAAGCGAGTTTAGATTTTTAGAGCATGGGGCGCATTATGCGATTTTAGCCCTTGCTATAATAATGTTTATAAATCTCTTTAGCGAAGTGGGTGAGATCATTACAGGCACGCTTAGCTTTGCGCTTATTGTGCTTGCGTTTTTACACTCAGTTTTGTTAAATAAAAAAGAAAAAAATGCTTGAGAATTCTTTGTTTGGGACTGAGATTTTAGGGCGTATTTGTGGGATTGACGAGGCTGGGCGTGGTGCCTTGGCTGGAGAGCTAGCTGTGGCAGGATGCGCTTTTGGGGATAGTTTTAGCGAGTTTGGCTTGCTTGATGATTCTAAGAAAATAAGCGAGAAAAAACGAGAAGAAATCTTTGATATAATCACGAGAAAATGCGATTATATTGTGGTTTATTTTAGAAATACTATTATTGATGAGCTAGGTCTATCAGCCTGCCTTGCAAGAGCTTTAAGGGTGATAAAGGCGCATTTTAAAGACTGCTCTTTTATCTACGATGGTAATTGTAACTACGGCGTAAGCGGCATCTCCACGCTAGTAAAGGCTGATAGCATGGTAGCACAAGTCTCAGCTGCTAGCATAATCGCAAAGGTAAGCCGTGACCGCTCTATGAGGGCTTGGGGGCAAAAATACCCTGAGTTTGGCTATGAAATCCATAAAGGCTATGGCACAAAAGCACACCAAGACGCCTTAGCAAAATACGGCGCAAACGAGCTAACTAGAAAAAGCTTTAAGCTAAAAGGGAATTCTAGAATTCCCTAAAAGAGAATTCCGTAAAACTAGAATTCCCTAAAAAGAGAATAAATGTTAAAGTTTTTATATGAAAATCAGCCAAAAGAGCGTAGTTTTATCCCGCGAAAGCTTGAAATAAAAAGTGCTAAGACCTTGCTTTTTGGCTCTATTTTAAGTGGCAAAACTAGCCTAGGGCTCAAATGGTGTAATGAGCGTAAAAATGCTTTTTACATTGATGCTAGCGACTTGCGCTATAATATTGATTTTAAAGCACTTTGCGAGTTTGTGCGCCAGCAAAATATAAGCGCACTTTGCGTAGATAACCTTAAAGTAAATCCTGAAATTTTGCCAGATTGTGATGAGATTTTGCTAATTTCTAGGCAAAAAAGCCTTAAAATCGCTGGTTTTGAGAGCGTTTTGCTTAGTGGGCTTGATTTTGAAGAGTTCATTGCTTTTAGCAAAAATAGCGATGAAAGCACGGCATTTGCGGCTTTTATGAGTAGTGGGAATTCCCTGCCAACTGCGCTTAGTAGAGAACTTTTGGCTTACTCAGTTTTTGCAAATACTAGCGAGCTTGGCTTAAAAGCACTTAGCGCAAATTGCTTGTATGAGAGCCTAAACTTTAATGCAATAGCTGTTTTTAGAGAGCTTAAAGAAAAGAGTAAGCTTAGCAAAAACGCTCTTTATAGCGAGTTTGAAGCCTTAGAAGATAAAGGAATAATCGCTTTTGCTAGAAATTATGATGAGAATTCTAGATTTAAGCGTATGTATTTTTGTGATTTTGCTTTGCGAAAGCTTTTTGTGCTTGGTAAAAATCCTAGAAAAATCATTGAAAATATGGTATTTTGCGAGCTTGCAAAAACCGGAGAGCAGGTTTATTTTAAAGGCGAGTTTGATTTTTACTTGCCTAAAAGTAGGGCTGGAGTGTTAGTTTTGCCGTTTTTGCCACCTGAGCTAGCACTTCTAAGGGCAAAAAAGCTAGCAAACGATGAAATAAAAGAAATAATAATAATCTCAAACGCCACAGCAAAAAGCGAGAACCTAAACTCTTGCGTAGTGCGCTTTATGAGCTTTGCCACCTTTGCTGTGGGGTATTTGGAGTAATCCTAGGGAATTCTAGATTTTATTCAAAGGTAAAAGTATAGGTATCATCCATAGTTTCTACTTCAAACTTATAGACTCTTTGACAAAAATTTGTTTGAAATGCATATTCTATAGCTTGTCCTTTTTTTAGAATTACAGGTAATTTAGGATTTACGAAAGGTAACGGCGCACAATCTCCATCATTACCTTGTAAATCCATTATTTCTACTTGGTCTGCTATCGCCCTTATGCGAAGATTTGGATACTGAAAGTATTCACCTGTTTGGTGACTTTGCGTAGTTCTATATTCTATAGAAACTCTTATTGGCGCATCATCTGCTGCGGTATTAGAGCATCCTACCAAGCTAAGCAATACGGCAACTAAAATTTTTTTCATTTTATCTCCTTGCATTTTTATTACTATCGCATCTTGTTTTTTATAATTTTATAATTACCACAAGCACCTTTATTTCCAGCTTTACAAGCCTTTTTATAATAGCTCAATGCTTTGTTATAATCTATTGGGTGCCCGCAATGACCTTCAGTATATAATACGCCTACATTATTACAGTAGTGAATAGCACCTCCGTTACAAGCTTTTTCATCAAATTCAACTGCTTTGCAATGGTCGTTTTTTTCATGATAATAAAAACCTAATCGACCGCAAGAATCTGGGTTGCCGAATTTACATCCAAGCTCTGCGTAGAAAAATTGTTTCTTTCTATCTCGAGTTATACCACAATATTTTCTTCTATCTCCATCAGAGAGCTTTTTTACTGATGGTGAAGCATATGCTGTATAGCCATTTACCAAGTCATTACAAGCATCACCATTTCCTGCTTGACATAGTCTATCCAAAATCGGAATATCGCTGTCCTTACAAATGCCATTTTCTACATTAGCACGAACTTGTGCATACTCATCGCCCAAAATCACGCTACAAAATAGCGTTAAAACAAAAATGATTTTTTTCATTTTTTCTCCTTTTAATGCTTTTATAATTCGCCACGCTCTTTTAAATGGTAGCAAGCAGCTAAAAATTCAGAGCTACTTTTTCTGTGGCTGTACTCTTCCATAATGTTTCTTAGCTCGGAACTACTTTTGCTTGCGTATGCTCGCTTTTTTTCATCCATATCAGCTAATTTATTCATTGCGTTTTTAGCAACACTTTTACCTACATCTCTAAGAAAAGAGCCAAATCCCATTGTTTTCTCCTTTGAATTAAATTTGTTTTGTTTGGTTTAAATTATCTAACAGTCACAATCAATCTATTATCACAAAGGTCAAGATCTCTGACGCTAAAATGATTGTGAGACCTACAAAGTGGTACTATGTACCAAGCAGTATTTCCACCACCTTTTTCTTGGACATGAGCACCGACTTCTGCTTTATTTGTACAGCCTCTGTGGGCGCAAGTGCCGAACTTTCTGCCAGTAGTTCTTTCCCAATGTTCTTTCCAGTTAGAACATCCACAAGGACAAGAACGATCAGTGGTTCCTTTAATATTGATGAAATCAGCCATTTTTCTCCTTTCTAAAAAATTTAGTGATGTGAATTGTATTTTTCTAAATCTTAAAAATTAACAGCATAATATTTCGTCTTTTTTATCATAAAAAACATAAATATTATGCTGTTTTTATTTAACTATTTTTCTCTTACACTTTGCCAAAATTTTTTGAGTAAAGCGATGACAAAACGAGATATAGCAGGATACCTTGGCGTAGATGTGCAGACCCTAAGAAACTGGCGCAAAACTAGGCCAAATTTGTATAAAACCATAATGCTTGGGCTTGAAGTAGAAAATATAATTAAAGAAAGCAAAGAACACTTAGAAAGGTTAGAGAAGCTAAAAAATCCAAACAACTATAATTAAGAAATTTAAGTTAAACTTAGTTACAATTTGCGTTTTAAAAAACTTAAGGAATTTTAGATGAAAAGAAAAAAAATTTACAATCCAGCAAGCACAGAGAGCCTTAGCGAACGCAAGGTATTTAACGGCAATCCACACGGAATTCTAAATTTCACAAAGGCAAAATACGAGTGGGCACTAAAACTTTGGGATCTAATGGAGGCAAACACTTGGTTTCCAAAAGAAGTAGATACCACCGATGATGTGCGAGACTACGCCTTTAATCTCACAGCGCATGAAAAACGCATGTATGATCTAGTGTGGAGTCAGCTTATTTCTATGGATAGCTTTCAGACAAACAACCTAGCTGATAATATAAATCCTTATATCACAGCCCCTGAGATAAATGCGATTTTAGCTCGCCAAGCCTACGAAGAGGCAAATCACAGCAAATCATACGCTGTAATGGTAGAGGCAATCTGCGATAATACCGATCTAATTTATGAAATGGAAAAGCACGATGAGGTTTTGCGCCGTAAAAATGACTATATTTCAAGCGTTTATGAAGAGCTAGCAGGTGAGGTAACTGATGAAAAGCTGCTTTTAGCAATGGTGGCAAATCAAATTTTAGAAGGAATTTATTTTTACAGCGGATTTTCTGCTATTTACGCGCTTGCAAGGGCAGGCAAAATGCTAGGTTCTGCGCAAATGATACGCTTTATCCAAAGAGATGAGATTACGCATCTACTGCTTTTTCAAAACATGATAAATAGCGTGAGAAAAGAACGCCCTGAGCTATTTACCGATAAACTTTGCGAGAAAATCTATGATATGTTTAGAAAAGCTGGCGAGCTAGAAATCGAGTGGGGCAAATACATAACTCAAAACCAAATCATGGGCTTAACTGATGAAATAATCACAGAATACATCCACTACCTAGTAGATAACCGCCTAACATCAATAGGGCTAAAAAAACTTTATGATGCTAAGCATCCTATTAAATGGGTGGATGATTTTAGTAAATTTAACGATCAAAAAAGCAACTTTTTTGAAAGCAAGGTTACAAATTACAGCAAAGGTAGCCTAAGTTTTGATGATTTTTAAAAAAATATATAAAAATAGCTAAAATTAAGTTTGTTTTTAGCTTTAAAAAAATAAAAGTGTGATATAATGCGCTTTTGCAATTCTAAACAAAGGTAAAACAATGAAAAAATTAGTTTTCTTGTCTGCGGTTTTCGCAGCTATTTTCATGGCTGGTTGTAGCTCAAAAGCTCCAACTACAACTACAAACAATGATATGTATAGCAAAGACATGGCTAGCATTATCAACGGAATTAACAGCAGAGTTCAAAATATCTATTTTGACTTTGATAAGTTCAACATCCGTGCTGACCAACAAGGCGCACTAAATAGCAATGCTGCTCTATTCAACAGTGGCGATGCAATGGGTCTTCGTGTTCTTGTAGAGGGTAACTGCGATGAGTGGGGTTCTGATGAGTATAACTATGCTCTTGGCGTAAAACGCGCTAAAACTGCAAAAGATGCTCTAGTAGCTCAAGGCGTAAGCGAGAGTCGCATCGAAATCGCTTCAAATGGTGAGAGCAAACCAGTTTGCACTGAGCGTTCAAAAGCTTGCGATGCTCAAAATCGTCGCGACGAATTTAGAGTAATGCAATAAGCTCTAAAAAGAGATAATTGATGAAATTTCATCTTATCTTGCTAGCCTTGCTAGGGGCTAGCTCACTTTTTAGCGCAGAAACTTCAGCTTTTAAAAGCAAAGCCGCCCAAAATGAAGCTATATCAAATGCTCAGTCTGATATAGTAGACGCTAAGCAAAATATCGAAGGCTTACAAAGCGTAGTAGGTGGACTAAGCGAAGCTAATCAAAAACTAAGTATCAGAATAGGTGATGTAGAAAGTGCTCTAAAAGACGATATCAGCGTCCAAATAGAACAAATCAAAAAAAGCCAAGCAGAACAAAGCGAAAAGCTTGATAAGCTAACCGAGGCTGTAAAAGCACTAGGTGCTGCTATGGGAGCTAAGACAAAAACCGAAAAAACTGATAAAAAAAGAGATGGCAAGCAAGAAGAGAAAAAAAACTCTAAAGAACAAACAAAATCTGTAGCAAAAGAAAATACCCCAGATATAACTAAAATGGAGCCAAAAGCCGTTTTAGACCTTGCTGATAAAGCTTACAAAGATAAAAAGTATAGCGATGCAAAAAAGGCCTTTGCCTTGCTTTTAGATAAAAACTATAAGCCAGCTTATGCTAACTTTATGCTAGGCGAAATCGCTTACAATTCAAAACAATACGCTGATGCTATTCCTTATTACAGAGCTAGTGTAAATCTATATGATAAAGGCAACTATATGCCTAAACTACTTTATCACACTGCAATTAGCTGTGATAAAATCGGCGATACTGCAAACGCAAATAAGTTTTACGCTGCGCTAAAACAAGCCTATCCAGATAGTGCTGAGGCAAAAGTAGCGCCAACTCGCAACTAAACAATGCTAGTTCATATCTGCTGTAGCGTAGATAGCGATTATTTTTTAAGACGCCTTTGCGCTACGCAGGATAAAAGTAAAATCACAGCCTACTTCTACGACCCAAATATCCATCCTTATAGTGAGTATTTGCTGCGCCTAAATGATGTAAAACGCTCGTGTAAAAAACTAGGAATTGCTCTAATTGCTGGCGAATACGACTATGAAAGCTGGCTAAAAGGCACAAAAGGGCTTGAAAACGAGCCTGAAAAAGGCGAACGCTGTAAATATTGCTTTGATTTTCGCCTTGAAAATACTGCCAAAAAGGCTTTAGAACTTGACAAAAAGTGTATTACAACCACACTTTTAATGAGTCCAAAAAAAGAGTTTAAGCTTCTAGAAAATCGCCTAAAAGAAATCTCGCAAAAATATAATATAGAGTATCTTGCCCCTGATTTTCGCAAAGGCGGAGGCACTAGCGAACAATTTGCCAATGCCAAAAAAGAACAACTCTATCACCAAAACTACTGCGGCTGTCTATACGCTCTAAATATGAGTAGGGCTGAGGCATATCTAAGTGAGCTTAGCTGTCCTATAAGCAAGCAAATCCAGCCAGCAAGCGCATTAGAGCGAATAAAACTTTATAAAAAAGTAGAAAAATACGAAAAAAGCAATAGCGCCTTTGAGCTTAGAAAAACTAGAATTCAAAATTACCGCTTAATTAGCGCAAGTCTTGAAATAGATTCAAAAATCAAGCCTAGCTACATCCTTTTTGGCTCTCTTTTGCCAAAAGAAAAAAGCTCATTTAAGCTTGAAAAAAAAGCTCATATCGCTTGCGCGAAAGACTATATTTGGCTAGTAGATTTAAAAACCTTTAATAAAATCGCAAAAACTAAGTATAAAAGCACAAAAGAGCTGTATTTTAGCGCCCCAAGCCTAAAAAAAGAGTTAAAAATGCGCCAAAAGCTAAGCGGAATGCTCTCAAACAACCCTATAATCGTGCTGGATAAGATAAAAACCGCAAATTATACTTTAAAACTAAAAAGTTTGTCATTTTCTAGCACTACTGAAATTCTTTCAAAAATTTAGTCTAACAAAGCAAAAAATAAGTAAAAATTAGCTAAAATCAGCGACTTACAAAATAAAAATTAAAGGAAATACCATGGCGGTACAAAAACACCAAATCCACGAAACCGATGAGGATTTCGCAACTCTACTTGAAGAGTCTTTCAAAAAAGAATCAAACGGTTCTCTATGCGAAGGTGAAATTGTCAATATCAAGGACAATGAAGTCCTAGTCGATGTTCGCAAAAAATCTGATGGAGTAATGGATATCAGCGAAATCACAGCAAACGACGGCTCTTTAAAATACAAAATTGGCGATAAAATCGAAGTTCTAATCACAGGCTCAAGAGGTGGTCGCCCGATAGTATCACACAAAAAAGCTCTTGCTAAATCAAAAGTAGCTGATTTTATTGCAAAATACGATGAAAATGCTGAAAATGTATTTGAAGTAAAAATCGCTAGCAAAAATAAAGGCGGATATGTAGCATATGATGAAAATGGCGTAGAGTTTTTCATCCCTCGTTCGCAAATGAGAGAGACAAATGTAGGAACTATAACAAAAGTAAAAGTTATCAAAGTAGATGCTGAGGAAAATAGTATCGTAGCTTCAAAACGCCGCATAAGCGATGCAGGTCGCAAAGAGCGCAAAGAAGCTTTGGAGCAAATTGCAGCACGCACTGGCGAGGTTGTAACTGGTGTGATCAAAAAAATCACAAGCTATGGAATGTTTGTTGATGTAGGTGGCGCAGATGGCTTAGTTCATTATAAAGAAATCAGCTACAAAGGCCCTATCAATCCAGCTTCGCTATACAAAGAAGGCGATAGCGTGGATGTGAAAATCATTAGCTACGATAAAGATAAAAAACACCTTTCATTATCAATCAAAGCCGCTCAGCCAGATCCATGGAGCGAGATAAAAGAAGGTCTTAGCGTAGGCGATGCTATACGCGTAACTGTTAGCAATATCGAACCTTATGGTGCATTTGTAGACCTTGGCAATGATGTAGAGGGCTTTTTACACATTAGCGAGATTAGCTGGGATAAAAATATCAGCAATCCAAAAGACTTTATCAAAGAAGGCGAGAGCATTGATGTAGAGGTTATCGAGATAAACCACGACACTCGTCGCCTAAGAGTGAGCTTAAAAAATCTTCTTGCTAAACCTTTTGATGAGTTTAAAGCTGAGCATAAAGCGGGCGATATTTTAAAAGGTGAGATAGTTAGCACAACTGAATTTGGTGCTTTTGTGAAAATTCCTACAAAATCAAGCTTTGTAGAAGGTTTACTACACAATGAAGATGCCAGCTGGGATAGAGGCAAGAGATGTAAAGATTTCTTAAAAGTAGGCGAGAAAATCGAAGTAAAACTTATCAAAATTGATGATAAAGCCGGCAAAATTTCTCTTAGCCTAAAAGAGCTTCAAGACAGTCCTATTGCAGACTTTGCTAGCAAGCACAGCGTAGGCGATAAAGTAACTGGCAACATTAAAGATGTAAAAGATTTTGGCGCATTTGTAGAGCTTGTTGGTGGCGTAGAAGCACTAATTCGCAAAGAAGACGCTACTGATGAGCTAAGTGTTGGTGCTAGCATTGAAGCGGCTATTGCTGATATTGATAAAAGCAAGGCTAGAATTCGCCTTAGCCAAAAGAAACTAAGAGTTCAAAAAGAGCGTGAGGCACTTGATAAATTTAACGCTGCTAGCGATGATAAAATCACAATCGGTGATATTATCAAAGAACAGCTAAACTAGATAGTTTTAAAATCTAGAATTCCTAGCTAGGAATTCTAGATTTTTAAGATAAAAAAAAGGACTTGGCTTGAACATTCGTGTGATGTATTTTGCGCTAGTGTTTTTGGGTGTTTTTGTTTTTATGGCTGGACTTTTGCTACTAAAATATGCACAAGTTAGCCCACTAAATTTCACCGCCGAAAATATAGAGACAAATGTCCTAAACCAAGAAAATACCGCTACTGCAAGTGGCTGGATAAGCAAGGTAGCTCAGTTTAAAGCTAGCACAGAGGTCTTGCCAGTAAATTTCATTCATATAGAAATCAACGACAATTACCCTAAGCCTATCCCGCCAGCCCCAAAGATAAACTACGAAGTAATAGTGGCAAAATGCACGGATTATTCGTTATTTTGCATGAGGCGTCTGGCTAGGTCTATGGATATAGATTTGAGCGTAGCAAAGGTAGGAGATGTGCATAACATCATCATCGCAGCACCTTCAGCAGCAGCGGCAAATAGCTTTGTAACAGAGCTAAAACAATACAATATCAACTCAAAAATAAAGGCTTTAAAATGAAAAAAGTCATAGTTTGTGATGCTATTCATCCGGTGGGATTTGAAATCCTAAGAGCGCAAAAAGACATCGAAGTAATCGACGCTGCCAGCGTCCCAAAAGACGAACTCCCAGCACTTGTAAAGGGCTGTGATGTAGCAATTACTAGAAGTTCTACTGATTGTGGTAAGGAGTTTATAAACTCAGTTCTTGGCTTAAAAGCATTAGTAAGAGCTGGTGTGGGCGTGGATAATGTAGACATTGATGAGTGTTCAAAACATGGAATAATCGTAATGAATGTCCCTACAGCAAACACAATCGCAGCTGTAGAGATGACAATGTGCCACCTGCTAAACTCAGCTCGCAACTACATAGCAAGCGTAAATGACTTGCAACAAAACAAAACTTGGAAGCGTGAGAAGTGGTATGGCACTGAGCTTTTTGGCAAAACGCTTGGAATAATCGGCTTTGGAAATATCGGCTCTCGCGTGGGAGTAAGAGCGCTAGGCTTTGGTATGAAAGTCATCACTTACGACCCATATATAGAACCTAGCAAGGCTACAAGCGTTGGCGTAGAATACACCAAAAACTTCGATGATATCCTAAAATGTGATTTTATCACTATTCACACGCCAAAAAACAAAGAAACTATAAATATGATAGATGAAGAGCAAATCGCAAAAATGAAAGACGGCGTTCGCTTAATAAACTGCGCTCGTGGCGGTCTATACAACGAAGATGCGCTGCTAAAAAATCTACAAAACGGCAAAATTGCCTTTGCTGGCATTGATGTGTTTGTAAAAGAACCAGGCAATACTCATCCGCTACTAGATCTAGCAAATGTAAGTGCGACTCCGCACCTTGGCGCAAATACGCTAGAAAGCCAAGAAAACATAGCGCGTGACGCAGCCGAGCAAGCTATACAAGCAGCCAGAGGCATTTGCTATCCAAATGCTCTAAATCTACCGATAAAAACAGAAGAACTGCCTGCTTATGTAGAGCCATTTATCGAGCTAACTAGCAAGATTGCGTATTTTGCTGCTCAGCTTAGCGAGGGTGCTATCAAAAATATAACTCTTTTTGCTAATGGCGATATAGCAGAGCATGCAAATAACATGCTAGCCTTTGCTTTGGTGGGTGCTTTAAAAAGTAGCCTTGGAGAGGCGATAAACTATGTAAATGCTAGCTTTGTAGCAGAGGAAAAAGGTATACAAACCGCTATACAAACCAAGCCTGCAAGTGGATATAAAAACAAAATCAGCGTCCAAATCACCACAGATAATGGTAGCGTAAAAATCGGCGGAACTGTCTTTGGCGATGATGAGCAACGCATTGTTACTATGGGAGACTTTAAGACTGATTTTAAACCAAAAGGTCGCATGATAGTCTTTAAAAACACTGATGTGCCAGGCGTTATCCGTGATGTATCAAGCATTCTAGCAAGTGCTAATATCAATATAGCTGATTTCCGCCTAGGCCGTGGGGATGGTGGGGCTTTGGCCGTTATCTTGGTAGACCAAGAAGTAAGCAAAGAAGTGCTAGCGAAGCTAAATGCGCTAGAGACTTGCATTTGGGCACGCTGCGCTGAGCTATAAGACAAATTGTTATTAGTGACGGATTGCGACTTAAACTAAAAAGCCACCGCCTTGCCCTGAATTACGTATTCTAGGGTTACGGCGGCAGCTTTTTAGTTTAAGCACGCTACGTTGAAATTTAGCGCTCTTGCCACGCTTATTGCGACTAAACTTCGCTTCTGCTTCACAAGGGCGCACGCTTAGTGCGTCTCATTCGCAGTCGCTCAGTTTAGCCACACTAAGCGGACAATAGCACTAAATTTTACTTTAAATATATAAACTAAATAAAAAAGGAGAAAAAATGGCAAGTTATCAAATGGGAGATCTAAAAAAAGGTCTAAAAATAGAAATAGACGGAATTCCATTTAAAATCGTGGAGTATCAGCATGTAAAACCTGGCAAAGGTCCAGCTTTTGTGCGCGTAAAAATCAAAAGCTTTATAGATGGCAAAGTGCTTGAAAAGACCTTCCACGCAGGCGATAAATGCGATGCACCAAACCTTGAAGAAAAGCAAATGCAATACCTCTATGATGATGGCGAGAACTGTCAGTTTATGGATACTGAGAGTTACGAGCAAGTAGCTATTAGTGATGAGGATGTAGGCGAGGCAAAAAAATGGATGATTGATGGACTTATGGTTCAAGTGCTATTTCACAATGGCAAAGCTATCGGCGTAGAAGTTCCACAAGTTGTAGAGCTAAAAATCGTAGAAACTCAGCCAAACTTCCGTGGTGACACTCAGGGCTCAAACAAAAAGCCAGCTACGCTAGAAAGTGGTGCAGTTGTTCAAATACCATTTCATGTATTAGAGGGCGAGGTTATACGCGTAGATACTGTGCGTGGCGAGTATATAGAGCGCGCTGGCAAATAAAATATAAAGTTACTTAAAGCCTTAGGAATTCTAGATTTTGGGGTTAGGGGGTATTTAAGCCCCTAGGAATTCTAGATTAAGGAATTCTAGAATTCTAGTTTAAGGAATTCTAGAATTCCTAAGAAAATTTTCTACTTTTCTACTTTAAAAACTCTAGGAATTCTAGTTTAGGAATTCTAGTTTAAGAATTTTAGTTTAAGGAATTCTAGAATTCCTAATAAAATTTTATAATTTTCTACTTTAAAAACTCTAGGAATTCTAGAATTCTTCCTAGTTCTTTTTAGTCTTTTTAAAAACTCTTTTTCTAATAAAAAATTTAATGAAAAGCTGAATTTTACAACAATTTTACAAAAAATTTCTAAAATTGCCCAATTTTTTTTTGAAAATAAGGAGGGTGTAAAATGAACTTTTCAAGTATGAAGGTGGGCTCTAGAATAGGCCTTGGTTTTGGCATTGTGATCGTGCTTATTTTGTTGCTTGTAGGCATCGGCATCGTGCAAATCAACAAAGTAAATAGTATGCTATCACAAATCAATGATATAAACGCAAAGCAACAACGCTATGCTATCAACTTCCGTGGCTCAGTTCACGATAGAGCAATTGCTATTCGTGATGTGGTGCTAGTAGATGAAGAAACCCAGCTAAATGCTCTACTTGCTACCATAAATAAGCTAAATGAGTTTTACATCGCTAGCTACAATGACATGGAGGCTATGAACAAAACCGGCGTAGCGACAAGCGAAGAGCTTAGCATACTAAAAAGTATCCAAGACATAAGAGTAAAAACCGAAGCATCATACAAAAATGTTATAGAGCTAAAAAAAGCAGGTGACACCGCAAAGGCAAAAGAGCTTTTGATGCACGAAACAGCCGGATATTTTGTTAGTTGGTTAGCTGCTATTAACAAATTCATTGACCTTGAAGAAAAGCTAAACACCGAGCTTACAAATGAAGTCCGCTCGATCACTGGTGGCTTTATCAATCTTATGATAGTAATGGGGCTAATCGCTATTGCAATTGCGATTTTCATCACTATAGCAGTGGCTAGAAGTATTATTACTCAGCTTGGAGGCGAACCAGGAGATGTTAGCCGTGTGGTTCAACAAGTAGCTCGTGGTAATCTATGCGTAAAAGCTACTACAAAGTATCCAGACAGCCTTTTAGCACACACAATAGCGATGAAAAACAAGCTAGCTGAAATCTCAGGCAATGTCCAAGCAGCCATTAACTCAGTAGAAGACAAAACTGCGATTTTGATAAATAACTTTAGCAAAGTAAGCAGCAACATCACAGAACAAAGCAAAATCACAAGCACTAGCTCAGAAATCATCACTAGCGTCGTAGCTGGTACTAATGAGATGATGAAAATGACTAGTGAGACAGGCGTGAACTCAAACGAAGCTACCAAGCTAAGCAAAGAGGGCAAAGAAGCTAGTGATTATGTAGCAAGCAAAATGCAAGAAATCCGTGAAAATGTAATAAAACAAGCCGAGCAAATCAAGTTGCTTAGCAATCACGCAAATGAAATCGGTGGCGCTACTGAGCTTATTAGCGAGATAACTGATCAAACAAATCTGCTTGCGCTAAATGCAGCTATTGAGGCAGCTAGAGCTGGTGAGGTTGGTCGTGGATTTGCTGTTGTGGCTGATGAGATCCGCTCGCTTGCAGAGCGCACAGGTAGTGCTACTGATGAGATAGCAAATACTATCAAGCTTATCCAACAAGAAGTAGCTAACGCAGTCCAAATCATCGAAGCTAGCGTGCCAAGAGTAGAAGAGGGTTACGAGCTAGCAAATAATGTGGCTGCAATGCTAAATAATATTTACACCACAAGCTCTGACTCATCTCAAAAAGCAAATAATGCTGTAAAAGTAGCCCAGGCTGGCGAAAAATCGATGAAAGAGCTAAACGCAAATGTAGAAAGCATAGTTGAGACTGCAAAATCTACAAAAGAAAATATGGATACAAGCTTAGAGAAAATCGCAGAAATGAAACAAGAAGTAAGAGCTCTTGGCAAGGTTATGGAGTTCTTTATTTGCGATATTAAAGCCTAGTTTAGCTATCTTTTTGTGGCTTTTAGGGAATTCTAGAATTCCCTACTATGTCATCGCCCCTTTAGGGGATCTCTCTTTCTGTCATCCCCCAGCTTGACCCGAGGATCTCTATGGGATTTTAGAATTCCTAGCTGTATTTTCATAAGGAATTCTAGATTCTAGGAATTCTAGATTATTTGGGGGCAAAATATAAAAATCACAAAGAAAAGATTTGCTAATTATCCTAGAAAAATACCAAGTAATTGCTAAAATTATGCTATCATTTGAGTTTTTAAAGGATTTTTATGTATAAGCATTTTTTTAAACGCATTTTAGATTTTATTGCTGCTTTGCTTTTGATTATTTTATTTTCGCCTATTATGCTTTGGGCTGCGTGGCGCATAAGGCGTGAGCTTGGCTCGCCGGTGCTTTTTACCCAAGCACGCCCTGGCCTAAATGCCAAGATTTTTAAGATTTATAAGTTTCGCACGATGAGTGATGAGCGTGATGAAAATGGTAATTTGCTCCCTGATGAGCTTCGCCTAAAAGGCTTTGGCGCAAAGCTTAGGGCTTCAAGCATTGATGAGTTGCCACAGCTTTTTAATGTGCTAAAAGGCGATATGAGTTTTATTGGCCCACGCCCTTTGCTTGTAGAGTATTTGCCGCTTTACTCGCCTAGGCAAGCTAGCAGGCACTCTGTGCGCCCTGGTATAACTGGCCTTGCGCAAGTAAATGGCAGAAACGACATCAGCTGGGCAGCAAAGCTAGAACACGACGCCATTTATGCTGAGAATTTAAGCTTTTTGCTTGATATTAAAATCGCACTTCTTACCATAAAAAAAGTGCTAAAAAAAGAAGGCGTAAGCAAGGCTGGCATGGCTACTACGGAGAAGTTTAATGGCAAAAACTAAAACTATATACATTTACGGTGCTGGCGGACATGGGCTAGTTTGCGCTGATATCGCTAGGGCTATGGGATACGAAAATATCATCTTTTTAGACGACAGCCCTGCGCTTGATGGCGATATAACCTCTCTTTGCTATCACGATGAGCTTGAGCGTTATGATATGTTTGTAGCAATAGGTTCAAGCACAGCGCGAGAAAAAATCAGCCAAAAAATCCAAAACGCAGGCTTTAATCTAATAAGCCTAATCCATCCAAATGCGCTTATCTCAAGCTCTGCTAGCCTGTCAGCTGGCGTGTGCGTGATGCCAGGGGCTATCATAAACGCAAAGGCTAAAATCAGCTCAGGCGCTATCATAAACTCTGGCGCACTCATAGAACACGAATGCACTATCGGCGAGTATGCTCACATCTGCCCGCGAGTAGCGCTTGCTGGGGCTTGCGTGGTGGGCGCTCATGCGTGGGTTGGTATAGGCAGCTGCACTATTCAGGGCATAAAAATCGGTGCAAATGCTATGATAGGCGCAGGCTCAGTTATCGTGCGAGATATCCCAGAAAATGCCAAAGCCTATGGCAATCCAGCCAAAGTGCGCTAGGAATTTTAGATTTTAAAATTCCTTGGGAATTCTAGAATTCCCTACTATGTCATTGCCAACTTGACTGGGCGATCTCATTACAAAGAATTTAGAATTCCATATAGAGATCCCCCAGTCAAGCTGGGGGATGACAGGGACTAGGGAGTTTTAGAATTTAAAATTTTTGCCTTAAAATTCCCTAGGAATTCTAGAATTTAAAATTTTTGCCTTAAAATTCCTTGGGAATTCTAGAATTCCTAGGGTATTTTTGCTATAATACCTTTGCCTGAATAGTTCGTGGCACGTTTTTATGGGGGTCTAACGAAATAGTATTGGCAAGATCGCTTGCGTGCGGTGTGATGACGGCGGGCTAGTCCGCGCTGTCCCTAAAGTGCGTGGCTCATTGCAAGTTTGGCTTATGTAGGCCGAGCAAAGGAACGGACGGCTATTTGGGTATAAAAGGATAAAAATGAAAGTTTTGATAATAGGAAATGGCGGGCGTGAATACGCTATTGCTAGAAGACTAAAAAATGATGGTTGCGAGCTTTTTGTAGCACCGGGTAATGCTGGGACTGCAAAAATCGCTACAAATGTTGATATAAAGGGCTTTGATGAGCTTGCTACTTGGGCAAAGGATAATAAAATCGAGCTTTGCGTAGTTGGCCCTGAAAATGCTCTAAGCGATGGTGTGGTTGATATTTTCAAAAGTCATGGGCTAAATATCTTTGGCCCTAGCAAGGCAGCAGCTAGATTAGAGGGCTCAAAGGCCTTTATGAAGGAGTTTTTAGCTCGCCAAAATATCCGCACAGCACGTTTTATAAACACGCATGATAAAGCAGAAGCAAATGAGTTTATTGAAGCAATTTTTAATGGCGGAAATCGCAAAATCGTAGTAAAAGCTGATGGGCTCTGTGCTGGAAAAGGCGTGATAATCGCTTCTAGCGCAGATGAGGCAAAAAGGGCAGCTGCTGATATGCTAAGTGGTGCTAGCTTTGGTGATGCTGGCAAAAGAGTGGTGATTGAGGAGTTTTTAGACGGCTTTGAGCTAAGCTTTTTTGCTATTTGTGATGGCAAAAACTTCGTTAGTCTGCCAGTAGCCCAAGATCATAAAAGACTAAAAGATAACGATGAGGGCCCAAATACTGGTGGCATGGGGGCTTATGCGCCAAGTATGCTAGCAAATGCAGCTCTTATTACTAGAGTAGAAAATGAGATTGTTCGCCCTACGCTTGATGGTATGAGCCGTGAGGGCGCGCCTTTTTGTGGAGTGCTTTTTGTAGGGCTTATGGTAGTTGGCGATACGCCTTATGTGCTTGAGTTTAATGTGCGTTTTGGCGATCCTGAGTGTGAGGTGCTAATGCCTTTGATCGAAGGAAATTTTGCAAAAACTCTGCTAAATGCAGCGCAAGGTAAGCTAGAAGATATCAAGCTTGCTGGTAAATTTGCTGTGGGTGTGGTGATGGCAAGCCATAACTATCCATATGGCGCAAGTAAGCCAGCACAAATTTTTGTAGAAAACGAACCTGAGGGCTCTCACATCTGCTACGCAGGCGTTAGCGATGATGCTGGCAAGCTAGTAGCAAGTGGAGGGCGAGTTTTAGTGGCTGTGGGACTAGGCACTAGTATAGAAGCAGCACAGGCTAAGGCCTACGAGCTGGTTGGTAAAATCAGCTTTGAGGGTGCGCAGTGGCGCAAAGATATAGCCTATCAAGCATTAAGAAAATAAAATTACTCAGGAATTCTAGAATTCCTAGAAGCAAAATCTAGAATTCCTAGGACTTAAATCTAGAATTCCATAAACTAGAATTCCATAAACTAGAATTCCTTAAACTAGAATTCCTTAAACTAGAATTACTTAAACTAAAATTCCCAATCTAGAATTCCTAGAGTTAAATCTAAAATTCCTTAAACTAAAACTACTAATCTAGAATTCCTTAAACTAGAATTACTTAAACTAGAATTCCATAAACTAGAATTCCATAAACTAGAATTCCTAAAACTAGAATTCCTAGGGCTTAAATACCCCCTAACCCCCAAAATCTAGAATTCCTAGAATCAAAATCTAGAATTCCTTGAAAAAATCACGAAAATTTTCTAAAAATAAAGCAATTCAAAGCAAAATCTGCTAAAATACAGCTTTAAATATTTTTGATTGGGTAAAAAATGAAGAGTATCGCTGAACGCTTAGAGCGTGAAAATATCAGGCTCGCAAGCTTTAATAAACGCTTGTTTGCGTATTTGATCGATGATGTGATTATCTCGGCGCTATTTTTTGTGATATATTATGATGCGTTTAAAAACGCTGCTAGCGATGCGCAGACGATGATAGCTGTGATAAACTCGTTTATCTGGCAATTAGTGCTTTTAAAGGTGCTTTATCATACATTTTTTGTGTGGCGATACGGCGCAAGTCTTGGAAAAATCGTAATGAAAATCATGGTGCTAGATGGCGAAATTTTAGACTTTCCAAGCCTACCAAAGGCACTGATTAGAGCTTGCGTGCGGATTATAAGCGAGTGGTGTTTTTATCTAGGATTTATCTGGATGCTAGGAAATGCTGCTAAGCAAAGCTGGCATGATAAACTAAGTGGGACTATTGTTTGTGAAAATAAATAAATCTTTTATACTTTTTGCGCTGTTTTTATCTAGCTTACAGGCTAGGGTAGAAAATGTAGAGTTTGTGGCAAAAGAAGTCCATAAAGAGGGCTCAATAGTAACAGCCACTGGCGATGTGCTAGTATATAGCCCAAGCTACTTAATAAGCGCAAAAAGAGCCAAATACGACGAAAAAAATGAGATTGTAGAGCTTTTTGAAAATGTAAGTATTTTGCGAAATAATGAAGAAGCTACAAACTCAAATTACGCAAAAATCAATCTAAAAACAAACGAAATCACCACAGATAACGCCTTTGCTATGCATCAAAACAAAGAGCTGTGGATAGCTAGCGAGCAGTTTTGTTCAAGCGATGCTCGCATAGATACAAGCAAATCAATAGTCTCAAGCTGTAATGTGGATGAGCCTGACTGGCATATAGAGTATAAAGATGGATATTTAGATAAGCAAAAAAAATATCTACATATTTATAATCCAGTTTTTTATGGAAATTTACCTTTTGTTGGTAATACGCCTTTGTTTTATTTACCTTATTTTGGCTTTAGCACCGATAAAACTCGCAGAACTGGCTTTTTAACGCCTAACATTGCGTTTTCAAAAAGCGAAGGGTTGTTTTTTGAACAGCCTTTTTATATAGCTGAGTATAACGAGTGGGATTTAGAGCTAAATCCTCAGATTCGCACAAACCGCGGTGCCGGATTATACGCTACATTTCGTTTTGCAGATTCGCCTTATTCTAGTGGATATATTCGCACAGGATTTTTCAAAGACTCTAAAAAATACCAAGACAAAAACAGCCTAAAATACAGCACTCATACAGGCGTTGAGGTAGAATATGATAGAGATAAGCTGGCAAAATACCTAGTTAATGGAGATTATGGCGAGGGGCTTTATGTGCGTTTTAAGCATTTAAATGACTTTGATTATTTAAACTTGCGCGAAAATGGCAACTCAGCCTATGACTCTTTGGTTCACTCAAAAATAAATTATTTTGTAAATACAAAAGAGCATTATTTTGGAATTTATGCAGATTATTACATAAACACAGCTAAAATCGCTACAAAATACGGTAATAAAGACACGCTTCAAGAATTGCCTACTTTACAATACCATAGCTACTTAGATAGCTTTTTAAGTAAAAACCTTACTTACTCACTAGATGTAAAATACCATAACTATACTAGAAAAATAGGCACAAAAGCGCAACAATTTGAGCTAAATCTGCCTGTTGGATTAAATTTTACTTTGCCTAATGGCTGGGCAAACCTTAGTTACACGCACAATCTTTATGCCTCGCACATAAGCTATCAAAAAAGCTTTGAGCTAGATAAAAATGGCTTTATGAGAGACAAAAATAATGAAAAATATGCTCGCAGCTGGAGCGAGATAGCACTAAGCAGTGATTTGGCTAGGGCTTATGATGTCTTTGGTGGGCTATTTCATACTATGAACTTAAAGCTTTCTTATATCCAACCAGGATATAAATACGGAGAAATCGCAGAGCGTTTGTATGCTTTTGATAAAGATGAGAGCGAAGAAAACTTTGTAGAGCAGCTTGATGAAAAATATCAAAGACAAACGCTAAATGCTGGCGTCATTCAGTATCTTTTTAATAGCGATAATAAAAAAATCCTAAGGCACTCTTTAAATACTAGCTATTACACAAACAAAGGCAGGTTTGTAACTACTGATAATCGCCTTGATTTGTATTTTGATTATTTTACTGCTTTTAGCAAGCTTACTTACGACCATGAAAAAAAGAAGCTAATCTCTGCGCAAAATGGTATAGCTACTACTTATAATAAGCTATATTTTGATATTCGTGATAGCTATGATGTGAAATTTGATGATTTTAATATAAAAAGCAAATCACATTTTCTTCAAACATCAGCGCATTATACCTTCCCAAAAGACATAAGGGTATTTGGATCTTATGCTTATGACTATGTAGAAAAATACACAAAAATGTGGCAAATAGGTATCTCTCAATATCGCAAATGCTGGAATTATGGAATTTACTTTAGGCGAAATACAGACCCTATAAACACCTCATATGGTCCTGAGCCAAAGACTAAAAATAGTGTAATGGTATTTTTTGCCTTTTATCCTTTTGGTGATTTTAACTATGACTTTTCGCTTAAATCAAAAGATGTGATGTATTAAAAGAGAAAAAATGTTTGAAGATCAAATAAATGCTGCTGATATACTCTTTGATATGC
This sequence comes from uncultured Campylobacter sp., assembly GCA_945873855.1. Taxonomy (GTDB): domain Bacteria; phylum Campylobacterota; class Campylobacteria; order Campylobacterales; family Campylobacteraceae; genus Campylobacter; species Campylobacter magnus. The sequence goes on from CAMCEN010000006.1 coordinate 33,689, forward strand.
TCCCAGCCGAGCAGTTAAAAAGTAGCAATTTTTTATTAGTTTGTCTTAGTTTAGAAGGCGTTGCTTTTTGTAACCACTTAGCTAGCAAGCTTGATCTTGATTATGAGCTGTTTTTTAGTGCTGGCATAATGGCGCCAAATAACCCTGAGTGTGAGATAGCCTGTGTTGGAGAGAGTGAAGAGATAGTGCTAAATGATGCTCTTATAACTTGCTTTGGTATCACACAAGACTTTGTATATGGTCAAGCAAAAAGGGTGTATGAAGAAAAAGTACTAAAACAAGTTTATAAATACCGCAAAGGCAATTTGCTAAGCTTTATAAAAGGGCGAAATATTCTTTTGGTAAATGATGGCTGCGAGAGTGGCGCAAAGCTAACAGTAGCAGCTAAGAGCATGGCTAGCCTTGGGGCAGCTAGTATTAGCCTTGCTTGTGCGGTGATGCCTGAGAGCTTAGCTATTAGCTCGGCTGCTTTTTTAGACTTTATTTACTGCGCAAAAAAGGCGCAAAAGTTTGTAAACACAGCATTTTATTACAAAAACAAAGTAGTTTTTAGTGAAGCTGAGGTGCTAAAAATTCTAGAAGAAAGCCCACACTACCTGCCACTTCAAAAAGTAAAAGAACAAAGCAAAGAACAAAATAAAGAGCAAATCAAGGAGTAAAGATGAAAGTTCAAGTAGATTTACAAAACCAAACACAGATTTTTGAGGTTAATAAAGTAGCTCGCCAAGCCGCAGGAGCAGTACTTTTGCGTATAGGAAAAACAGTACTACTCGCTACAGTTGCGCGCGACCCTGAGCCTGTGAGTGAGGATTTTTTGCCCCTTACAGTCCAATACATTGAAAAGCAATACGCAGTAGGCAGAATTCCTGGTGGATATATAAAAAGGGAGACAAAGCCAGGAGATTTTGAGACTCTTACTTCTCGCATTATAGATCGCTCTTTAAGACCACTTTTTCCAAAAGGCTATACTTATCCAACACAAATAACCGTGCTAGTGCTCTCAGCTGATGAGACTACAGACCTTCAAACAGCAGCGCTAAATGCTGCCTCAGCTGCTCTTTATCTAAGCGATATTCCTGTTAATTATAATGTTTATGGTGTGCGTGTGGGCTGCTGTGACGGTGAGCTAAAACTAAATCCTGGCTTAGAAGAGCTAGAAAACTCTACACTAGATCTTTATCTAGCAGGACACAAAGACGAGCTACTTATGATAGAAATGCGCTCACTGCCAACAAGTGATAATATAGGGGCTCTAAGTCTAGCAGATAGCTTTATAGATTTGCCCCAAATCTCTCAAAATATGAACGAGTTTAGCGAATCTAGAATTCTTGAAGCTATAAATCTAGGCGCAAAAGCCATAGAAGAAGCTAGCGCAAAATACGAAGCTGCCTTTGCCCCACATAAAAAAGCAGATGCAAATATCGCACTTCGCAGTGAGGTTCATAATCAGGCAGTCTATGAGCATATAAAAAATTCCTACGCTAGCGAAGTAGCAATAGCTATAAACCAAATGGCAAAAAGCGAAAGAGCTAGCGAGCTTAATATAATCGCAAATAAAATCTTAGCTAGTGATATAGCTAGAATTGAAAACTGGACTAGCGAAGAAATCTCAAACGCCCTTGATAAATACAAACGCAAAGTAGTAAGAGAACAAATCATAAACGAAGGCCTAAGAGCAGATGGCAGAAGACTTGATGAGGTTCGCCCTATTAGCATAGAGACAAATATCTTGCCTTGCGCGCATGGCAGCTGTCTTTTTACTCGTGGGCAAACACAAGCTTTGGTAGTAGCCACTCTTGGTGGGGATAATGATGCACAGCTAAGCGAAATGCTACACAAAAAAGGCGCAGTGCCTGAGAGATTTATGTTTAATTACAATTTCCCTGGCTTTAGTGTGGGCGAAGCTAGCATGATAAAAGCCCCAGGACGCCGTGAGCTTGGGCATGGAAATCTAGCAAAAAGAGCTCTTTATCCTAGTATAGATTTAGCTAGTCCTTATACTATTCGCTTAGTTAGCGAGATACTAGAGAGCAATGGTTCTAGCTCTATGGCTAGCGTTTGTGGTGGCTCTTTGGCTCTAAGGGCAGCTGGAATAAACACCGTAAAACTAGTAGCAGGCGTGGCAATGGGGCTAGTTTTTGAGGGTGAAAAACACGCCGTGCTAACTGATATCATGGGGCTAGAAGACCACGATGGCGATATGGACTTTAAAGTAGCTGGTACAGATGAGGGTATAACAGCCTTGCAAATGGATATCAAGCTTGGTGGCATAAAAGAAGAGGTGCTAAGAGAAGCGCTAGAACAAGCTAGACTAGCTAGAATTCACATCCTAGGGCTTATGCAAAACGCAGATGAGCAAATAGTGCTAAATGAAGATGTATTGCCAAAACTAGAGCTTTTTAGCGTTGATCCTAGTAAAATCGTAGACATCATCGGTCAAGCTGGTAAAACCATAAAAGAAATTATAGAAAAATGGGGCGTTGGCATAGACCTTGATAGAGATAAAGGCGAGGTTAAAATCACAGGCTCTGATAAAAGCTCAGTTGATGGTGCAAAAGAACACATCCTAGAAATCACGCAAAATAGCTCTAGCAAGGGCAAACCAGCACCTAAGTTTAGGGCTGATATACACTCATTTAGCATAGGCGAGCGCTTTAATGGCGTGGTAAAAAATAAAACCGCCTTTGGAGCATTTATCAGCCTGCGTGATGGTATGGACGGACTTCTTCACATCAGCAAGATAAAAGGCGAGCTAAAAGAAGGGGATAGTATAAAAGTAAAAATCGCTGATATCAAAAATGGCAAGATTTCTTTGGAATTATGTGAGTAGGGAATTCTAGAATTCCTATACGAAAGATTTTGAAAGATTTTGTTGGAATTCTAGAATTCTTGTTTTTAGTCTACTTTTAATGCTACAAAATAAGTAGGAATTCTAGAATTTCACGAACTTTAAGTAAAAATTTGGCAAAATTGCACACTCAAAATTTTTTTAAGGCTTTAAAATATGGATATGGCTACCTTGCTGGGAATGATATTATCAGTTACCAGTATCTCTATCGGCGACATTTTGGAGGGTGGTAACCCACTGCATGTTATTCACCTAAGCTCTTGTATGATCGTGATCCCAACGGCGATGTTTTCGTCTATGACAGCTACAAACAAACGCTATGTTGGTCCAGCTTTTAAAGAGCTTGGCTTAGTTTTTAAAGGTGCTGGCGTGGATCTAAACAAGCGCATTGAAGAGCTTGTTGGCTACTCGCAAGTCGCTAGAAAAGACGGAATTCTAGCTCTAGAAGCAAAGGCAGCTAACATTGATAATGAGTTTTTAAAAACCGGTCTTAGCATGCTAGTTGATGGCCAGCCAATAGATGAGGTAAAAGAAAACCTTGAGCTTGAGATGGAAGTAACTGAGGAGTATTACCACGAGTGTGCGCACTTTTGGATACGAACAGGAGAGAGTTGCCCTACATTTGGACTAGTTGGAGCCGTTATGGGTCTAATGCTTGCGCTTCAGCTACTTGATAACCCACAGGCGATGGCAGCTGGTATTGCGGGTGCCTTTACAGCGACGGTTACTGGAATTATGGGTGCGTATGCGTTTTTTGGTCCGTGGGGAAATAAGCTAGTTAATAACTCAAAAGACATTATCCGTGAGCGTGCGCTTATCATCGAAGCATTAGTAGGCATCGCAGAGGGCTCAAACCCACGCAACTTAGAGGCGAAATTATTTAATTTCTTAGAGAAATCTCAACCTAGAGTTTCGCAGTTTAACTAAAATGGCAAAGAAAAAAAAGTGTCCTGAATGTCCCGCCGGCGAAAAATGGGCGGTACCATACGCAGACTTCCTTTCATTGCTACTAGCACTGTTTATTGCGCTATGGGCTATATCAGAGTCCGATGCTGCAAAGGCAAATGAAGTAAAAGAAGCCTTTATCCAAATCTTTGATTTTCCTAGGGCTGAGAGTCCAACAAAGAAAAAGGACGCTGAGCGCTCAGGTCAAAGCGAACGCACAGCACAAAGTAACTCGCGCACGATCGAAAACTCAAATCAAGAAAACAAAAACAACGAACGCTACAATGTAGCCCTAGACCAAGCTGAAAATCAAGTAGCAATAGACCTGCCAACTTCAGTGCGCTTTGATAAGCTTAGTTCAGATGTTACCACAGAAGAGACAAAGATTTTTTTGCGAACTGTGAGCATGATAATCTCAAAGCTACCAAGTAGCGTAGATGTAGAAGTTAGAGGCTATGCTGATGATAATGCTGATTATGTAGAAAACTACCGCCTCTCAGCTGCTCGTAGCTTTACTGTGCTAAACCACCTTATAGCAAACGGCTCAGATCCAAGGCAAATGCAATTTTCAGCCTATGCTAATAATTTTAGCGGTTTTAGAAGTGAAAAAGATTTACAAATCGCAAAAATTTATTTTCGTATAGACAGAGATGATATAAAAACGCAAAAATCAGTACTAGATCTAATCGGCGCAGTAGCCCCAGCTAATGAGCCAGCTCAGGACATCACGCCAAACATTGCTCCAAATTTAGCCCCAGGAGCACCAGATGTAGTGGGCAATATCACAGCAAATTAGGATTTTGGTATGAAAAAGCGAATAGTTATAAAGGTCGGCTCTCATGTGCTAAGCGAGCATGGCGCACTTTGTGATGAGAGAATGGACGCACTTTGTGGGCTTATTGCTGAGCTTATGGGTGTTTATGATGTGATTTTAGTAAGCTCAGCAGCTATTAGCGCAGGGCAGAGTAAGATAGATTTAAAGCGTGATAGCGTAGTTCACAAGCAGATTTTAGCAGCTGTGGGTCAGCCTCATCTCATGGCTACTTATGAGAAAAAAATGAGCGTTTACGCCAAAAAAACAGCCCAGCTTCTACTAAATGCGGCTGATTTTGACTCAAAGCACCGTAGCACACATGCTAAAAATTTAGTTTTTGGGCTTTTAGAACTTGGCATTTTGCCTATAATAAATGAAAATGACGCCACAGCTACAGCTGAGATTGTTTATGGCGACAATGATAGGCTCTCAGCCGATGCTGCGCTGTGCTTTGATGCTTATATGCTGGTGATGCTAAGCGACATAGATGGCTACTATGATAGCAATCCAAATGAGAACAAAAACGCCAAGATCCGCCCAGTAGTAAATACTCTAAGTGAGGCTGAAATAGCAAGCGCAGGCGGTGCTGGCAGTGAGCATGGCACAGGTGGAATCGCTACAAAGCTAATGGCTGCTAGTATGCTTTTAGCGCAGGGTAAGAAAATGTTTTTAGCTAGTGGTTTTGATTTATCTGCGGTGCGTAGCTTTTTGCTTGATGGCAAGCAAAATGGTGGCACGATTTTTGAGAATTAAACTTTATGGGAATTCTAGAATTCCTAGATTTCTAAACTGAATTCTAAACTGGAATTCCTAGAAGTTTTATTGGGAATTTTGGAATTCCTAGAATTCTAAACTAGAATTCCCAGAATTTTTTATTGGGAATTTTAGAATTCCTAGAATTCTAAACTAGAATTCCCAGAATTTTTTATTGGGAATTTTAGAATTCCCTAGAATTTTTATTAGGAATTCTAGTTTGCTTAAAGAGTTTGTATGAAAAAAATAGTTTTTATGGGGACGCCAGATTACGCCCTTAGCGTGCTAAAAGCACTTTGCGAGCATTTTGAGATTGTAGGCGTTTTTACTCAGCCTGATAAACCAGTTGGCAGAAAGGCAGTGCTTAGCCAGCCACCTGTAAAAGAATTCGCACTTAGCAAGGGCTTTGCTATTTTTCAGCCACAAAATTTAAAAAACGGCGCTGCAGCGCAAATTGCTCTTTTAAAACCTGATTTTATCGTAGTGGCTGCTTATGGACAGATTTTGGGCGAGGATATTTTAAACATTGCGCCTTGTATAAACCTGCATGCTTCGATTTTGCCAGAGTTTCGTGGTGCTAGTCCCGTGCAGCAAATGGTGTTAAATGGCAAAAAACTTGGCGGCATAACAGCTATGAAAATGGGCGTGGGGCTTGATGATGGCGATATGCTAGGCTTTGAAGTTTGCGATATAGAGGGCAAAAGTAGCGCAGAACTTTTTAGCATTTTTGCCGCTATGGCTGGCAAGCTAGCTCTTAAAACTCTAGAAAATTATGAAAAAATCAATCCTATAGCACAGTTTTCAGCCCTAAGCTCAAAATGTAAAAAAATCAAAAAAGAAGAAGGTCTAATCAGCTTTGATGATGAAATTAGCATAATTTGGCGCAAGTTCTTAGCCTTTAATCCTTGGCCTAGCATTTATTTTAGCAATGGCACAAAATTGCTTAAAATCAAAATTCACAGCCAAAACGTAGCTCGCGAGCAAATCGGCAAAATCTGCGCTATAAATCAAAATAGCTTTTGCGTGGGAGCAAAAAAGGGACTTGTGGAGATTTTTAGCATTCAAGAAGCAGGCAAAAAAGCCCTTGATGCAAAAGAATATTTAAATGGTAAAAGGCTAGGTCTTGGAGATAATATATTTAGCTAATTGCGACTCAACGCAAACTAGGCTCATGGAAGCTCTAAAAAATGGCGAGCTAGAAGCTCCGGTCATACTCACAGCCGCTAGCCAAAGCGCAGGATATGGCAGCAGGGCAAATCTCTGGGAGAGCGAAGAGGGCAATTTGTATTTTAGCTTTGCTTTAAAGCAAGATATGCTGCCTGATGATTTGCCACTTAGCGCAATTAGCATTTATTTTGCTTATCTTATGACGCAGGTTTTGCGCTCGCTTGGCTCAAAAGCGTGGCTAAAGTGGCCAAATGACTTTTATTTAGAGCAAAAAATAGGGGGAATTCTAAGTACAAAATTCCGTGATTTTATAGTATGTGGCATAGGCATCAATATAGCCAAAGCACCGATATACGCGCAAACTTTAGATATTGATATAGAGCCGATGACGCTTTTATCGCACTTTGAAAAAAGTTTGAAAAATTTGCCAAAATGGAAAGAGATTTTAAGCAAATTCTTGCTAGAATTCGAAAAATCAAAAAAATTTAGCGTTCATATAGATGGCAAAGCAACACCCCTTCGTGATGCAAGCCTAGCAGATGATGGCGCAATTATCATAAATAATAAAAAGGTATATTTAGCAAGATGAGCGAAGTAATAACAATAGCTAATCAAAAAGGTGGAGTAGGCAAAACCACCACCGCTGTAAATCTCTCAGCTTCACTAGCAGTAGCAGGCAAAAAGGTACTTTTGCTTGATATAGACCCACAGGCAAACGCAACCACTGGACTTGGATTTTCACGCAGAGACTATGAGTTTAACATTTATCATGTGCTAACTGGCAGCAAAAAGCTAAGCGAAATCGTGCTAGAAACTCAAATTCCTGATCTATACCTAGCTCCATCAAATATTGGTCTAGTAGGTATTGAACAAGAGTTTTCTCGCGACGAACAAGACTATAAAACCATCTTGCGTGAAAAAATCAGCGAAATTGCTAAAGAATATGACTATATCATCATTGATACACCGCCAACTTTGGGTAGTCTTACTATAAATGCGCTTTGTGCTAGTGCTAGTGTGATTATTCCTATTCAGTGCGAGTTTTACGCTATGGAGGGACTTGCGCAGATTTTAAATACCATCAAAGTAGTAAAAGAAACCATAAATAAAAAACTAAAAATCAAAGGCTTTTTGCCAACAATGTATAGCGCACAAAACAACCTATCAAAAGAAGCAGTAGCCGATCTAAAAGACCACTTTAAGAGCAAGCTATTTAAAACTGGAGAAGAGTTTATCATTATCCCACGAAATGTAAAGCTAGCTGAGAGTCCAAGCTTTGGTAAACCGGTGATTTTATACGATGGTAAATCAACTGGTTCTATCGCTTATCAAAGCCTAGCAACATCGATAATGAGGTAAAAAATGGCACTTGGCAAAGGACTTAGCGCACTTTTAGATGATGCCCAGTTTGACTATGATAGAGAGTTAAATAGCAATAAAGTTCTAGATATCAATCTTTCTTATATCAAAGCAAATCCGTTTCAACCTCGCAAAAACTTTGATGAGAGTGCACTAAAAGAACTCTCAGCTAGTATAAAAGAACACGGACTAATACAGCCAATAGTGGTTCTAAAACGCAGTGAAAAAGACTATTTGCTAATAGCAGGTGAGCGCCGTATGCGTGCTACAAAAATGCTAGGAAAGACCCAAATAAAAGCGATTGTGCTAAGCACAGCTGAAAAAAACCTACGAGAACTAGCCTTAATAGAAAATATCCAAAGAGAAAATCTAAATCCAATAGAGCTAGCAAAATCACTAAAAGAACTAATCAGCGAACACGATATAACACAAGAAGAGCTAGCAAGTTCGCTAAAAAAATCACGTACTTGGGTTACAAATACCCTGCGTCTACTAAGCCTAGATGAGAAAACACAAAAACTAATAGAAGATAAAAAAATCTCAAGCGGACATGCAAAAGTGCTAGTAGGGCTTAGCAAAAATGATGAAAAAATGCTAGCTGATAGCATAGTAGGGCAAAATCTAAGCGTAAGAGATACTGAAGAACTAGTAAAAAAAATCAAAAAGCCAAAGACCGCAGATGAGCTAAATAGTGGTGTTTTAAAGCTAAAAAACCGCTTTAAAGAACTAGGTTTTTCAAGCACTACAAGTGGGAATAAAATCACTTTGAGCTTTAAAGAACTTAAAGAAATTGATAAATTATTGGCAAAATTAAGCAAAGTTTAGACTTTATTATTGTAAGATTACAAAAAATTTTTGAGAATTTATAGGGAATTCTAGAATTCTCAAACTTTATGAAAGGGGTAAAATGCTTGAAATTGATCCAAAACTGCTTGGAATTACAGTAGTAGTTTTTCTAGTTATGATTTACTTGCTAAATGTGATTTTATACAAGCCTATTTTAAGCTTTGTGGATAACCGTAATGAAAGCATCGCAAATGAAGAAAAAGAGCTTTCAAAATACGGCAACGACACAAAAAAATACGAAGAAGAGTGTGCTGCTATCCTAGCAAGTGCTAGGGATGAAGTATCTAAGCTAAAAGCAGCAGCTATTCAAAGTGCAAATGAACTTAGCAAGAGTAAAATCGATGCTGAGCGAGCTAGACTTGAGGCTGATTATAAGGAATTTGAAGCTAGTCTAAAAACTGAGCAAGAAGCTCTAAAAGTAGCCTTAAGCGATAATTTACCTATAATCAAAACTGAGATAAAATCAGTTTTATCAAAGCTTTAAGGGGTTAGTAATGAAAGCATTATTGTTATTTTTACCATTACTTGCTTTTGGTGCTAAAGATGGTGTGCCTGACTATGATATAGTAGCTAGGACTATTAACTTTGTTATCTTTGCAGGAATTTTATATTACTTCATTGCAAATCCTATTAAAAATGCTTATAAAGGTCGCATTGAAGCTATAGAAAAGAAAATGACGCAATCAAGAAATAAAATTCTTGAAGCCCAACGCAAAGAAGAAGAAGCTAGAACTAAGGCTGAAAAAATGAAGGTTCAGGCTGCTGAGTTTATAGAAAACGGTAAAGTAGAAGCCAAACTACTAAAAGAAAAAATCGAGCGTGATACAGAGTCTGCTATTAGAATTTTAAATGAGAGCTTTGCTGAACAAAAAGAATTCGCTCGCCGTGATAGTGTCCGTAAAACTGTAGCCAGCGTGCTTGATAACGCATTTAGCGATAAAGATATTGCTGTGAGCGAACAAGCTCTTGTAGATATTATTAAGAAAAAGGTTAGCTAATGCATGAAGTGGTCGCAAAAAAATATGTAGGCGCATTGCTTTCATCTCTAGATGCTAGCGAGATTGCGCAAATTGATAGTGCATTAAGCAATATAAAATCAGCTTTTGCCTCATCAAAATTTGTAGATATAATAAATCTACCAAGTCTAAGTGCTGAGAAAAAGGCTGAGTTTTTACTAAGCCTTGTAGAGTGTAATAGTGCAAAATTTTCAAACTTTTTGCTAACTTTGGCTAAAGCTAAGCGCTTAGAGGCTTTGCCTGATATTTCTAAGGAGTTTTCATATCAAAAAGCTCTTAGAGATAATAAATTCAAAGGCACAATTTTTAGCTCGTTTGAGCTAAACGAAGCTAGCAAAAAAGAACTAGAAGATAAATTTTCTAAAAAACTAAACGCAAACATTGAGTTTGAAAGCAAAAAAGTAGATTATGATGGTATCAAAATTGAGCTTTCTGATTTGGGGTTTGAGGCAAGTTTTTCTATGAATTTATTCAAAGAAAAACTAACTGAACATATATTAAAAGCAATTAAATAAGGAGATAGCGTGAGTGCAAGATTAAAAGCAGACGAGATTAGCAGTATAATCAAAGAGCGTATTGCTAGCTACGATCTAAGCGTAAATGTCGAGGAAACTGGAAAGGTCATTTCAGTAGCTGATGGTGTTGCCAGAGTTTATGGTCTTAAAAATGTAATGGCTGGCGAAATGGTGGAGTTTGAAAATGGCGAAAAAGGCCTTGCTCAAAACCTAGAAGAAAGTAGCGTTGGTGTCGTTATTCTTGGTAAAAGTGATAAAATCGTAGAGGGCACTAGCGTTAAACGCCTTGGCAAACTGCTTCGTGTGCCAGTAGGTGATGCTATGATAGGACGCGTGGTAAACTCACTTGGCGAGCCTCTTGATGCAAAAGGCACAATTGATGCAACTGAGAGTAGATTTATCGAAGAAAAAGCAAAAGGTATCATGGCTAGAAAAAGTGTTCATGAACCACTTCAAACTGGTATCAAAGCTATCGATGCTCTAGTTCCAATCGGTCGTGGTCAACGCGAGCTTATCATTGGTGACCGCCAAACTGGTAAAACAACAGTAGCAGTAGATACTATCATCAACCAAAAAGGTCAAGATGTAATCTGTATTTATGTAGCAATTGGTCAAAAACAATCAACCGTAGCTCAAGTGGTTAAAAAACTAGAAGAATACGGAGCTATGGAATATACTATCGTAGTAGCAGCTTCTGCTAGTGACCCAGCAGCACTTCAATACCTAGCACCTTATGCTGGTGTAACAATGGGTGAGTATTTCCGTGACAATGGTCGCCACGCACTTATTGTCTATGATGATCTAAGTAAACACGCTGTAGCTTACCGTGAGATGTCACTTATCCTTCGCCGCCCACCAGGTCGTGAGGCTTATCCTGGCGATGTATTCTACCTACACTCTCGCTTGCTTGAGCGTGCTAGTAAGCTAAGTGATGCACTAGGAGCTGGTTCTCTAACAGCACTACCTATTATCGAAACACAAGCAGGTGATGTATCAGCATATATCCCAACAAATGTTATTTCTATTACAGATGGACAAATCTTCTTGGAGAGCGACCTATTTAACTCAGGTGTTCGCCCAGCGATCAATGTTGGTCTTTCTGTTAGCCGTGTTGGTGGTGCAGCACAAATCAAAGCTATCAAAAAAGTCTCAGGCACACTTCGCCTAGAACTAGCTCAATACCGTGAGCTTCAAGCTTTTGCTCAGTTTGCTAGCGACCTTGATGAGAGCAGCCGTAAACAACTTGAGCGTGGTCAACGCATGGTTGAGGTTCTAAAACAACCTCCATATAGCCCACTTCCAGTAGAAAATCAAGTAGTGCTAATCTATGCTGGTTCTCATGGCTACCTAGATGATATTCCAGCTTCAGCTGTAAATAAATTTGAAGCTGAGTTATATCCGTATATTGAGGCAAAGTATCCTGATATTTTTGAGCAAATTCGTTCTAAAAAATCAGTAGAAAAAGATATTGAAGAAAAACTTGAAAAAGCGTTAAGTGAGTTTAAGGCTACTTTTAGCGCTGAGTAAGGGCGAACATGGCTAGTTTAAAAGATATAAAAAGGAAAATCAAGAGCGTTCAAAATACCCAAAAAACAACGAACGCTATGAAGCTAGTTTCTGTTGCTAAGCTAAAAAAGGCAGAAGAAGCTGCCAAAAAGTCAAAGCTCTATGCACAAAAAATTAGAGATATTTTAAGTGAAATATCGTATAAAATCCACAAATATGGCTCTGCTATTAGCAATCCAAAATTTTACGATGTGGATGCGCCGGTGAATAAAGTTGATATCATCTTTATTACTGCAGATAAAGGGCTTTGCGGTGGCTTTAACATGGCGACAATCCATGCTACTCAGAAGCTCATTGAAGAATATAAAGCCAAAAAAGTCAAGGTTCGCCTAAGAGCTATTGGCAAAAAAGGCATTGAGTTTTTTAATTTCCAGGGTATAGATATTTTGGAAAGCTATAGAGGCGTTAGTTCTACGCCTACTTATGAAAAAGCTCAAAGCATTATCGATGAGGCTATAAAAGACTTTAACTCAGGAGCAACTGATAAGATTATCATGGTGCATAATGGCTATAAAAATATGATAAGCCAAGAGATTCGCATCAAGGATATCGTACCGATTCAAATGCCACTTGATATGGGAAGTGCTGAGAAGTTTGACTCTTTAATGGAAGTTGAGCCTAGCAATGAAGATGACACTATCATCGGCGAGCTTTTGAAAAAATACCTAGAATACGGTATGTATTACTCGCTGATAGATAGTCTTGCAGCTGAGCACTGCTCGCGCATGCAGGCTATGGATAATGCTAGTAAAAACGCCAAAGCAAAGGTAAAAGAACTAGACCTTGCTTACAACAAAGCACGCCAAGGCAACATCACCACTGAGCTAATTGAAATTATTAGTGGTGTTGAGAGTATGAAATAATCTAGAATTCTAGAATTCCTAGGATAGAGGAATTCTAGAATTCCTAATGAGTAAAAATTTGCGAAAGGATTAAAAATGAAGGGTTCAATCAGCCAGATTATTGGTCCAGTAGTTGATGTGGATTTTGCAGACTACTTGCCAAAAATCAATGAAGCCATTGAAGTCAAGTTTGACTTTGAGGGCAAAGCACGCAAACTAGTGCTTGAGACTGCGGCTCACCTAGGTGATAACCGTGTGCGCACTATTGCTATGGATATGACAGATGGTCTTACTCGTGGACATGAGGCTACAGCACTTGGTTCGCCTATTACTGTGCCAGTTGGAGAAGAGGTTCTTGGTCGTATCTTTAATGTTACAGGTGACATTATAGATGAGGGCGAAGAGACTGCGTTTAAAACTCGCTGGAGCATTCACAGAGAAGCACCTAGCTTTGATGAGCAAAGTACAAAAAGCGAGGTTTTTGAGACTGGTATCAAAGTAGTTGATCTACTAGCACCTTATGCAAAAGGTGGTAAAGTTGGTCTATTTGGTGGTGCTGGTGTTGGTAAAACAGTTATTATCATGGAGCTTATCCACAATGTGGCTCACGCTCATAGCGGTTATTCAGTATTTGCTGGTGTTGGTGAGAGAACACGCGAGGGTAACGACCTTTATAATGAAATGAAAGAAAGCAATGTTTTGGATAAAGTTGCCCTATGCTATGGCCAAATGAACGAGCCACCAGGTGCGAGAAACCGTGTTGCGCTTACTGGTCTTACTATGGCTGAGTATTTCCGTGATGAGATGGGACTAGATGTTCTTATGTTCATTGATAACATTTTCCGTTTCTCTCAATCAGGCTCTGAGATGTCAGCGCTACTTGGTCGTATTCCTAGTGCGGTTGGTTATCAACCAACTTTGGCTACTGAGATGGGTAAGCTTCAAGAGCGTATTACATCGACCAAAAAAGGCTCAATCACATCAGTTCAAGCTGTATATGTGCCAGCAGATGACCTTACTGACCCAGCTCCGGCTACTGTTTTTGCTCACCTTGATGCGACTACAGTTCTTAACCGTGCTATTGCAGAAAAAGGTATTTATCCAGCTGTGGATCCACTAGCATCTACTTCTCGTGTGCTTGATCCGCAAATAATCGGCGAAAATCACTATAAAGTAGCTCGTGGTGTTCAATCTGTGCTTCAAAAGTACAAAGACCTTCAAGATATCATCGCTATTCTTGGTATGGATGAGCTAAGCGAAGAGGACAAACTAGTAGTTGATCGCGCTAGAAAAATCGAGAAATTCCTTTCTCAACCATTTTTCGTAGCAGAGGTGTTTACAGGTAGCCCAGGCAAATATGTAACACTAGAAGATACAATCAATGGCTTTAAGGCGATTTTAGAGGGCAAATATGACCATTTGCCAGAAAATGCTTTCTATATGGTAGGAAATATCGAAGAGGTCGTAGCAAAAGCTGAAAAATTAAAGGCGTAACCTGTGGAAACTTTACATTTAGAAATCGTAACACCTAATGGTTTGATATTTTCTAACGATGTAAAAAGCGTAGTTTTGCCGGGCAAAGAAGGTGAGTTTGGTGTTTTGCCTAGACACGCTTCTTTGGTCTCATTGCTAAATGCTGGAGTAGTAGATATCGAACTAAGCAGTGGTAATCATGAAATCGTAGCGGTTGATTGGGGCTATGCAGAAGTGTCTGAAAACAAAGTAGATGTACTTGTAGATGGTGCTATTTTAGTATCAGGTAGCAATGAAAGTGAAATAGCCAAAAAGCTAGAAGATGCAAAAGCTCTTATTGGCAAAATGGGCTATGATGATGCTACCCTAAGAGTTGCTATGACAAAACTAGAAGGCGGGCGTTAGAATACAATGTGGAATGCTATAGCCACTTTTCTTACAAATAGCTCGGCTATTACTATTATAGTGATAGCTTGGCTATCTGTTTATTTTATTTTGAGTTTTACTATTTTGCTTTCACGCTATTTAGCACTTGGTGTTTGGAGAGCAAAGGAACAATCAGCTTTAGAGAGTATTTTGATTGGTGGCAAGATAGAAAACACAAGTTCAGTGCTAAAAAAATGCAGTAGTAGCGTAAATAAAGAAAAACTAGATGTTTACATCGGCTTAGCTGAGAGTAGATCTACTAGCGGGCTTACATTGCTTGCTATAGTAGCTTCTACTTCGCCTTTTATAGGGCTTTTTGGTACTGTGGTGGGAATTCTAGAAACCTTTGCTGACTTAGGCGATGGAACAGGTGGTATAAATGCTATTGCTCGTTCTATCTCAGAAGCTTTGGTGGCTACTGGATGCGGTATTTTTGTAGCGATTCCAGCTTATAGCTTCAATCTTTTGATTAAACGCAAAGCCTATGAAATTTTAAGTCTAATAAAGCGTGAAGCTAGTGTACTTTTAAGTAACAAATGATAAACTACGACGAAAATCCAGAATTAAATATCACCCCTTTGGTGGATATTATGCTAGTGTTGTTGGCGATTCTTATGGTCGCCATGCCAGCACTTATTTATGAAGAAAAAATCATAGTCCCACAAGGCACACAAAGCAAATCAAAGCCTATGGATAAAAAAGCTTTAACTATCCGTATTACTTTAGATAGAAAAGTTTATATTGATAAAGATATATTTGAGCTAAGTGCGCTTGCTGATCGTCTTGTGCTACTTCAAAGTCAGTATAGCACAGACTCTCAAGTCTACCTAAAAGCAGATGAGGGGCTAAGATACGCAGATGTTATGAGTGTGCTTCGCTCATTAAAGCTTGCTCGATATAACAATGTCGCATTAGAGACACGATGAAACAGCGCAAAATCGGCGAAAATTTTCCTACATTTAACGCCTTTATTATTTCTCTTGCTATTTATATAGCACTTTTGGGCTTTATAGTGCATAAAGCAGGCACGGCTACGCAAATAGCAGAGAAATACACAGACACACCTGATGCTTTTATGGATGTTATGATAGTGACAGAAGAAAGAGCAGATGTTGTCACTGCTCCAAAGGTAGAAAAACCAGAACCAAAGCCCATAGAACCTGAGCCGCCAAAACCTGAGCCTGATAAAATAGAGCCAATAGAAGAGCAGATCACTACAAATAAAGCCGTAGAAACGCCAAAAGAGTCTGAGTCACAGCCTGCACCACCTGAGCCAGAACCAGTGGATATGGGAGCGTTATTTAATGATATAAAAGTGCCACCAAAGCCACCAGCTAAACCAAAAGCTACTCAAAGCAATAAAAAAAGTGCTAAAAAAAATAAAAGCGCTGAGCAAAAAGCAATGGATGCTCTAAATGCCTTGCAGACTAGCGATAAAGTAGCTGCGCCAAAAGCGGGGCTAACTGGGGAATTTGACGCATATGTTGGAAGAATTAATAGAATTGCGCAGTCTCTTTGGATTAAGTATTTAAATCCTAGTGATAGCGAGACCATAATTGTTAATTTTATCATGACAGGAAATGGTAAATTAGTGACTTATCGTTTTACTAAATCAACTTACGACCAAGAACTTATGAGTAAAGCAAGGGATTTGATGGAAAAGTTAAAGCTTATGGAATTTCCACCACCTCCAAACGGGGAGAGGTTTGAGTTTGAACTTTTGTTAGAACCACCTAAACAATAAAATTTAAAGGAGTAATAATGAAAAAAATTTTAGTTTTGTTAGCATTTTTCGCTAGCTTATTTGCAGCCGATGCTACAATATCAGTAACAAGTGGCTCACTTGAATTGCCAAAAATTATAATTCAAGACGCCACTACAAACTTTGCTAGTAGTGATGTAAAAGAGCGTTTTTCACGCATGATAGCAGGCGATTTGACAGTGGGTTCTGCTTTTGAGGTGATTGAGGGAATTGAGAAGACAACATACGATGCCCCACTAGGTGCTGAAATAGCTGCTAAAAATCCAGCTTTTGTGCTTCGCTATGAACTAGCTGGCGGTAGTGGCGAGACTATGCTAAAAGTAAAGTTAATTGACACTAAAGATAGCAGTGTAAGATTTGAGGCAAATTACTCTCAAAGCGACCTTAAACGCTGGCCTTTTCTATCTCACAGAGCAATCGCTGATATAGCTAGAAATCTTGAGCTCTCACCTATTGAGTGGATGGATAAAAGCATTGTTATTTCGCAGTATACAAAGCCAGGTGAGGCTCGCATAATAATTGCTGATTATACCCTTACTTATCAAAATGTAGTGCTAAGCGGTGGGCTAAATATTTTCCCAAAATGGGCAAATGTAGAACAAAGTGCCTTTTACTACACTACACACGAAAAAGGCAAGCCAACGCTATACAAATACGACCTTGCAACAAGGCAAAAATCACGCATCACAAGCAGTGGCGGCATGGTAGTAGCAAGCGATGTTAGCAAAGATGGCTCAAAGCTACTTCTTACAATGGCTCCAGCTGATCAAAGTGATATTTTTCTCTACGACCTAAACACTCGCTCAGCCAAGCGTATCACAAGCTATTCTGGTATTGATGTAAATGGAAATTTCGTAGATAATGATAGCAGAGTGGTTTTTGTAAGCGATAGAATGGGCAATCCAAATATTTTTGCAACTAGCATAAATGGCGGCTCAGTCGAACAGCTAGTATATCACGGCAAAAACAACAGCTCAGTTTCTACTTGGGAAAATTATGTAGTCTACTCTAGCCGTGAGAGTGGCGCAGAGTATAGCCAGCGCACATTTAATCTATATTTAATCTCTACAAAGAGTGATTATATCCGTCAGCTTACAGCAACTGGGGTAAATACCTTTCCGCGCTTTTCTAGTGATGGTGGCAGCATCGTGTATATCAAAGACGCAGGCAGCCAGAGTGCGGTGGGAATAATCCGTGTAAATGAGAATAAAAGCTTTAGCTTCCCATTAAATCTAGGTAAGCTTCAATCAATTGACTGGTAGGAATTCTAGTTGGCAGAATTCTAGTTGGTAGGAATTTTAGTTGCTAGGAATTCTAGATTGAAGCTCTTACTAAGGAATTCTAGAATTCCTTAGTAAAATTCAGCCTAGTTTAAAGGCAATTTTTATAAAATGCCAACCTTAATCTCAAAAAAAGGATAAACAATGAAAAAAGACATACATCCAGAATATGTTGAATGCAATGTTACTTGCGCTTGTGGCAATACTTTTAAAACCCGCTCAAACAAAGCAGAAATCCGTGTAGATATCTGCTCTGCTTGCCACCCGTTCTTTACTGGTAGCGAGAAAATCGTTGATAGTGCAGGTCGTGTGGATAAATTCAAGAAAAAATACGGCTTACAATAAGCTTTGCTATACTTTTTGCCGACGCCTATTGGCAATTTAGGCGATATCTCAGCTAGATGTCTGGACATCTTAGAGGCTGGTGAAATCATCATTTGCGAGGATACTCGTGTCGGCAAATCACTACTTAATCTACTAAATATTTCTTTAAAAAACAAAGAGTTTTACTGCCTAAACTCTCATAATTTTGATACTTTTATTGCTAATTTTGATGAGCGGAATTTTAATGAGAAATGCTGTATTTACATGAGCGATGCTGGTATGCCTTGTATAAGCGACCCTGGTACAGAGCTAGTAGAGTTTGCGCAAAATTCTAGAATTCCTTATGAGGTTTTGCCTGGGGCAAATGCACTTTTGCTAGCAGTGGCAGCTAGCGCTCTTGTGAGCAAAGAGTTTAGCTTTTTGGGCTTTTTGCCAAATACTGGTCATCAAAGGCAAGTAGAGCTTGAAAGAGCATTAAATTCTAGAATTCCTACCGTGATTTACGAAAGCCCAAAGAGAATTCTAGATTTAATAGAAAAAATAGCGGGGCTTGAGGCAGAGCGAAAAATCTTTGCGATCAAAGAAGCTACAAAAAAGTTTGAAGCTAAGTTTTTTGGCACAGCAAAAGAAGTAGCAGCTGCCCTAAAAAACGCAAATCTAAATGGTGAATGGGCACTAGTAATCTCAGCCAAAGCTAGCCCAAGTGGCGTAGGTATCAGCAGGGATGATATCTTAGAGCTTGATATCGCTCCAAAAATTAAAGCAAAACTTCTTGCTAAACTCACTGGGCAAAACGCAAAAAAAATTTACGAAAATCTTACAAAATAAGCTAAAAATTTAAAGATTTTAGCTACAATTGCGCGATGATTATTTTTGGTAAACAGTTATTTTTGCATATTTTGGATAAGCATAGCCAAAAGTTTAGAGCGATTTATCTAAGCAAAGAGCTTGATAAAACGCTATTTGCGCGTATTGCTAAGCTTGGTCTTAAAATCCAAAAAATAGATGAGCGCAAAGCCCAAAGTCTAGCAAGAGGTGGCAATCATCAAGGCTTTATAGCCGAGGTTGATGAGTTTAGTTTCACACCCTTTGCTAGCTTGAAAAATGCTAGTAGCATAGTGTTTTTATGTGGCATTAGCGATGTGGGAAATATCGGTTCTATCGTGCGAAGCTCTTTGGCACTAGGAGCTGATGCTTTAATCATCGCAAACCGCCAAGGACTAAGCGAACAGGGGATTTCTGGTATGCTTAGAACTAGCAGTGGGGCTGGCTATGAGCTTGATATTTGTGTGGTAAATGATGATTTAAGCGCATTAAATGAGCTAAAGCAGGCTGGATTTACCTTGCTTGGAGCTGATGCTAGTGGGCAAGATGTGCGTGCTCTAGCACCAAAGCCTGAGAAATTCGTTCTTTTAATGGGAGCAGAAGATAAAGGCATAGGTAAAAAAGCTATGGCAAAATGTGATAAAATAGTCGCAATAAAAATGAAAAATAACTGGGATAGCCTAAATGTAGGTGTCGCAACAGCAATATTATTTGATAGGATAAAAAATGGCTAATGAAATAGCAAAGCTTTTGGATTTTGACATTAAAGAAGTTCAACGTCAAACAAAAATTCCACTTGAGTACTTAGAAGCCATATATGCTAAGAACTACGACATCCTAAAAGATACAAATCTTAAAGCTTATTTGAGAATTCTAAGCCGTGAGTTTAATATCGATTTAGACGGATATTTGGAGGATTTTGAGAATTACTGCTCTGAGAATTCTAGCGATGATAGTAAAATCCAAGTCAATCCAAGGCTCACAGGCTATGTGGCAAAAGAAAGCAAAAGCTCGTTTGGTTGGCTAGTTTTGGTCTTAATCTTGCTAGGCGTTGGCGTCTGGGGCTTTAAGTTTATAAAGGATTTAGATTTTAATTGGAGTGATTTAAAGCCTGATTTTGGCTCTAAGAGTGAAGTAAATGTAAGCGAAGAAAATATAGCTATAATCAAACCAAATGCTGATGTGATAGAAAATATCGTAGTAGATGAGGCGCTAGATCAAAACACTAGTAAAGAAGAAATCCTAGTAGTTGATGAAAATGCTACTACAGAACAAAATTTAGCAGAAGAGCAAATAAAAGAACAAAAAGAAGAAGTGCAAGTAAAAGAGGCCACTGCTAATGTAATAAAAATCATCCCAGCAACAAAGGTATGGATAGGAATAAAAAATCTAAATGATATGAGCAAACGCTCGCTTAGCACTAGTGAGGCTTACGAGCTAAATGCAACTGGAAATCGCCTGATTCTTACTGGAAACGGCATGCTAGATCTAGTAAATGGTGATAATAATAAAAGCTACCGCACCCGTGATGCTCTAAGATTTCATATTCACGATGGAATAATTGAGGAAATTGATTATGCAAAATATGTAGAGCTAAATAAGGGCAAAACATGGTAAAAAAAGCTTTTTTTGCTTCTTTTGCTTCTTTGCTTTTTGCTTTTGGAGTTGATTTAAGGGGCGATTTAGGTCGCATTTTAGGCGAAAATCACCCAGCAATAGAAAATATAATGCAAAACGAAAGAAGCTTTATAGATGAGCGAAATAATGTAAATTATAATGCACTTTTTGCTAGGCTAAAAAACCAAGGGCTTTTAGAGCCAAGCAATAGTGCAAATATACAAATAGGCTTTTCTAGCTCTGATGACAATGCTATTTTGATGGTAAAGGCAGTAGGCGAAGTGCTAAGTAAAATGGGTTATAAATACTACCTTACTACGCATTTTGATGCAAATTTGGCTCAGTGGGGCATAGCACTTAGTTCTAGAAACTCACTAGAACCTGGAGTGCTTTACTCTCAGCTAGCTAACAGCAAAATTTATATCAAAAAAATCAGCAAACAAGAAGCAAATTTCTATATTTATGAGCTAGATTTGAGCAGAGCAAGTGTGGATAGTGACACACTAAATGCAAATCAAATCCGCCCACAAAAGCCGTATTTTCTAAATGTAGCAGGTAAAAAAAGCCTTAGCATAGAAGCAGATAGCGATGATAGCTTTCAGCCTTTTATCAGAGTTTTTGATAAAAATCTCAAACTTATCAAAACACAAAAAAGCAATACTATCACATATTCTTTAACCATAGAATTGCCAGCTGAGGCAAACTACGCTTTAATAGAAGATTCTTTTAGCTTAGAAAATATTAAACACGGACTAAAAATCAACCTAAATTAAGGAAAACAAAATGTTTGATGAAATCAGATTTAACACTATTGACCGCTTGCCAAATTATGGTTTTGCCGAAGTTAATGCTATCAAAATGGCAGCACGCAGAAATGGCGCTGATATAATAGACTTTTCTATGGGAAACCCTGATGGCAGAACGCCACAGCACATCATAGACAAGCTTTGTGAAAGCGCACAGAAGGACAAAACACAAGGATATAGCGTAAGTATAGGTATATACAAACTCCGCCTTGCTATTTGTAACTGGTATAAGCGCAAATACGGCGTGGAACTTGACCCTGAGAGCGAGGCTTGTGCGACAATAGGCTCAAAAGAAGGCTTTGTTCATATGGTTACAGCTATCACAAACCCAGGCGATGTAGCCGTGGTGCCTGATCCTGCGTATCCTATTCATACGCAAGCATTTCTTATAGCTGGTGGAAATGTAGCAAAAATGCCTTTGCCTTATAACCACGAAAACTTTGAGCTTGATGAAAATGAGTTTTTTGCGCAATTAGAAAATGTGATAAATGAAACTATGCCACGCCCAAAATATGTAGTAGTAAATTTCCCACATAACCCAACTACCGTAGTTTGCCATAAAAGCTTTTATGAACGCCTTGTAGCAATGGCAAAAAAAGAGCGTTTTTATATCATTAGCGATATTGCTTATGCTGAGCTTGGCTTTGATGGATATAAAAGCCCAAGTATCTTTGAAGTAGAAGGGGCAAAAGATGTAGCTGTGGAGTGCTATACACTATCAAAAAGCTATAATATGGCTGGCTGGCGTGTGGGCTTTGTGTGTGGAAACCGCAAGCTAGTAGGCGCACTTAAAAAGATCAAATCTTGGTTTGATTATGGTATGTTTACGCCTATTCAAGTAGCAGCCACAGTAGCACTTGATGGCCCACAAGACTGCGTAGAAGAGATACGCAAAAACTACGAGCATCGCCGTGATGTGCTTTGTGATGCATTTGCGCAGGCTGGCTGGGAAGTAGCAAAACCACAAGCTAGTATGTTTGTATGGGGCAAACTGCCTAGCTGCGTGGGGGCAATGGACTCAAAAGAGTTTTCAAAACTTCTGCTAACAAAGGCAAATGTAGCTGTTAGCCCTGGTCTTGGCTTTGGTGCACAGGGGGCTAATTATGTCCGTATAGCGTTAATAGAAAATGATAACCGCATACATCAAGCCGCTCGCAATATCAAAAAATTTCTTAAAGAATTCTAGATGAAAATAGCGATTTTAGGCGTTGGCACTGTTGGCAGTGGTGTTTTAGAGGTTTTAGAGCAAAATGCTAGCATTATAGCAGCTAGGGCTGGCGAGAGTATAACGCCTGTGGCTGCCTTGGTGCGTGATAAAAGCAAGGCAAAAGAAAATGTAAAGCATTTAAAAGTCTACGATGACTTTGATGAGCTTATAGAAAATGATGAAATAGATGTATTTGTAGAGCTTATCGGTGGTGTGGATTTGCCTTATAAGATGATAAAAAAACTTCTTAGCAAGGGTAAGGCAGTAGTAACTGCGAATAAAGCACTTCTAGCCTATCATAGAAGCGAGCTTGAAAGCCTTGCTGGTGAGATACCTTTTGGCTTTGAGGCAAGCGTAGCAGGTGGAATTCCTATCATAAAAGCCCTACGCGAAGGCCTTGCTGCAAATCACATAAATAGCATAACTGGAATTCTAAATGGCACTTGTAATTATATACTTACAAATATGATGAATAAAGGCCTAGCCTTTGATGAAGTGCTAAAAACTGCCCAAGAGCTAGGATATGCTGAGGCTGATCCTACCTTTGATGTAGGTGGCTTTGATGCGGCACACAAACTGCTTATTTTAGCAAGCATTGCTTACAAGCTTGATGCTAAGCCAGATGATATTTTGATTGAGGGTATTAGCGATATTAGTGCTGAGGATATTTATTTTGCTAGTGAGTTTGGCTATACGATAAAGCTACTTGCTGTGGCAAAAAGAAATGAAAATAACTTAGAGCTTAGAGTTCATCCAGCGCTTCTTAGTAAGGATAAAATGATAGCTAAGGTTGATGGCGTGATGAATGCTATTAGCGTAGTTGGCGATCAGGTAGGCGAGAGCCTATACTATGGCGCTGGTGCTGGCAGCAGGGCAACTGCTAGTGCTGTGATAAGCGATCTAATAGACATCGCTCGCAAAATCAAAACCCCTATGCTAGGATATAAAGATAAAGGCTTAGATAGCGGTCTAAAACTGCTAAAAAGTGATGAAATATCAAGTAAGTTTTATTTGCGTCTAAAAGTGCGTGATGAGCTTGGCGTAATTGCCAAAATCACAAATATAATGAGCGCAAATGGCGTCTCAATCGATAGCTTTTTACAAAAACCAAATAGCAACGGAGGCGATGCTACGATATATTTTACAACCCACACTTGTAAAAGTGCTCAAATGAAGGCTCTTATAGATGCTATAAGAACTCTAGAATTTGTAGTGGGTGAGCCTTTTGTAATAAGGATAGAAAAATAGCTACAAAAAATTATAATTTTGGCTTTGAGGCTGAGGATAGAGCGTGCGAGTACTTGCAGAGCTTGGACTACAATATAATTGAGCGAAATTTTCATAGTAAATTTGGTGAGATTGACATCATCGCCAAAAAAGCTGATATGCTACATTTTATAGAGGTCAAAGCCACAAATACCGCAAACTCAGCTATTTATCGCATCACACCTGCTAAGATGACAAAAATTTTGCGAACGATAGAGTTTTATTTTTTGCGCAAAGGAATTATGTGTGCTTATGAAATAGACGCACTTTGTATAGATAAAAACAAAGTGGAATTAATAAAAAATATTACTTTATAAAATATTTAAAAAAATTGCTTTCGTTTATCTTGCGTTATCTTTAAAAATATAGAATTCGCACAAATATTTTTAAGGAGAAAACAATGGGAAAATACATTGAAATTGCTGACAAAGCACAATTTGATAGTCTAGTAGCTGAGGGCGTTACTTTTGTAGACTTTTGGGCTCCATGGTGCGGACCATGCCGTATGCTTGCCCCTATCATTGACGAGCTAGCTGCTGAGTATGAGGGCAAAGCTAAAATTTGTAAAGTAAATACTGATGAGGTTCAAGACCTTGCAGTTGAGTTTGGCGTTCGCTCTATACCAACTATGCTATTTTTCAAAAATGGCGAAGTAAAAGAAACTCTAATTGGTGCGCAAAGCAAAGTAGCAATCAGCGACAAAATCAACTCTCTACTTTAATTCAAAAAGCCCCTTTTGGGGCTTGGAAGTGGCTTGTTAGGCCTGTTTTGGAAGAACGAGGCGTATATTAAAGCAAAATCGTTAATCTTTTGTGAAAAACAAGCTACTTCTATTCATTTTATTTAATCAAAAATTTAAGGAGATAAAATGCTAGATTTAGCAATTATTGGTGGTGGTCCTGCTGGGCTTGCAGCTGGATTATACGCAACTCGTGGTGGCATAAAAAATGTAGTTATGTTTGAAAAAGGTATGCCAGGCGGACAAATCACATCAAGTTCTGAGATGGAAAACTATCCAGGCGTGCCTCAAGTAGTAGATGGCATCACCTTCATGGCTCCATGGACTGAGCAATGCACTCGCTTTGGCCTAAAAATCGAGATGGAAAACGCAGTTCGTGTAGAAAAAGTTGGCTCTCATTTTGTAGTTCACTTTGAAGGTGGCAAAAGCGTAGAGGCAAAAGCTGTAATTGTAGCCACAGGCTCAAAACCAAAAAGAGCTGGCGTAAAAGGTGAGGATGAGTATTTTGGCCGTGGAGTTAGCACTTGTGCTACTTGCGATGGCTTTTTTTACAAAGGCAAAGAAGTAGCAGTTCTTGGTGGTGGAGATACAGCACTTGAAGAGGCTCAGTATCTTGCAAACATCTGCTCAAAAGTATATCTAATACACAGAAGAGATGAGTTTAGAGCAGCTCCAAGCACAGTAGAGCGTGCTAAAAAATGCGATAAAATCGAGTTTGTGCTAAATGCTGTCGTGGATGAAATTCTAGGCGATGCTAGCGGTGTAACTGGTGTAAAAGTTAGCCTAAAAGATGGTAGCTCTCGCCAAATCAATGTGCCTGGAATTTTTACCTTCGTTGGTCTAAATGTTCAAAACGGAGTGCTAAAAGATGATGCTGGCAATAGCATTTGCGAGCTTACACCAGGCGGCAATGTAAAAGTAAATCACAAAATGCAAACAAGCTTGCCAGGTCTTTTTGCAGCAGGCGACTTGCGTGAGGACTCACCAAAACAAGTAGTTTGTGCAGCTAGTGATGGTGCTATTGCAGCGCTTAGTGTGATTGATTATCTACGCGAACACGCTTAATATTTTTTTAAGGTTCAGCTTGTGGGCGCTTTTTAGCCTTTTTGGCCCCAGCAGCCCAGTCGCTCTGTGAAAACTTTTACACCGTTTTTCTGCGCCTATATTCGGCTTAAAAATTCGGTGCAAAATTTTCGTAGCTGCTACCGCAGATGCGCCTCTAGCCCTGCGCCAAAAAAGCAAAAAATCGTCTCGCAATCTTTGAACCTTTTATTTTTACTTAATGTTATTAGAATTTTATTCTAGAATTCCCACTTCATCAAAAAATATCAAAATTTAGCCTTTTATAAAGCAGATTTTTATATAATTTCTTTCTAAATTTTTAGGGGATTTTTATGAAACATATCAAAAAATTTAAAGAACTAGCTAGTAAAGGTGCTTTAGCAGCTATCATGGCAACTGGCCTTGCAGGCTGTAATTCTAGCGGGAGCGAGCAAGCAAACACCGCAGTAGTAAAGCAAAACGCCACTGTTTTTATAGAAAAAACAGACCAAGGCTACAAAATCGCAGATGAGTTTCCTAGCAATGAAACCCGTGTGTTTTTGCGTGAAAAAGACGCTGAGGGCAATATGAATGAAAGACTTTTAAGTCAAGCTGAAATCGACAAGCTGCTAAAAGAAGAAAACGCCAAAATTGACGCTGGCACAAGCAATCTTACAAACGGTAATGCCCAAATGAGTAGCGGCGGCATGAGCTTAGGCGAGGCGATACTAGCAAGCGCAGCTGGCGCAATCATCGGTTCGTGGATAGGCTCAAAGCTCTTTGGTAGCCCAGGCTTTAACGCTGCTAGGCAAGGTGCTTACTCAAATCCAAGCGCTTACTCACGCAGCCAAAGTAGCTTTGGTGGCGCAAAAACAGGCGCAGCCAGCAGTGGGGCAAAAAGCGGCTTTTTTGGTGGCAACAAAGCAGCAAGCGCAGCCGGTTCTAGTTTTGGTGGCTGATAAAAACTAAAAGGAGAAAAAATGGAGCAAATTAGTATAGAACAAAAAATGTTAATGACTTTGTTAGGCGCAGAACTAGCAAAAAATGGAAAAGATTTGAGCGACCTAAGTCAATTGCTAATTGATATAGAAAGTACAAATGATGTAGGTCAAATTTTTAAAATCATAACAAAATACTTCCCAAAACAAGTAAAATAAAGCTTTGCTAATATATTAAATTCTAGAATTCCTAGCAAAAAGCCCAAAAAGCCTAGGAATTCTAGAATTCCTACAACACAAAAATCAAAAATACCGTACCGATAATGATGCGATAAACCCCAAAGCTTATATAAGAAAACTTGCTAACAAAGCTCAAAAAAGCTCTTAGCACAAAAAGCGCTACCACAAAGGCAACCGCTGCGCCAAGCAAGAATAAATAAATATTATCAGCATTTGAGATAAAAAGCTCTCTGTTTTTAAACACATCATAAAAAGTCGCCGCAAACATCGTAGGCAGCGCAAGCAAAAAGCTAAATGCCGCAGCCCCTGTGCGAGAAAGCCCGCAAAGCAAGCCCGCTACTATCGTAGAGCCGCTACGAGAGGTGCCTGGTATCATCGCAAGGCACTGCGCAAGTCCTATTATGAAAGCTTGTTTGTAGCTGATTTTAGCGATTTCGTCATGGCTGCCAGCCTCAAAGCTGATTTTTTCAGGGTTTTTGCGGCGCATGAGTAGTTCTACAGCTATGAAAACCACGCCGCCGATGATGAGCGCATATGCCACAACAGAGGGCGAAAAAAGCTCTTTTATATGTTTATAGAGTAGCAGACCTATAAGCCCTGTTGGCACAAAGCCGATGATAAGCTTTGCTATAAGGCTAGGTTCTGCGATTAAGCGCTTAAAAAACATCGCCGCCACAGCCAAAATGCTGCCAAGTTGAATGGCTACCTCAAAGCATTTTAAGGTATCATTACCCTCGTGTGAAAGCCCTAATAAATGCGCGCCAAGTATCATGTGTCCAGTTGAACTAACTGGCAAAAACTCAGTTAGCCCCTCTATAATACCCAAAATAATAGCTGAGAAAATATCCATTTTCGTCCTTAAAATCTAGAATTCCTTAAGCAATTCTAGAAGTTTTTGTATGATTTTAGCTAAAATTTTACTAGAATTTATAAAATATTTTACTAAATTGTATTTTTTAATATTTTTGATGAAAAATACTAGCAAATTCTAAAACTTTTTTAAAAAATGGAACGCTTTTTGCTTTAATCAAAATAAATTAAATCACCCAAAAGCCAAAAGGCTAGAAAGGACTTCAACTATGATGCGTTCACTTTGGTCAGGCGTTTCAGGTCTGCAATCACACCAAATCGCAATGGATGTAGAAGGCGACAATATCGCTAATGTTAATACCGCAGGCTATAAATATAGCCGCGCAAACTTCTCTGATCTTTTATCTCAAACAAGCAAGCCAGCCACAGCCCCAGAGGGCGAACTAGGCGGTAAAAACGCTATGCAAGTAGGTCTTGGAACACAAATTATCTCAACACAACAAATATTCACCCAAGGTTCACTACAAACAACTGATGTTTGGAGCGATATGGCTATTCAAGGTGAGGGCTTTTTTGTAGTTAGTCCTGATGGCGGACTTACTAAGTACTATACTAGAAACGGAGCCTTTACTCGTGATGTGCTAGGAAATTTCGTAGATAGCAACGGATATATCGTCCAAGGCTGGATGAGAGATGAGGATACTGGCACCATAGATCCTACTGTGCCAGTTACAAACATAAACATTGAACCAGGTCTAAGCATGCCAGCAAATCCTACTACTGAGATAAAGTATAAAGGTAACCTAAACACCGGCGAGCATATAGGCACTCAAAGCGCAGCTATTTACAGCTTAGATAGCAACCACGGCTGGTTTGATACCTCAGGCAATGGTATACTTACAGCTGATAAGCTCTTTGCCCCTACTCGTGACGCTAGCACAGAAAACGACACTAGCAAAGACACACTATATATGGATAGCAAAAACCAAGTGCGCCTAAGAGAGCGTGGCGTGGATATGGGTGTAATATACGATGAAAACGGCGATGCGCTAAATCTAAGAGATGGTCAAGGTATCTGGGTAAGCTACGCTGATGCTAAGGCTGTTTTTGCTGGTATAACTGCACCTAACCCACAAGGCGAAGCACTAGATATAAACATAAATGGAATAGACATAAGACGCACCGTAACAAACCTAAACGAAGTAGTGGCTGCTATAAATGACTTTAGTGTCCAAACAGGAGTTAAAGCTAGCGTAATCAATGGAAATCAAATCCAGCTAACAAATCAAAACAACCTAGGCACAACAGCCACTGCTAAAAATATCAAAATATATGGTAATGCAGGGAATAAGATAAAATTTGATGGTCAAGACGCTGATAAGTTTAGTGCTGCTGTAATCACAGCCTATCAATATACTTATAGCTCAGTAGGTGGCGCTGCAACTCATAGCTATGATGATAGTGCTGTAAGGCAGTTTACTACCACAGAGGACTTGCGTGAGGCTATGCAACAAGACGCTAGAAAATATATAAACTATGATGGAAACTTGCTGGCTTATAATGCACCACAACAACCAGCCGGCGCCCCAAGATCAGCAGCTCTCCTATGGCAAGATGAAAAAAACGAGTACACTGAGACTGCTTATAATAACAAAAACGATGGTGTTAGAGTAACTGTAAATGCTCAAGGTCAATTTGAGATAAATAACCCAGCAGGCGATGCCTTTAACGAAGATGACTACAATGGAGATACATTTAATAAAGGTCAAGATGCGACAGCAGGTGATGTTATCATTGATGCTACAATTGATCCTAACGCAAAACCTGAAAACAAAAACACAAAGGACGATGATAAAATAGTAACCATAGCTGTAACTGCCCTAAGCAATGATATAGTAAATACAAATACTAGAATGGAAAAAGCATTTAGTAACCTAAATGGCTCTCTAAGTATAGGGGCAAGCACTGGCAAAACTAGCTCAGCTCTAAAAATGAGTGCGCACTCTATGACAACTGAGTTTTATGACAGCCTTGGCTCTAAGCACGAAATCACAGTAGAGTATAGAAAGGTAAGCTACAGCCCAGAAAATGGCACCGAGTGGAGCATAATGGTAACAGTGCCAGAACCAGGCGTGATAAACCTTGACCCAGAAGCAGGTGCGTATAAAAATGTGGTAACTGGAAATATCCGCTTTGGCACTGATGGTTCGCTAATCGGCTATAGCCCAAGTACCATCAACTACACAGCAAACAACGGCTCAGCCGCAGGTCAAACAATCTCGCTAAACTTTGGCACACTAGGTGGCTTTGATGGAATTACTAGTTATGATGAAAAATCAAACACCGAAAACATCGCACAAGATGGCTACACAGGCGGAACGCTAAATGGCCTAAGAATCGACCAAAGCGGTAAAATCATCGGTTCTTTTACCAACGGACATAGCCTTGCTCTAGCGCAAGTTTCTATGGCTACATTTACAAACAACAACGGTCTTGAAAAGCTTGGCGGAAATGTCTGGGGCGAGACAGCAAACAGCGGTGCCCCGGTAATAGGCGCAGCTAGCACAGGAAGCCGTGGAAAGATAAACGCAAGCACCTTGGAGATGAGCAATGTCGACCTTAGTCACGCCTTTACTCAACTAATCGTTATCCAAAGAGGCTATCAAGCAAACTCTAAGACGATAACGACTAGTGATAATATGCTGAATACTTTGCTACAACTAAAGCAATAGTTTTTTTAGCTGCGTCTCGTGGGTATCTGCACTAAAATCTAGCTTCACACTTCGCTTGACGCACGCTAAGTGCGCCTGCGCTCGTGCTTGCTAGCTTTTAGCGCATCTACTCCACGATACTTGCTAAAAACAAAGTTTAAGTATGTTTTGGCAATTCGTCTCGCAGCACTATTTTGCTGCGCAACCCGCTGGGTGTAATAAAAAGCTAGTTTGCGCCGCTTTGGGATGAACTATCTGTTCTATCCCTGCAGCGGCACAAACTACCTTTTTTCACACTAGCACCACGATACTAGAATTGCCTTTACTTCTAAAATCACTTAGGAATTCAAGTTTGAATTCAAAAATTCCTTAAAAGAGCGGGGTTTTAGGGGCGGCAGCCCCTAAGGGTTTAGGGCGTAGCCCTGATAAAATTTGCGAGCTGGGCTAGATTCATCTAGCCCAAAAGCGAGCTAAAAAAAGAATTCTAAAATTCCTAATAATATATCTTAGGAATTCTAGTTTAAATTCTAGAATTCCAAAAACAATACTTAGGAATTCTAGAATTCCTAAGTATTTCATAAAAAATACTAAATTCACAAAGTCTCTCAAATGATATTTTAAGATTATTTTTAACTTCTTTCTATTTGATTTTAAGTATTAACAAGGCAAAATTACGCCCTTATTTTGTGAAAGAGGATATTTGTATGAAAGTAGTCAAACGCAACGGCAGAACAGAAGAACTAGACATAGCTAAAATCAAAAAATACACAAAAGACGCAGTCGCTGGGCTAAATAATGTAAATCAAAGCGAACTAGAAGTAGACGCACAAATTCAGTTTAGAGACATGATAAGCACAGAAGAGATTCAAAAAACGCTTATAAAAACCGCAGTAGAAAAAATAGATCTTGACCGCCCTGATTGGACTTTCGTAGCAGCTAGGCTTTTTTTATACGACCTTTATCACAAGACCACAGGCTATACGGGATACAATCATTTGCGCGATTATTTTGAGCATGGCGAAAAGGCTGGGCGTATTTTTCTAGGGCTAAAAGACAAATATGATTTAGATGAGCTAAATGCGTATATAAAGCCTGAGCGTGATTTGCAATTTACTTATCTTGGTATAAAAACGCTATATGATAGATACTTAATCAAAAATAGCAAGGGCGAGCCTATTGAGCTGCCCCAACAGATGTTTATGGCAATTGCCATGTTTTTAGCGCAAAATGAGCTTGATAGCATGGGCTGGGCAAAGAAATTTTATGATCTAATCAGTAAGTTTGAGGTCATGCTAGCAACTCCAACTCTAAGCAACGCTCGCACCACTCGCCACCAGCTAAGCAGCTGCTATGTAGGCTCAGCGCCTGATAATATAGAAGGCATTTTTGATAGCTATACTGAAATGGCACTTCTAAGTAAGTTTGGCGGTGGTATAGGCTGGGACTGGTGCAATGTGCGTGCGATGGGTGGTAGCATCGATGGGCATAAAAACGCAGCCGGTGGCGTGGTGCCGTTTTTAAAAATCGCAAATGATATAGCAGTAGCAGTAGATCAGCTAGGCACTCGCAAAGGCGCAATCAGCGTATATATAGAGCCGTGGCATATGGATATAGATGACTTTTTAGAACTTCGCAAAAACTCAGGCGAAGAGCGCCGCAGAACGCATGAGCTATTTCCAGCTCTATGGATAAATGATCTTTTTATGAAGCGCCTAGCAAATAATGAGCGTTGGACGCTTTTTGATCCAGCTGATACGCCTGATCTTTGCTCGCTTTATGGTGATGAGTTTGAAAAAAGATATTTAGAGTATGAAAAAGATGAAAATATCGCAAAAAGCTCGGTTTTAGCAAAAGATCTTTGGAAAAAAGTGCTTATGAATTATTTTGAGACTGGAATGCCGTTTTTGTGCTTTAAAGATACAGCAAACCGCACAAATCCAAACGACCACAAAGGACTAATAAGAAGCTCAAATCTTTGTACTGAGATTTTCCAAAACACCGAGCCAAACTACTATAAAATCAAAATCCGCTTTAATGACGGCAGTAGCGTAAGCTATGATGAAAAAGAGCTAGTAAAGCTTGATAACGGTATCACAAAAGAAGCCAAAAAAATCACCGCCCTTGATAAGCTGGGCGGCAAAGATATTTATATAGTAGAAAAAGAACGTTTTGAGGGCAAAACCGCAGTTTGTAATCTAGCTAGTATAAATCTAAGCAAGATAAACACAAAAGAAGATATCGAGCGAGTAGTGCCTATAGCAATTCGCATGTTAGATAATGTAATTGATCTAAACTTCTATCCGCTAGCAAAGGTAAAAGCCACAAACCTAGCAAGCCGTGCTATAGGACTTGGCGTGATGGGAGAAGCACAAATGCTAGCGCAGAAAAAAGTCGCATGGGGCAGCTACGACCATCTAAAGCTGATAGATAAAACAATGGAAAATATAAGCTATCAAGCTATAAAAGCTAGTTCAAACCTTGCGCTTGAAAAGGGAAAATATCCTGATTTTGAAGGCTCAAAGTGGAGCAAGGGGATAATGCCTATTGATACAGCAAACAAAGCTGCTAAGGCTCTAACAAACACAGATGATCTTTTTGATGATATGGCGTGCGACTGGCAAGGGCTAAGAGAAAAGGTAAAAAAAGACGGCATGAGAAATGGCTATCTAATGGCTATTGCGCCAACTTCAAGCATAAGCATACTTGTAGGCACAACGCAAACTATAGAGCCTGTTTATAAGCGCAAATGGTTTGAGCAAAACCTAAGCGGTATGATACCAACAGTGGTGCCTGAGCTGAATTTAGACAACTGGGAGTTTTACACGCCTGCTTATGATCTAGATCAAAAAGTGCTAGTTAAAGCAGCAGCTGTAAGGCAAAAGTGGATAGACCAAGGTCAAAGCCTAAATATTTTTATGAGTTTAGATAAAGCAAGCGGTGGGTATCTAAATGAAATCTACACGCTTGCGTGGCAGCTAGGCGTAAAATCAACATACTACCTAAGAAGCCAAAGCGCAGAGAGCAGCCATCTTGATAATAAGCCGGTGGCTGATCGCTCAGTAGAGTGCGAGGGATGCCAGTAAGGGGAATTTAAGGCTCAGCTTGTGGGTGCTTTTTGTCTGCCAAGTCTTGCGCAGCCCTGCGCCTTACGCAGAAGCTTCTGCTCGCTTTCTTGCGGCTTGCGCCTTAAAAAGCTATCGCAGAACTTCTGCGAACGCTATCGCTACGGCTCACAAAGGATAGCGCAGCGACTTGGCAGACAAAAATCACCTCACAATCTTAGAGCCTTTACTGCTGAAAATTCTAGAATTTCACAAAATTCGTCATTGCGAGGAGTGAGCGGAGCGAACGACGAAGCAATCTCATTCATTAAGCCTTTTGTTAAGACTTGAACGAGATTGCTCCCTCTGCTTTGCTCCCTCGCAATGACGGAATTTCAGCAATGACAGAATTCTAGAATTCGCGCAGTCGTTTGGACTTCGCGGTAGCGGCAGTAAAAACAGGCTCCAAGATTTTTTAGTGATTTTTGTTTTTAAAGCTGCAACGCTAGCCGTGGGGCTGTGTCCACGGCAGTGGCTGGCGAAACTTTTGCGGTAGAATTTCAAGCCAAAGCGCAGAAAACTGCCGCAAAAGTTTCGCCAGAACAAGCTGGGCTGCGTAAGGCTTTAAAAGCAAAAATCACAAAAAAGCTGAGCCAGCCAACAAAAAACAAATAAGTAAAAAGATGATAGACTTTAAAAACAAACCAATTTTTTTAGCCCCACTTGCTGGGCTAACCGACCTGCCTTTTCGCCAAATAGCCAAAAAATGCGGCTGTGATGTAAGCATTAGCGAGATGATAAGCGCAAACGCCCTTGCCTTTGGCAGCCAAAAAACCATAAAAATGCTAGAGCGAGCCGAGGGGGAGAGTCCCTATATCGTCCAGTTTGAGAGCAGCGATGCTAAAAATCTAGCAAAATCAGTGGAGTTTTTAAACGCTTGCGATGGCATAGAAGGCATTGATCTAAACTGCGGCTGTCCTGTGCCAAAGGTCTTTAAACAAGGAGCAGGCTCTGCGCTTTTGGGCGATCCAAAGCTGCTTTGTACTTTGATAGAAACCATTAAAAAAACCAGCAACAAACGCTACACCAGCGTAAAACTGCGCCTTGGCATAAATGAAAGTAGATTAGAGGATTTTGCAAAAGACATTGAGAGCGCTGGGGCTGATTATATCGTTATTCACGCACGCACAAGGGCAGGGGGCTTTAGCTCAGAGCCAAACTGGCAGGCAGTAAAAAACATAAAAGCAAAGCTAAAAATTCCAGTTATCGCAAATGGTAGCATTGATGAGCTAAACGCTACTAGCGTGCTAGAAAACACAGGCGCAGATGGGCTGATGATAGGACGTGGGGCTATAGGCAAGCCGTGGATTTTCTCTGTTTTAAAAGGGCGGGGCGAACCAAGCGCTGCGCAGAAAAAAGAGTTAATTTTAGAGCATTTTGCCTTGGCTTGTGAATTTTATGGCAAGCACGGCGTGGCAATGATGAGAAAGCATTTACACGAGTATAGCAAGGGCTGCGCTGGTGCGCCTGTTTTTCGCACGAAAATAAACGCCGAAGGCGAGGCAAAAAAGGTTTTAGAGCTAATAAAAGAGTTTTTTAGCGTTTAGAAACTCGGCAAATTCGTCATTGAGGGGCGAAGCGAAGCAAGGAATTTTAGAATTCCTAGGCTTTTTGGGGGTTAGGGGGTATTTTTTATCTTAAGGAATTCTAGATTTTGTTTAAGAATTCTAGAATTCCCTATTATGTCATCCCTCAGTCCATTTGGGGGATCTCTCTCTATGTCATCCTCGGGCTTGACCCGAGGATCTCTGTGTTAAGGAATTTTAGAATTCCCTAAAATTCGTCATTGCGATGGAGCAAAGCGACCGAAGCAATCTCGTTCAAGGCTTAATGACGGAATTCTAGGAATTTTCAATGAGATTGCTTCGCTTCGCTCGCAATGACGGCGATTTAAAATTCCCTGTCATCCCCCAGCTTGACTGGGGGATCTCTGTGCTATGGAATTTTAGACTTGGGAATTCTAAATTCTAGGAATTCTAAAATTCCATAGAAAAATATCAAGGAATTTTAGAATAAAAACGGCAATTCTAGTATCGTGGTGCTAGTGTGGCTAAACGCCTTGGAGGTGGCGCAAGGATAGAACAGATAGTTCATCCTAAGCCACCTCTTAAAGGCGATTAGTTCGCACCCAGCGGGTTGCGCAGCAAAATAGTGCTGCGAGACGAATTGCCAAAATAAAGAAATTGCCAAAAAAGGTAAATATGCAAGGTTACATTCTACAAACCAAACCCGTCCGTGACGAAGACCTGCTCGTGTGGATTCTCACCCCTGCTAGGCTAGTTTGCTGCTACCGCTTTTATGGGGCTAGGCATGGGGCGATTTCGCAGGGTTTTAAGCTAGATTTTGAGCTTGAGCAAAAGGCTGGATTTTTGCCGCATTTAAAGGGCACTATGCACTTAGGGCTTGCGTGGCTGCATGATAGGGAGCGGCTGCTTGCGTGGCAGAGTTTTTTGCGCGTTTTGTGGACGCATCTAAAAGACAGCGATGAGTGCGAGGAGTTTTATTTTCTTTTGCTTGAGGACTGCGCCAAAAGGCTAGAGCGGCAAAATCCCAAAAGAGCGTTATTAGAGGCTTATTTGCAGCTTTTAGCATTTGAGGGGCGGCTAAGCAGAGAAGCGCAGTGCTTTTTGTGCGCTAGAAATGTCGCTGAGAATGAGCTGTGCGTGGCTAGAGGCTTTTTGCTAGCTCACAAAACCTGCCTTGGCAAAAACAGCTTTGAGACACAGAGGGTGCTAAATGCTTTTAAGCAAAAATCTTGTATAAATCTAAGCGATGATGAGGTCGCTAAACTCTACTATATAATGCTTGAAGGCTTATAGATGATTTTTGTGGCTGCTATTTTTTGGGGGTGTGGGGGTATTTTTATTAGGGAATTCTAGATTAAGGAATTCTAGAATAAGAATTCTAGAATTCCCTGTCATCCCCAAGCTTGACTGGGGATCTCTATGGAATTCTAGAATTCCTTAATAAATTTGCTTAGGAATTTTAGATTTTTGCTCGCTTTAGTGGGGCAAGCCCCACTGCTCGCAAATTTTTAAGGGCTACGCCCTAGACCCTTAGGGGCTGCCGCCCCTAAAACCCCGCTAAATTTTAGAATTCTCCATCACAATGACGGAATTTTAGATGGAATTTTGAACGGAATTTTGGACGAGATTGCTTCGGCTTTTTCAAAGCCTCGCAATGACGGCGATTTGATGAGATCCTCGGGTCAAGCTGGGGGATGACAAAAAACGCAAGTCCGAGGATGACACGGTAGAGAATTCAAGTTTAGGAAATTCTAGATTAAGGAATTCTAGATTAAGGAATTCAAGTTTAAGAATTTTAGATTTGGAATTCTAGATTAAGGAATTCTAGAATTCCTAAGTAAAATACCCCCTAACCCCTAAAAACTAAGTAAAAAACTTATAAGCCAAAATTCCGCCAAAAGCGCAAATATAAGCCACCACAAAGGTAAAAATAAATAGCCACGCCACATACCGCCAGCCCCCAGCCTCTCGCCTAAATACCATCGTAGCAGCTAGGCAGGGATTGTAAAACATCGCAAAGAGTATAAAAGCAAGCGCAGTTTGCTCGCTCATGGCTTCTTTTAGCTTGGCTGAGAGCGCTGTGCTAGTCTCATCAAGCTCGGTGCCAGCAGAGTAAAGCACGCCCATAGTGGCTACAACCACTTCTTTTGCCGCAAGGCCAGTAAGCAAGCTCACGCTCTCCCTCCACTCAAAGCCAAGTGGAGCAAAAATAGGGCTGATAAATCGCCCCAAAGTGCCTAAATAGCTGTGTTCTAAGAGATAATTTTGCTTTGTGGTCTCAAGCTCGTCTTTTGCCTCATCGCTTGTGGCAAGCTCGATTTTGCTATCAAAATCAGCTCTGATTTGCTCATTATAAGGATAAGTCTGCGCCCACCAAATTAGCACCGAGGCAGCTAGGATGAAGGTGCCTGCTTTTTTGATATACATTTTTGCCTTGTTATAAATGCTAAACCACACTAGGCTCCAGTTTGGCATGCGGTATTTTGGCAGCTCCATGACAAAGGGTTCATCAACTCCACGAAATGCTGTTAAGCGCAGAATTTTAGCACAAACTAGCCCCATTAAAGCTCCAAAAATGTAGATGTAAAATAGCCAGTTTCCAGCCTGATCTTCTGGAGCAAAGGCCGAGCAAAACAGCACAAAAACAGGCAGCTTTGCTCCACACTGCGCAAAAGGCGTTACAAAAAGCGTAAGCAAGCGGTCTTTGGGGTTTTTTAGCGTGCGAGCTGCCATGAAAGCTGGCACCGAACACCCAAAGCCAGTAACAATAGCAATAAAACTCTTGCCATGAAGTCCAAAGCGGTGAAAAATACCATCAAGCAAATACGCCACACGCGCCATATATCCAGTGGTCTCAAGTAGTGAAATACCAAAAAATAATATCACGATATTTGGCAAAAAGCTAAGCACTGCGCCAACGCCGCCGATTATACCATCGCTAATAAGCGAGACAAACTCTGGGTTTTTTTCTTCATTTATAATGGTTTTTACGCTTTCTTGCAAGACGCTTACGCCGCTTTCTATCCAGTCCATAGGATACTGCCCAAGGCTAAAAGTAAGCTGAAAAATCACCCACATAAAAAACAAAAATATAGGAATTCCTAAAAAGCGGTTCATGAGAATTTTATCGGCTTTGTGCACGGTTTTAGCAGTTTTTGTGTATTTTACACACTCAGCGCAAATTCCATTGGCAAAAGCATTTAGCTCGCTAGCAAAGATATGTTTGATTGATTTTGTCTCAAACTGCACATAAAGGCGGTTTTTTGCCTCATTTAAAAGTGGAGCGAGTTCTAGCCAAATAGCTTTATTGTGCAATTTTTGGTAGAGTTCATTTTCGCCTTTTAGTAGTAAAATTGAGATTTCTTGTAGGCTTAAATTTAAGGCTTTTATATTTTCATCATCTTTTTGTTCTAAAAAGTCTTTTAAAAGTGAAATTTCATTTTCTATCTCATCGCTAAAAATGCGCTTGTTTGCTCTCTTTCCAGCTTCAAATACCGAAATAATCGCATCAAGCAGGGCTGGTAGATTTTCTTTTTTATGCGCTGATACACCTATAACATCCACGCCCAAAAGCTCGCTCATACCAGCATAGTTTATATCAATGCCTTCTTTTTTGGCTTCATCGCTCATATTGAGAGCTAAAATCGTTTTTTTGTTTTTTTCTAGTAGCTGTGCGCTTAAAAGCAGGTTTCGCTCTAAGTTTGTAGAATCAAGCACATTTACTAAAACATCGTATTCACCACTTTCAATGAAGCTTTTTGAAATTTTTTCTTCTTGCGAGTAGCCCTCAAGCGAGTAAGTGCCTGGCAGGTCTATTATTTCAAGTTCGTAGTCTTTGTAACTCATTTTGGCTTGGGCTTTTTCTACTGTTACACCTGAGAAATTTCCCACCTTCATATCAGCCCCAGAAAGGGCGTTTATGAGCAAAGATTTACCGACATTTGGCTGACCTATTAACACTATTTTAATAATCTTTTTCATATTTTTATCCAAAAAAAGCAAAAATTTTTAATAATTTTAGCACAATTTATTAAGGAATTCTAGAATTCTTTCAAAGTTTTTAAGCATTTTGTATGCTTACTCAAAACTCAAAAAAATCTTTGGGCTAATTAAATCCAAAGATTTTAAAAATTAGTAGATTACTTAGTAAAAGTAAGGTCTACACTTAATCTTGCTGAGATATTATCTCCTGCAAATGTGAATAAATCAAAGTTATTTTTTGCTATATCTTCTTCTTCGATTTGCTCATTTATATAAGAGTGCAAAAACACCTCGCTAGCGTAGTCCCCAAGCTCTCTTGCTTGTTTTAGCAAAGCGCTTATTCTAGCAGTAACTTTTTGTTCATGTTCTAAAATCAGCTTTGCTACTTCAAGAGGGGTTTTGAGATTTACAGCTTCGTATTTGATATCGCTTAGCTGTGGAGTGATATCTCGCTTTTGAAGAAAAGCTATAAAGTCCTCAGTGTGAGTAAATTCCTCTTTATAGTGATCAAAAAGCCATTTTGAATAGCCTTTGTAGTTTTCCTTTTCCATTGCCAAAGAGGCTTGTAAATAGATGTAGCCTGAGTACATCTCGAAAACAGCGTGTTCGCTCATTGCTTTTGCCATTTCTGGTAACATTTTTTCTCCTTTTGGTTAAGTATTGATAAGCGCTATCATAACTAAAAATAGCTTAAATTATTATGAAATTATTTATAAGCATAAAAAAGCTCTATCCTAGCATTGCTATAAAGGCTCTATAATGATGCTATTTGCCTCGCTTTCTCTAAGTATAACGCAGCTGCGACCTAGCTCTATAGCTACTGT
This sequence comes from uncultured Campylobacter sp., assembly GCA_945873855.1. Taxonomy (GTDB): domain Bacteria; phylum Campylobacterota; class Campylobacteria; order Campylobacterales; family Campylobacteraceae; genus Campylobacter; species Campylobacter magnus. The sequence continues at coordinate 73,257 of CAMCEN010000006.1, forward strand.
GTCGTGGCATAGCGTATCGCTAAGCTTTTTTATAACCTTACCTGAGCTAATACCAAAGCTAAAAAAACGACTAAAAAGCTGCTCATCAGCACTAAAGCCTATTATTTTAGCACTTTGACCATCTTCAAGAGTGTTTATTCTCATTTTCTCTCCTTTTGTTAAAGTAAATAAGTTATTTTACTATTTATTTACTTAAATAAGTTTTAAGAGTTATTATCATTTTTTGAATTAAGAGAATTCTAGAATTCCTAAGAGTAATTTTTATAGATATTTTAAGGAATTCTAGATTGTAGGAATTCTAGATTATGAGAATTCTAGAATTAAGGAATTCTAGATTGTAGGAATTCTAGAATTCCCTAGAAATATTAAATAAGTAAGCTATTTATAAAATTTCTTTTATTTGGCGGGCGTTTTTCATCCAAAGGCTTAGCTCGTCCCAGCGTTCGTTTTTTAACATGTCCTCACAGTGCGCAAACTCAGCCTTAAAAGCCTGCATCGCAGTAAGTATATTGTCTTTGTTTTGGCGAAAGATATCAGTCCACATGATCTCGCTAGACTTTGCTATACGAGCCATGCCAGCAAAGCTGCTGCCGCCAAGCAAGAAAATATTGCGCCTTTCTTCTTCATTTAAAGTAGCATTTACTAGGCTAAATGAAATTGCGTGTGGCAAATGCGAGATGAAGCCTACATGATGGTCGTGCGAGGCTGCATCCATAAAAATAATTCGCATGCCAGCGTGGCTTAAAATCTCAGTAGCTCTTTTTAGATGTTTTTGGCTCGTGCTCTCATCATCACATAGCACGACTACTGCGCCTTTTAATAGCTCTTTAAAGGCTGCTTTTGGGCCACTGTACTCAGTGCCTGCCATAGGATGAGCGGCGATGAATTGCGATTTTAGCGAGGCTGGACAGCTTTTTACTATGCGTTCTTTGGTTGAACCCAGATCTATGATAGTAGTGCTAAGTGGTGCGCCCTCAAGTCTAGCTAGCACTTTTATTATACCCTCAACAGGCACGGCTATAAAAATCACATCGCAAGAGTTTTTTATCTCTTCAAAGCTTTTTAGCTCATCAACCAAGCCTAGCTCCAAGGCGTCTTTGGCGTTTTGTTCGCTTTTATCATAGCCACTTACTTTATCTATTAGCTTCATATCTCTTAGCGCAAGCCCTAGTGAGCCACCTATTAGCCCAAGTCCAATTATACCGATATTCATAGCAAAGTCCTTGAAAATTTTTTCAAAATTATATCTTATTTAATTAAGTATTAAATTAAACTATGATAAAATGCGCAATTTTAATTTTATTTTTTGGAAATTTATCAATGAAAAAGTTTATTATTTTAGCATTTGCTCTTATTAGTTTTGGGGCTGCTAGCACTATTAAAAGCATTACCTTTAATGGTTTTGTGCATATCTCAAATAACGCCGCACTTGATATGACAAGGCTCAGGGTAGGCGATGAGATGAACGATGAGGTCTCAAATAGAGTGATAAAAACTCTATATTCTCAAGGCTACTTTAAAGATATATATATAGAGGATAATAACGGAGATATCATCATCCATGCAAAAGAAAAGCCAGTTATCGCTCGTATTGATATAGAAGGTGTCGTTACAAATGATCAAAAATCCATCACTACTATTCTTGGCATAAAAAAAGGTCAAATGTATGATGAGCGCGCCTCAGCTACAGCAAAAGAGCGTGTAAGACAGTTTTATGAAGTAAAGGGCTTTTTTGATACTATCGTTGATGAGGTAGTAACGCCGATAAATACAGAAAACAGTGTGCATGTAGTATATAAAGTAAACCGCGGTGAGAATATCACAATCAAAAAAGTAAATTTAGTAGGCGCAAAAGTAAAAAGCTATAGCGATATAGAACCGGCAGTAGAAAATAAAGAGCGTGAGGCACTAGGCTGGATGTGGGGTCGCAATGGTGGCGAGGTAAAGATTTTTGAGCTGCCAAACGACAGCGAGAAAATCCGTGAAGAATACTTCAAATCAGGCTATCTTGATGCTAAGGTTTCAAAAGCCTATCTAAATACAAATTTTGAGGGTTACTCAGCTGAGCTTAGCTACTATATAAGCGAGGGCGAGCAGTATAAAGCAGGTGAGATTAGCATAGATGCACCTGAGTTTTTAGAGCTTGATAGCGAAAAAATCGTAAAAAGCGATCTAAAACTAGAACAAGGCGATACTTTTAATACAGACTGGCTAAAAAGAGATCAAAAAACCATCACCGATATGGTGGCTGATAAAGGCTATGCCTATGCTAGAGTTGTGCCGCTAACCGCACAAGACCCAGAAAATCACACCGTAGATGTAAAATACCAAATCTTGCCAAATGAAGAAGTATATATCCGTAATGTAATCATCTCAGGCAATGACAAAACGCTAGATCGTATAATTCGCCGTGAGCTGTATCTAACAGAGGGAAATCGCTATAATAGAGCTGACCTTGAAGATAGTAAAAATGCGCTAAAACGCAAAGGGTATTTTGAAGATGTAGAGATAAAAGAACATCCAGTAAGTGATAATCAAATGGATCTTGAAGTAGCTGTAAAAGAGACTATGACAGGAACTATCACAGGTGGTATAGGCTATGGTTCAGGCGATGGACTACTACTAAGTGCAGGAATTAGCGAAAATAATATCTTTGGCTCAGGCTATCAAGGCTCAGTAAACATAGAGAAAAATAAACGCGGTCTAAATGGTAGCATAGGGCTTACAAATCCACGCATATATGACTCAGAGTATAGCCTTGGTGGAACTGTGTTTGCCAATGACTGGGAGTGGAGCAACTATAGGGAGAAAAACCACGGCTTTAATATCACCGCAGGTCGCCAAATAGGACGCTATACAAATACATATATTAGCTATCAGCTACAAAAAACAAATATTAGCGGTCTAAATCCATTTTACGCTGAGGCTGGTTATCTAAATGGTAAAAAAACAAAAAGCTCACTTCTGCCAAGAGTTATTTGGGATAATACAGATGATCACTACTTGCCACGCTCAGGTTTTATAGCTAGCACTGGCTTTGAAATAGCCGGTCTTGGTGGAGATACAAAATTTGTGCGAAATGATACTGGCTTTTCTATATATAAAGGCTTGGCTGATGATATAGGCTGGGATTTGATCTTGCGCTATAAAGCAAACTTTTCTTATTTGTGGAACAATGATGAGAGTAAATTACCGATTAACGAAAAATTATTCTTAGGCGGTATGCAATCAATCCGTGGCTACGACCACAGAAGCGTTAGCCCACGCAAAACAATTTGCAATCCAATGGACGAGTACGGACGCACTTATTTAGGATGCCGTGATATAGAAACCGGTGGTAAAGTAGCTTTTCAAAACTCAGTTGAAATTAGTTGGCCTTTGATAAATCGTATCAAACTTCGTGGCATGGCATTTTATGACTTTGGTATGATTGGGCAAAAGCGCTTTACTGAGGAAAAGCGAAGCTCTGTTGGCGTCGGTATAGAGTGGATGACTTTCATAGGCCCACTTCAAGTAGTCTTTGTCAAACCTATAGGCAAAAAAGATGGAGATCAAACAAGTAGCTTTGAGTTTAATATAGGCCAAAGATTTTAGAGTATAGGAATTTTAGATTTAGCTCTAGATTTAGCCGAAAAATTCTAGAATTCTATAAACGCAAAAAGCCTCTAGAAATTCTAGATTTATCCAAAGAATTATAGAATTTCTTACTATGTCATCCCTCAGCCTCCTTGGGGGATCTCTATCTGGAATTCTAGATTATTTGTGATGAGATCCCCCGATCAGGTCGGGGGATGACAAACCTTGTGTCATTATAAAAAAAGAAAACACGCAAGACGGGATGACGCAAGCCTTAGGAATTCTAGAATTCCTTGGTTTTATAAGGAAATCTAGAATTCCTCACTATATCATCCCCAAAACTATGTCATCCTCGGGCGTGACCCGAGGATCTCTATATGGAATTCTAGAATTCCTATAAACACAAAAAGCCTCTAGGAATTTTAGATTTATCCAAAGAATTCTAGAATTTCTACTTTGTATAGAAAATTCTAAAATTCCTACTATTATTTTAAAAAGCTTTTAATGCTCGCATTTATCTAAAAACTCAAAGCCAAGGGCTTTAAGCTGGACAATTGCCTTGCTAGGCACCTCACCAGCTGTGGTTAGATAATCACCTATTACGATAGCAGACGCACCATTTTCTAGCACTTCATACTGGCGAGAACCAAGTATATGCTCTCTGCCGCCTGCTACCATAAATCGCACATCAGGCAGTTCGCTGCTGCTCTCGCGGATGATTTTTAGAGCCTCATCAGCACTTAGGCGTGGCGGATTTATCGGTAAGGCAGGATTTGAGATAAAAAAGTTTATAGGGCTAGTAAAGGGCTCTAGCTCGCCAAGGCTACGGCGAAAACTCTTTCTATCATTCTCGCTCTCGCCAAGCCCATAAATACCACCACAGCACAGCATAAGACCAGCGCGCTTAGCATTTAGATTTGTCTCAAACCTAGCTTCCCAAGTGTGAGTTGAGCAGATTTTAGGAAAAAACTCTTTGCTAGTTTCAAGATTGTGATTATAGCTAAAAATACCAGCTTTTTTAAGCTCGCTTAGAGCCTCAAAGCTTGCTATTCCGTTACAAGCAATTAGCATTAGTTCAGGGACTTCGCGACTGATAGTATGCGCTGCCTCGCAGATAAAGTCTAATTTTTTATCATCAAGCCCCTCGCCAGCAGTAACAAGACAAAAGCCAAGAGCGTGGTTATTTTTAGCGATTTTTGCTTCTTTTAGGATATCAGCGATACTCTTTTGGCGGTATTTTTTGATATCAGCGCCCCATTTGGCTGACTGGGTGCAATATGCGCAGTCCTCGCTACATCCACCACTTGAGACATTACAAATCGCACAAAGCATGATTTTATTCATTTTAGCCCCCTTGAGTTTTAAACTTTTTATCAAGGAATTCTAGAATTTCTAAATCTAGAATTCCTTAAAGAGAATTCCCAAAACTAGAATTCCATATAGAGATCCCCCAGTCAAGCTGGGGGATGACATAGTAGGGAATTCTAGAATTCCCAAAGAGAATTCCTAAATCTAGAGTTCCTATTAACTTTTAATTTAATAGCAAAGATTATCTGCCAAAGCGAAGCAAAGCAGAACCCCAAGTAAAACCGCCGCCAAAAGCATCAAGTAGTATTAGCGAGCCTGTTTTTAGCCTGCCATCTTCGTAGGCTGTATTCATCGCCATCGGTATGCTAGCAGCACTTGTGTTGCCGTACTCACCCACAGTTACTACGCATTTAGCCTCGCTTAGTCCTAGTCTTTCTTGGACAGCTTTTATGATGCGCAGATTTGCTTGATGCGGGATAAAAAGATCAATCTGGCTACTAGCAATCCCGCTTTTTTCTAGAAGTTCTACAACATCGCTTGTTAGCGTATTTACAGCGATTTTAAAGACTTCATTGCCAGACATTTTTACAAAGCCGACATTTCTACCATCTTTTGGCGTCATCAAAAGCTCGCCCTTGCTACCATCGCTTGCGCAGTGCGTGGCGATGATGTGATTATCGCTACTAGCTACGCTTACCACGCCTGCTCCAGCCCCATCGCCAAAAAGCACGCAAATGCTGCGGTCGCTGTAATCTACAATGCTAGAAAACTTATCAGCGCCTATTATAAGAACATTTTTCTTTGCACCACTCTCAACTAAGCTTTTTGCTACTTCAAGCAAATACACAAAGCCAGAACAAGCAGCACTTATATCAAAAGCCATAATCGCCCCAAGTCCAAGCTCGCTTGCCACCTGTGCAGCCGTGCTTGGCATACAAAAGAAGTCCGGTGTAACCGTAGCGCAAATCAAGCAGTCAATCTCATTTTTTTCTAAGCCAGAACGCTCTAAGGCTAATTTACCAGCCTTTAGTGCCATGCTTGTAAGACTCTCATCTTCTGCTATGTGGCGAGAGTGAATTCCTGTGCGTTTTACAATCCACTCATCACTGGTTTCTACCATTTTTTCCAGCTCAGCGTTTGTAAGGATTTTTTGTGGGGCGTAAGCTGCTATGCTTACTAATGCGGCTTTTTTCATTGATTATAACTTGCTAGTTTTGAGATAATTTGTTCGTTTATATTTGACTTTGAGAATTTTATTGATTGAAAAATTGCGTTTTTTATAGCTTTTGGACTTGACTTGCCATGGCTTATTATGGTGCATTTTTTCACACCAAGTAGCGGTGCGCCACCGTATTCATCATAATCTACATCATTTTTAAGCTTTTTAAACACTCGTTTTAAAAGCACTGCGCCTATCATCGCAATAGCTGATTCTTTTATATTTCGCTTTATGATTTTTGAGATTGCGCCTGATACACCCTCAGCAGTTTTAAGCAGAATATTTCCCACAAAGCCATCGCAAACAATGATATCTACGCTACCATCAAAAACTTGATTTCCCTCAGCATTGCCTACGAAATTATCCATTTTTTTAAGTAGTTCAAAAGCAGCTTTGCTAGTTTCATTGCCTTTACAATCTTCTTCACCATTACTAAGCAAAGATATTTTTGGCTTCTGGATGCGCAAAATTTGCTGTGCGTAAGCCTCGCTCATCACAGCAAACTCAAAGAGATGTTCAGGTTTGCAATCAACATTTGCGCCCACATCTAGCACCAGCGTTTTTTTGCCACGGATGATAGTAGGCATTAAAGTAGCAATAGGTGGGCGAGAAACTCCATCAAGCCTGCCTATGCGCAAGGTAGCTAGGCTCATAGTTGCCCCTGAGTGACCAGCTGAGACCACAGCATCAGCACTGCCATTTCGCACTAGCTCTATTGCTTTATATATAGAGCTTTCTTTGCGTTTTAGCGCATCAGTTGCCATCTCATCCATGTCAAAAACATCGCTAGCTTCTTCATAGCTAATTCTAGATTCTAGACCTTTTGGCACAAGAGGCTCAATCTCAGCTCTTTTGCCAACTAAAATCGCTTCAAAACTAGCTTCGCTTAGAGCTTGTAAAACGCCCTCTACAATAGGCACAGGACCAAAGTCCCCACCCATTGCATCTATTGCTATTTTAATCATTTGCTATTTGTATTGACCTGTTGTTGGATTTACACGGTGAGGCATTTTCCAGCTTCCGTCTTTGTCTTTTACCGGCATAGGTAAAGTTACTTTATAGTGTGTTCTGCGTTTTGCAGCGCGTGTGTGGCTAACTCTTCTTTTTGGAACTGCCATTTTATTCTCCTTAGTTGGTTTTACAATTTTTACAATAAAAATAGTCGCTTTTTATGCTCTCAATTTCGCTATTTATAAGCTCACCCAGGTCAATAAACCCATCATAAAACTCGACTATGTCTAAATCAGGCGCAGATGTTGCACCATCATTTAAGCTAAGTTCTAAACTCTCATTTATGCTTATTTCTAGTGGTTCTCCACAGCTGTCGCAAAAATGTTTTAGAACTCCACTTAACTCGCCACTAGCTAAAACTTGCTCTGCGTTTTTACGCTTTAAAGTGCCTTTAAAGCTAATGTCTCCCAACTCGTGCGAAACGCTTAGTGGCTCAGAGCCGATTTTAGCAAATGCGATTTTCATGTGATAATCTAGAATTCCTATCTAGAATTCCCTAAAAATTAGCAAATTTCTCTTTTAGCAAAGAAAAATGCAATTTCGTTTTTAGCATTTTCTAGGCTGTCGCTGCCGTGAACTGCGTTTGCATCAATACTCTCGGCAAAATCAGCGCGGATTGTGCCAGGTGCTGCTTCTTTTGGGTTAGTAGCACCCATTAGCTCTCTGTTTTTTGCTACTGCGCCCTCGCCTTCAAGTACCATAACTACAACTGGACCGCTAGTCATAAACTCAACTAGCTCGCCATAAAATGGGCGTTCTTTGTGAACTTCGTAGAATTTTTTAGCATCATCTGTGCTTAGTTGTAGTTTTTTGGCTGCTGCGATGCGAAGGCCATTTGTCTCAAAACGAGAGATGATTTTGCCGATTACGCCTTTTTTTACAGCGTCTGGCTTGATGATTGAGAGTGTTTGCTCCATTTGTTATCCTTTAAAAAATTAAAACTCGCAATTATAGCAAAAATTTATTAAAATAGCTTGAAACTACAAATTTTGGCTAGAAATTTGCGCAAAAAGCTGGTATTTTAGCTCATCAATGTTGTGTGAGATAGCAGCTGAGATTACAGCGATGAAAAAAGGCTTGCTAGCAGGAGTATTGCTAAAATCATCCTCGCTTTTAGCTAGCAAAAAATCATCTTTTAGCTTAGCTTTCATCTCAAAGTCCCTAGCAAAATCAGCTAGAATTTCGCTAGCGTTTTTGCAAGCATCGCTTCTTGTTAAGGCTATGGCAAAAGGGCGCAGGGCAAGCTCACTACTAAACTTGCCAAGCTCAGTTTTTAGCGCAGCAAACTGCTCTTTTACATCCATGCTAGGGTGGGCTAAATCTAGCATAAAAAGCAAGATTTTCGTGCGCTCAATATGCTTTAAAAAAGCAAGCCCAAGCCCCTTGCCCTCGCTAGCCCCACCGATAATGCCTGGGATATCAGCCATGATAAAGCCATCAAACTCACCTACATTTACGCGGCCTAGCTTTGGGGTGATTGTAGTAAACTCGTAGTTTGCTATTTCAGGTTTAGCGTTTGAGATGGTTGAGATTAGCGTGCTTTTGCCGACATTTGGAAAGCCTACTAAGCCCACATCAGCTATGCTTTTTAGCTCCAAACGCAAATTAAGCTCAGAGTAAGGCTCACCAGGCTGGGCGTAGGTTGGGGCTTGATTTATGCTATTTTTAAAATGTACATTTCCGAGACCACCTTTGCCACCTTTTAAAATCAGCTTTTTCTCACCATCATTTATCATATCTAGCAAAAGCTCGCCACTATCAGCGTCAATTACGCTAGTGCCAGGTGGGACGATAAGAACTAAATCCTCGCCCTTTTTGCCGTGTTTTTTGCGGCTACTGCCTTGCTCGCCACTACCAGCTTTTAGTAGGCGTTTGCCACTATAAAAGGCTAAGGTGTGAGTGTTGTTTTGCGCCTGAAAATAGACATTTCCACCATTTCCACCATCTCCACCATCAGGGCCTCCAAGCTCGACAAATTTCTCACGGCGAAAAGAAGCACAGCCTGCGCCACCCTTGCCAGAGCGAATGGTAAATTTTGCGTGATCTACAAACATTTGAATTTTTAAAAAATAAGTGAATTCTAGAATTCCCTAGGGAATTCTAGAATTTTTAAAAGAAATTAAGCAGCTGGATAAACTGATACTTTTTTGCGATTTTTGTCTTTGCGCTCAAATTTTACAACGCCGTCAATCAATGCAAAAATAGTGTGGTCTTTACCCATGCCTACGCCTACGCCTGCGTGAGTTGCTGTGCCTCTTTGGCGGATTATTATGTTTCCAGCACGAACAAACTCGCCACCGAATTTTTTCACGCCAAGCCTGCGTCCTATCGAATCTCTGTTATTTTGGGTAGAACCCTGACCTTTTTTGTGTGCCATATTTTACTCCTTATGCTTGTATGCTTTCTACTTTTACACGGGTATACTCTCTGCGGAAGCCTCTTTTGCGTTTAGAGTCTTTGCGGCGGCGTTTTTTGAAAATCACCACTTTGCGGTCTTTACCCTCTGCGATTACTTTTAGAGTGATTTTTGCTCCACTTACAAATGGAGTGCCTACTTTTAGCTCTTTGTCGCAAACTGCTAGAACTTCGCTTAGTTCTACGCTTGCGCCTTTTTCGCTGCTAAAATGGTCAAGATTTAGATAATCACCTTGGCTAACTTTATATTGTTTGCCACCGTGTTTGAATATTGCGTACATACAACGCTCCTTTGTTTGTAAAGATGCCAAAAAGCATTTGCCTTAGCAAAGTTTAGGGGCTTTTTTGGTTTAAAGGCGCAATTCTAACTAAAAGTTTATAAATGAAAGCTTAAATCTAGAATTCCTATGCTAGGAATTCTAGATTTGTGTTAGGAATTCTAGATTTTTTGTATTTATTTTTGCCCTTTTATCATTTTTGCGATATCAGTAGCGATTTTCATGGCTTTTGTGGCTGATTTTGCGTCTGCTAGCTTGTTTGATTTTTGCCCAGCACAAAGTTCGCTAAAAGCTACTAGCTCGTCTTTTAGAGCGTTTGCTTCTTTGGCTTGGACTAGCTCATTTTTTGCGTTTTTAAAGACATTTAGCTCTTTTGCTAGCAAATCACACTCAAAGTGTGCCTCATCAGCACTAATGCTGATTTTTCGCTCGTTTTTGTGCGTGATGCGACTGGCGTGTATATGTGAGATGATGCCATTTTCGTGTTTTAGCGTGGCTGTAGCTAGATTTATTGTGTTATTTTGGATTACGCCGTTTGCAAAAAGCACCTGCGCATCACCATTTAGGTAAAGTGCTAGGTCAATGTCGTGGATCATAAGATCAGTTATCACATCTACATCGCTTATCCGTAAGCTTGCTAGGCTGGTGCGAGTAAAGCGCAGTTCGTGGGTGTTGCTATCAAGCTTTTTTAGCTCGTTTTGTAGCTCTTTTAGCGCAGGGTTAAATCTCTCTATGAAGCCAACAGCGATATTTAGCCCTAGATTTTGCTCTAAAAGCATTATCTCTTGGCATTTTTCAAGGCTATCGCAAAGTGGCTTTTCTACGAAAATATTTTTTGTAGCTTTGCTAACTTTTTTTATATACTCATCGTGCGTAAATGTCGGCGTGACAATGATAATAGCATCTACGCTAGCTAAATCGCTATCTAAATCCAAACTAGTCTTTGTGCCGTATTCTCTGGCTAATTTGGCGCAAAGCTCATCATTGTAATCATAAATAAAACTAAGCTCATAGCAAGGCAAAGAAACAATGTTTTTAAGGTGGTTTTGCCCCATTTTGCCCACGCCTAAAAGCCCTAGTTTTATCACGCTGTTGCCTTGTTGATTACTTCTATTACTTTTTGTTGATCTTCTGTGCTTAAAAACGCACTCATAGGCAGTGCCATTATATCTTCGCTTATTTTTTCACAGATTTGAAAATCGCCTTTTTTATGTCCAAGATAGGCAAAAACCTCTTGTAAATGAAGTGGGATAGGATAATAAACCCCGGTAGGAATTCCTTCTTTAGCGCATATTTCAAGGACTTTTTGTCTATTTTTTACTCTTATGCAGTATTGCGCCCACGCACTTTCGTTGCCACCAGCGATAAAAGGCGTGATTACATTTTCTAGCTTTTGGTTATAGTTTTTTGCGATTATTTGGCGTTTTGCTAGCTCGGCGTTAAAATATTTTAGTTTTACATCCAAAACAGCTGCTTGAATAGCATCAAGCCTGCCATTAAAGCCGATGTATTTGTGAACATAACGCTCGGTTTGTCCGTGATTTAGTAATATTCTTATTTTTTTAGCTAGCTCATCATCGCTAGTAAATACAGCACCACCATCGCCATAACAGCCAAGCGGCTTAGCTGGGAAAAATGAAGTGCAGCCTATAACGCTAAGATTACAAGAGCGCTTGCCTTTGTAGAGTGCGCCAAAGCTTTGTGCGCCATCTTCGATTACAGCGATATTGTGTTTACTAGCAATTTTGGCTATTTCATCCATATCAGCACACTGCCCAAAGAGCGAAACTGGCATTATAGCCTTTGTGCGTGTGGTGATTTTTTCTTCTATTTTGCTAGCATCGATGTTGTAAGTGCGCTCATTAATATCTACAAAAACAGGTTTTGCGCCCATAAAGGCTATCATTTCAGCTGTTGCTATAAAGGTAAATGGCGTAGTTATCACTTCATCGCCTGCTTTTATATCAAGTGCAAGTAGGGCTAAAATAAGAGCTGAGCTCCCGCTAGAACAGCCTATAGCGTGTTTTGCGCCACTAAAAGTAGCTAGATTTGTCTCAAAATCGCTAAGCTTTTGCCCCATTATATAATGAGAAGTATCTAAAACTGCGTGTATGCTAGTATCAATCTCGTCTTTGTAGGCTCTATACTGCGCGCCTAAATCAATAAAATTCACTGAAATTCCTTAAAAAATATAAAGCGCAATTCTAGCTTATTTTTCGTTAAAAGAGTTTTAAAGATGTGGATAAAATTAAAAAAATATAGAATAAAAGCAGGAATTCTAGAATTCCCCAAAATTCCTTGGGAATTCTAGAATTTCTTTCTAGGGAATTCTAGAATTCCCTAGAAATAGCTTTACTTAAAAAGCCCAAAAATTATAGCTCTGGTTTTGGAGTCTTTTTAGAGCTAGCTGGGAATTCTGGGTAAGAGATAGCTGGGATTTTGCCATCAAGTGCGCCAAGGAAGTTGATAATGCTTTTTGCTTCTTTGTCGCTGATTTTGATGCCTAGTTGAACGCTACCCATAGTTTTTACTGCCTCTTCAAGAGTCCAGATAGCACCATTGTGGAAGTATGGAGCTGTTTTTGTTACATTGCGTAGAGTTGGAGTTTTAACCATGCCGTTTGCATCACCTTTGAAGTCACCAATATTAGCAAATTGATATTTACCAGCAACTTCAAATGCTTGCATGCTACCACCTAAGTTAACGCCAGTGTGGCAAGCAGCACAACCTTTATCGATGAAAGTTTTAAGACCAGCTTTTTCCTCTTTGCTAAGAGCGTCTAGTTTGCCGCCCATGAACTCATCAAATTTTGATGGAGTAAGTAGAGTTCTCTCAAAGCTTGCGATTGCATCAGCGATGTTATCAAATGTAACGCCGTCTTTGTAGATTCTTTTAAACTCTGCTACATAAGCATCTAGTGAGCTAATGCGAGCAACAGCTAGTTCAGCAGGAGTAGCCATCTCAGGCTCAGCTTGGATAGGTCCTTTGGCTTGCTCGATCAAAGTAGCAGCACGACCATCCCAGAATTGAGTTGTGTTAAGAACTGAGTTTAGAGTTGTTGGTGAGTTTAGGTGGTGTGGGTTTGCTGTCCATCTGTGACCTACAGCAGCCTCAACACCATCAGTACCGCCTAGGCCTAGGTTGTGACAGGTGTTACAGCTGATGATACCGCTTTTTGAAAGGCGTGGCTCTAGGTATAGTTTTTTACCTAGTTCAGCTTTTTCTACTGTGAATTGATTTGGAGTAACGCCGATTTCTTTAAGAAGGGCATCAACCTCTGCTTGAGTAGCTGGAAGTGCTCTAAAACCTGCATCTTTTGCAGCTTTTAGAAGCTCTTCGTCAGTGTTTGCGGCAAATAGTGCGCTAGCAAGAACAGCACTAAGAACTAGAATTTTTTTCATTTTTCTCTCCTTTGGTTTAATGAGTGACGAATTATATAAATTCAAAAATTAAAAGTAAATAAATTTTTATAATTGTTTTTATTAAAAATAAAAAAATTTTTTATAAAGGATAGATTTTATCTAAATAATTTAGCCTTTTTATATATTAAACTATGAAAAGATAAATTTTAATAATTTTTAAATTTTAAGAAGTATTTTAAAAGAAAAATTATATAATTTGCTAATCTAAAAAATTTCGGGTGATAGGGGGATAGTTTGAATTTATTAGTTAGATTTTTTCGTCATGAGGCTGCTGGTGGCGTGATACTCATGCTTGCGACTTTGCTTGCGCTAATTTGCCAAAACAGCTCACTCTCTGGCATTTACCAAGAAATTTTGCATTCTGAGTTTTCTATTAGATTTAGAAATTTAGAATTTGCAGAGCACTTGGTGCTATGGATAAACGACGGACTTATGGTTATTTTCTTTTTTGTTGTTGGCTTGGAGCTTAAAAAAGAAGTGCGTGAAGGCGAGCTAAGCAAACCTAGTCAAATCGCCCTACCTGCAATAGGTGCGCTTGGTGGCGTTGTTATACCAGCTGTGATTTTCTGGATATTTAATCACGGCGATGATTTTGCAATTCGTGGTTGGGCTATACCTACAGCTACTGATATAGCCTTTGCGGTTGGAATTTTAGCGCTTCTTGGCAAGCGTGTGCCAAGTGGGCTAAAAATCTTTTTGCTAACGCTTGCTGTGGTTGATGACCTTTGTGCGATACTTATTATTGCGCTTTTCTACACAGATCATCTTTCTATGACTTCGTTTTTGATAGCAGGATTTTTGTTAGGTGTGATGTGGCTTTTAAACTACGCTCGTGTGGCAAAGAAGTCTGTGTTTGTGTTTTTGACCTTTTTGCTGTGGATAAGCGTGCTAAATAGTGGCGTTCACGCTACGATAGCAGGCGTTTTGGCAGCCTTTTGTATACCTACGGTTGATAGAAACGGCAATCGTATGCTAGATGAGTTTTATCACGATTTAGAGGGCGTTACAAACTTCTTTATCTTGCCGATTTTTGCCTTTGTAAATGCTGGCGTGGCGCTTACTGGAATAAATCCAAATCAGCTTTTAAATAGCGTTAGTTACGGCATTTTCTTTGGCTTGTTTTTTGGCAAGCAGCTTGGAATTTTCATCTTTACCTTTGTGTTTATAAAGATTTTGCGCCTTGGCTCGCTGCCTAGCGGTGCTACTTGGACGCAACTTTATGGAGTTTGTATTTTAGGCGGTATCGGCTTTACGATGTCGCTATTTGTAAACGGACTTGCGTATGAAAATAGTGATAAGTTTTTCTTTGCTGATAAGCTCTCAATCCTTGTAGCAAGCTTTGCTAGTGGGCTTTTGGGCTATTTGTTTTTATATTTTTATAGCAAAGTAAACGAGAAAAAATTAAGCGAAAATTAAAAATATTTTGGCTAAAATCACAGCTTTAAAATTTTTCTTAAAAGGTTAAAAAATGGCAAATCATAAATCAGCAGCAAAACGCGCTAGACAAACAATCAAACGCACAGAAGCAAATCGCTTTTATCGCACAAGACTAAAAAACATCACAAAAGCAGTGCGCCAAGCAGCTGCAAATGGTGATAAAGCAGCAGCACAAGAAGCTCTAAAAGTAGCAAACAAAAATATTCACGCTTTTGTAAGCCGTGGCTTTCTAAAAAAACAAACCGCAAGTCGTCGCGTATCTCGCCTAGCCCTACTTGTAAATAAAATCGCATAACCCGTGTTAGCTGATAAGCTAAAACCTTTTATAGTGCGCTATGATGAGATTAGCGCACTTTTAAGTGATCCAAGTGCTGCTAGCGATATCGATCGCATGAGCAAGCTAGCAAAAGAACAGCGCAGCCTAGAGGCTATAAAAGACGCTGCTTTGCGGTATAATCAGCTTTTAGAACAAATAGAAGAAAACAAATCTCTACTAAACGACCCTGAGCTTGGCGAGCTAGCAAAAGAAGAACTAAAAAGCGCTGAGAGCGACATCGCAACCCTAGAAGAAGAAATCAAAATTCTACTTATCCCAAAAGATCCAAATGATGATAAAAACATCTTTTTAGAGCTTAGAGCTGGTACTGGTGGCGATGAGGCGGCACTTTTTGTAGGGGACTTGGCTGGGGCGTATATGCGCTTTGCTGATCTAAAAGGCTACAAATACGAAATAATGAGTGCTAGCGAAGGCAGCGCGGGTGGATATAAAGAGCTAATCTTGCTTATTAAAGGCGCTGGAGCTTACTCAAGGCTGAAGTTTGAGGGTGGGACACATAGAGTTCAGCGTGTGCCTGAGACTGAGAGCCAAGGGCGAGTTCATACTAGCGCGATCACCGTGGCTATCATGCCTGAGGTAGAAGATAGCGAGATCGAGATCAAAGAAAGCGACCTTAAAATCGATGTTATGCGAAGCTCAGGTCACGGCGGACAAAGCGTAAATACAACTGACTCAGCCGTAAGAGTAACTCACATACCAACAGGTCTTGTGGTAGTAAATCAAGATGGCAAATCTCAGCACAAAAACAAAGACGCTGCTATTAAAGTGCTAAAAGCTAGGCTTTTTGAAATGCAAGAGCGAGAAAGAGCTGAGAAAGAGCGAGAGCAAAGAGCCGAGCAGGTAGGCACAGGCGACCGCTCAGGACGCATCCGCACCTACAACTATCCACAAAATCGCATTAGCGACCACCGCATAAATCTTACACTTTATAGACTTGATGCGATTATGGCTGGTGGGCTTTTTGATGAGATTATTGATCCGCTAATTGCTGCTGCGCAAGCCCAGGCGATAGAAAAAGCTGGATTATAAATCTAGGAATTCTAGAATTCCTACATTAAACCCCACTAGGAATTCTAGAATTCCTAAAAGTTTAAAACTAGAATTCCTAAGTAAAAATACCACATAAACCTAAAATCTAGCAAATTTTAGAGCTAAAAACTTCTAGAATTTCTACAAGCCAAAATTACTAAATTCTAGAATTCCTACAATCTAGAATTCTTAGAGCTTAAAACAGCTAAAAATTTAGAATTCCTACATTAAACCCCACTAGGAATTCTAGAATTCCTAGAGTTCAAAACAGCTAAAATTCTAGAATCCCTAGAACTTAAAATAGCAAAAAATTTAGAATTCCTAGAGCTTAAAACGGTTACAATTCTAGAATTCCTACAAACCAAAATTACTAAATTCTAGAATTCCTACAATCTAGAATTCCTAGAGCTCAAAACAGCTAAAAATCTAGAATTCCTACATTAAACTCCACTAGGAATTCTAGAATTCCTAGAAGTTTAAAACGAGAATTCCTAAGTAAAAATACCACATAAGCCTAAAATCTAGCGAATTTTAGAGCTAAAAACTTCTAGAATTTCTACAAGCGAAAATTACTAAATTCTAGAATTCCTACAATCTAGAATTCCTAGAGCTCAAAACAGCTAAAAATCTAGAATTCCTACAAGCCAAAATTACTAAATTCTAGAATTCCTACAAGCCAAAATTACTAAATTCTAGAATTCCTAGAAGTTTAAAACTAGAATTCCTAAGTAAAAATACCATATAAGCCTAAAATCTAGTAAATTTTAGAGCTAAAAATCTAGAATTCCTTACTGAAAAGTGCTAAACTCTGTCTTTGTGATGATTTCTTCATCATCAAGCACTTCGAGGGCAAAGACCATCTTTTCATCATCGCAAGGTGCTATCATCACCCCAGCTTCTAGCCAGCCTTTCTCATTTGGCTCCAAATCCTCCCTTAAATGCCCCAAATACATACTAAGCCCGTAAATATGAACTCTTGGTTTTTTAACGCCTTTTAATCCTTTGATGACAAGAGTGCTCTGGGCCATAGGTCTTATCGGTCTTGGCTCAAAAGAAAGCGTGATTTTGCCCTCTTTAGTATCCAGTTCGCACTCGCTCTCATTTAGTTCGCAAGCCCCTAGCCCCCAAAAGCCAAAAACAATTACCGCAAAAACTCTTCTACACATGATTCTATCGCCTTTAAAAGATAATCTATATCGCTAAAATCTTGGCTATAATGTAAGCTTACTCGCACCCAGCCAGGCTTAAAATACGGCTCAAAATCATCATCAAGCCCCAAAAGCTCATGCCCATAAGGCCCAGCGCAAGAACAGCCTGCTCGCACCTGAATTTCGTAGTTTTGGCTTAACATTTTAGCAAAATCATAGCAGCCCACCAAATCGCAGTTAATGGCATAAATTCCCACTCGCTCACGCTCCAAGGGAGTGTAGTTTATGATGTGATTTATCTTTGCTAACCCAGCTTCAAAATACTCCATAAGCTCATTTTCACGCTTTTTTATATTCTCAAGCCCAAAATCATTTCGCTCTTTAAAAGCCAAATACGCCCTTATCATCTGCGTAATAGGCGGCGTGCCAGCATCTTCTAGGGCTTCAAAATTGCTATTAAATCTAGCTGATGAGCGGCTTACATACTCGACTACGCCACCAGCTGCAAAGCTAGGTTCGCCACTAGCACTAAAGCTATGCGCTACGCTTTTTCTAAGTGCTAGCAGGCCGCAGCCGCCCACTCCGCCAAGTAGCTTATGAGAGCTGATAAAAAGAGCATCAAAATGCTCACTAGGGATGTTTTCATGCGCTATAATCGAGCTTGCATCAAGGGCGATTATAGCCTTTGGGGCTAGTTTATTTGCTAGCTCTCTTAGTTTTTTAGTATCAGTTTTCACGCCTGTTACATTGCTAGCAGCACTTACGCTAATGATGATTTCTCTGCTTTTATTTTGGCGCAAAATTCTAGCAAAATCATCAAAGTCAAAGCCGCCATTTTCATCAAGCCTAACCCTAATGCTATGGCAAAACTCATAGCGAAAATGTAGTTCATTGCTGTGATGTTCGTATGGACCTGTGATGATTAAAGGAGCTTTTTGCTTTGCTTTTTGCCACAGCTCATCACTGCTAAAAAGGCGTTTTTTTAGCATCGGCGAGATATAAATGCCAGCAAGCTCGCAAAATTTTTTTATCGCCCCAGTGCTACCAAAACCAGTCCCAAGCAAATAAAACTCATCTCCAAGCCCCAAAAGACGTTTTAGCTCACGCCTAGCAAACTCATAGAGCTCACCAGTAGCCTTAGCATTTGCCCCACACTCAGAGTGCGTGTTTGAGTAGGTTTGTAGCACTTCTAGCATGCGTTCTTCAACGCCTTTGTGCGCTAGACCGCTAGCAGTCCAGTCAAAATACTGCGTGCCATTTTTTAAGATAATGCTAGATTTGATATCTTTCAAAATAAACCTTTTTTAAATAATTTCGCAATTCTAGCTAAAAAAAATAAATCTTGCTATAATTTTGCTTTTTAAAAGGCTTAAAATATGAAAATTTATGCTCTAAGTGATGAAAAATTTACTCCAAATGAGCTTTTGTTTGCTAGTATTAAAAGGCTCTGCAATGGCGGTGCTAGCATGATTCAATACCGCAATAAAAGTGGTCCTCACAATGAAAAAGAACTAAGCAAAATTAGCGAGTTTTGTGCTAGTGTGGGCGTGAGTTTTATCATAAATGATGATGCGCTTTTAGCTAAAAGAGTTGGCGCAGCCGGCGTTCATGTGGGCAAAGATGATGGTGGAGTAGGGCGTGCTAGGGATATTTTAGGAGATAATGCTATCATCGGTGCTAGCTGCTATGACAGCTGCGAATTAGCCTTAAAGGCGCAAAACGATGGTGCTAGCTACGCAGCCTTTGGGGCTGTTTTTAGAAGTCCTACAAAGCCAAATGCCGTTTGCTGCGGCCTTGAAATAATTAGCAAGGCAAAAGAGCTTTTAAAAGTGCCAGTTTGCGCAATAGGCGGTATAAATGCTAGTAATATCGCAAGCGTGGCAAAAGCCGGCGCAGACTACGCAGCTGTGGTAAGCGCACTATATACAAAAGATCAAATAGAACAAAATTTGCTTGAGCTAAAAAGGGCGATAAAAATCTAGAATTCCGTAGGGAATTCTAGATTTTTCTAGGGAATTCTAGATTTCTCTAGAGAATTCTAGAATTTCTCGGGGAATTCTAAATAAAACTTCTAAGGAATTCTAAAATTCCATAGGGAATTCTAGATAAAAATACCCCCTGATCCCTAAAAAACATCTGTGAATAAAAAAGCAAAATTTCACCTAAAAATTAAGGCAAAATTGCTATAATCGCAGAATTTAATTTCAAGGATAAAAATGTATAGATTTGCCCCAAGTCCCACTGGCGACATGCATATAGGCAATTTGCGAGCCGCACTCATAAACTATCTTTGCTCGCTGCAAGATAAATCTGGCTTTGTGCTACGCATAGAAGATACTGATAAAGAGCGAAACATAGAAGGCAAGGACGCTGAAATAATGGCGATTTTAAGTGAGTTTGGTGTGAAGTGGCAGACGCTTTATTACCAAAGTAAAAATCTAAAATTTCACCAAGAATTCGCTCATAAACTTTTAAGCGAGGGCAAGGCGTTTTTGTGCTTTTGTGATGAAGAGACCTTGGCTGCTAAAAAGCAAAAGGCAAAAGACGAAAATAGGCCTTACCGCTACGATGGAGCCTGCGAAAATCTAAGTAGCGAAGAAGTATTTAATAATCCACGCCCTGCTGTCGTTCGCCTAAAAATACCAAAAGATGCTGATTTTAGCTTTGTTGATGGCATAAAAGGCAAGGTGGAGTTTGAGCCAAGTAATTTTGATAGCTTTGTGCTGCTTAGGGCTGATAAAACGCCTACTTATAACTTTGCTTGCGCTATTGATGATATGCTAGAGGGCGTTACTTGCGTGATCCGTGGCGAAGACCATGTAAGCAACACCCCACGCCAAAATCTAATCCGCAGAGCCCTTGGGTATACCGAGCAGATTAAATACGCGCATTTGCCGATAATCTTAAATAAAACTGGGCAAAAAATGAGTAAGCGTGAGAACTCAAGCTCGGTTAAATGGCTGCTTGAGGCTGGCTACACCCCAGAGGCGATTGCTAATTATTTATTGCTTCTTGGCAATAAAACGCCACGCGAAATTTTTAGCCTTGATGAGGCTAAGGAGTGGTTTAGCCTTGATAAACTTAGCAAGAGCCCAGCGAAGTTTGATGAGGATAAACTAGCCCAAATCAATAGAGAACACATAAAAAGAGCTAGCGATGAACGCTTAAAAGAACTTGGAATTTCAAAACCTGCTTTGGCTAGATTTTACACGCAAGAAAGCTCGCTAATTCCAGAAATAAAAGAGAAAATAAGCGCAATTTATAGTAAAAAAGAAATTCCTGATGAGTGGAGAGAAAACGCTGGAATTCTAAAAAAAGCAATTCTAGAATTCCAAACTTTCCCTGAGACTTTTAAAGAATTCCAAAGCGAGCTAATGGCAAAAACAGCCCTTAAAGGCAAGGGCTTTTTTATGCCTTTGCGCCTGCTTTTAACAGGTGCGCAGCACGGCCCAGAACTAAGCGAGCTTTATGCTTTAATCAAAGATGATTTGCGGGAGATTGTTAGTTTATGATAGTTTTAAGCACATTTTTAAGCGCAGTGGCAAATATACTTCACATGCTAATAACTGCGTATATCTGGGTGCTAATAGCAGCTGCGTTAATTAGCTGGATACAACCTAACCCTTTTAATCCAATAGTCCAGCTACTATATAAGCTCACAGCCCCAGCCTACGCACTAGTTCGCAAAACTAGAATTCCCACGGTTTTTGGTGGCATTGATTTAGCACCACTTTTGCTGATTTTTGCTTTAGAGTTTATTGATATGTTTTTTATAGGGTTGCTTCATGAGATTGCTCGTTCTTTGTAGTGTTTTTTGTTTGTCTGTGCTAAGTGCTGAAATTCCCTCTTATAGCGAGCTTTTAAAGGCTCCAAAAGGTCTAGCAAAAGACTATTATATCTACCGCTATGCCAGCGAAAAAAATCCAAATAAAGCAGAGTTAAAAGAGCTTCAAAAGCTGATTTTTAGAAACTCAGGTAAGATAAAAAAGCTCTTTGAAAGCAAGGTTGGAGTGCTAAAACTACCGCCTGAGTGCGAGGGCGACATCTATGCAGCCAGCTCTGCTTGTCAAAAAGACTTGCTTAGCAAACAATACCTTGAAAGCCTTAGTAAAGAGCAAAGAGAGCGTCTAGCGCAGTATTTTAAAGGTAGGGACAATGACCTCTATACTCTAAGCATGGCCATGAATAGCCCTGACCCGCTTGGCTATATAAATGCTAGTGGCAATATCTGGGCGTATTACCGCTATCTTGGAGCTAGTGTAAATCTAGCTAATGAGCTGCGCAAAATACGCCCAAGCCGTGCTATGTGGGCAAGTCTAAGTAAATCAAATCGCTTTTTAAACCTGCTTAGTGAGGCTGTGGTAAAAGGCGAAAATGCTGCCTTAAAATCATGGCTTTTAGAGTTAAATCCGAGCGAGCCTCAGGGCATGGCTGCTTTTTGGGCTGGGCTAAATGCGCTTTTAAGTGGCGATGAGAAAAAAGCAGAGCTGTTTTTTGAGCAAGCTGCAAAAACCCCAGCAAGTGCGTCTGGGCGTGATCAGGCTTTATTTTGGCATTATTTGCTAACTAAGAGTCAAACTAGCCTAAAAACGCTCTCAAATAGCAAAGATATAAATATGTATAGCCTCTATGCCAAAGAAATCACTGGCAATAATAAACTTGAAGTAATAGTACCCCAGCCAGTCCAAGTAGGGCTAAAAGGCTATGATATAAGCGATCCTTTTACTTGGCAGCGTACAAAAGACGAGGCAGCCAAACTAAAAGGCAAAGAACTAGCAAACTATGCGCTAAAGTTTTATACCAAAACCACACAAGGCGAGTTTAGTTATCTAATGCAGAGAGCTTATAAGGGTGCAAGGCATTATTTTCCAACGCCTTTTATGGAATTTATCGGCACAAATGATATCTCTCGCCAAGCTCTCATCCTAGCCATTGCTCGCCAAGAAAGCCGCTTTGTCCCCTCTGCAGTATCGGTGTCGTATGCGCTGGGGATGATGCAGTTTATGCCTTTTGTGGCAAATGATATCGGTAAGAAAAAGCTTGCTATTCCTGGCTTTAAAGAAGATGATATGTTTAAGCCTAGGGTGGCTTATGAGTTTGCTAATTATCATTTAAATTACTTAGAAAAATACTTAAAAAACCCGATTTTTATAGCTTATGCGTATAATGGCGGACTTGGCTTTACAAGGCGTATGATTACAGGTGGCAAGCTATTTAACGCCAATACATCAAAATACGCACGCTTTGAGCCCTTTATCTCAATGGAGCTAGTGCCTTATGCAGAAAGCCGTGAGTATGCTAAAAAAGTGCTAGCAAACTATGTAATTTACAGCTCTATCTTGGGCTCCAATATAAAGATCTCGAAATTTTTTGAAAAACTAGCAATACCTGGTGGGGCTGAGAACTTTCGCTAGTGGCTTTAAACTCCAGCTTTAGAGTATCGCTATCTTTAGCTGGGACGCTGATTTTATAGTATTTTGTCCAAGGTGAGTTAAAAGCAAGTTTTTTTAATAAAGGCTCATCATCATTTAACAAATGCGCGCTTATATTTTCGTCGCTTTCATTTACTTTCAAACTCTCAATTAAAATCTGCGCATCTTGGGGATAGACGCTTATAATAAAATCGTCGTTTTGGTCGTTTTCTTGGCTATAAATGGGATTTAGGTAGGTAGCAACTACCAAAAAATTGTCTTGTTGAAACTTTTGCGTGTAGGCTAGAAGCTCACGCTTTTGCGCCTCATCCACGCTTTTTCCAGAACAGCCCATTATAAAAGTACTAAAAAAAGCACTAAAAAGTGCTAAGAAAATAAATTTTTTCATTTCTATCCCTTTTGACTTTTTAAGCGCAGATTATAGCATAAGAATATACTTTTTTAAAAAAGATATAAAGATTTTTATTTTTTTGATAAAAGAAATCAAAATAAGCTATTTTTTAGCTTTATTTTATTATAATAACAAATATCAAAAAACTAGTAAAGGATGAAAATGTCAGTATTAGTAATAGGTGCAGACGAAATAACACCGATAAAATCAGTACTAAAAAGCCTTGGAGCTAATGAAATCGAACACTGGGACGCAAGAAACGAAAACCGCATAAATCGTCGTCCGTTACCAGCAAATACTGATTGTATAGTAATGCTTACAAGCTTTTTAAATCACAACACGATGAAAAAAATCAAAACTGAAGCAAAAAAGCGTGATATCCCTCTAGTATGCGCTAAAAGAAGCGTTAGTTGCGTGTTTTGTGAGTATTGTAAGGTTTTTAAACTAAACAAAGAGTTTGGTTGCGATACTTGCGAATAGTTTTCAAAATAGCTGCTAGGGAATTCTAGAATTTTCTAGCAGTTATCTCTCTAAAAAATCAAAAAATTTACTAAATAATTGAAAAAAGCTAATTTTTGTCAAAAATTGTATATTTTTTGGTATAATCTAGCCGTTCAATTTTTTTCACAAAGGAAACATAATGAGTAAAGTATGTATAGTGTATGGCTCAAGCATGGGTAATACAGAAGAAGCAGCGAATCTAATCGCTAACAAACTAGGCGTTGATGATGTTTATAACATCGGTCAAACTGATGCTGATACAATCAATGGCTATGAAAAAATCATCTTTGGCACCTCTACTTGGGGCAGCGGCGATTTGCAAGATGAGTGGGATAGCTTTGATTTTGACAGCCTTGATGTAAAGGGCAAAACAATAGCTTTATTTGGTATGGGTGATAGCAGCAGCTACAGCGATACTTATTGCAATGGCATGGGAATTTTGTTTGAAAAATTCAGTGCAAAAGGCGCAAAAATCGTAGGTGCTGTAAGCACTGATGGCTATACTTTTGATGAGAGCGAAGCTGTAAAAGACGGCAAATTCGTAGGACTTGCGCTTGATGCTGATAATGAAAGTGACAAAACAGAAGAGCGCATCTCAAACTGGGTTGAGCAAATCCGCTCTGATTTTGCTTAATTTTTTATAGTTTTAAGCTTTGGGCGTCAAGGGCTTTGTCCTTTGGCGCCTTTTTTAATACCCAAAAAAAGGAGAAAAAATGCCACTACTAGATAGTTTTAAAGTAGACCACACAAAAATGAATGCTCCAGGCGTTCGCCTAGCAAAAGTCATGACCACGCCAAAAGGCGATAAAATTAGCGTTTTTGACCTGCGCTTTTGTAAGCCAAATGAAGAGATTTTAAGCGAAAAAGGTATTCACACCTTAGAACACCTTTTTGCTGGCTTTATGAGAGAGCATCTAAACGGCGCAGAGTGCGAGATAATCGATATTTCGCCTATGGGCTGTAGAACAGGCTTTTACATGAGTTTAATCGGCACGCCAAGTAGCCAAGCTGTAAAGGCTGCATGGGAGGCTTCTATGAACGATGTGCTAGGGCTAAAAGACGAAAACGCCTTGCCAGAGGTAAATAAATATCAGTGCGGAACTTATAAAATGCACTCTTTATATGAGGCACAAGAAATAGCAAAAAACACGCTAAATCGTGGTATAAGCATCATAGATAGTGACGCTATCAAGCTAGAAAATATATAAGCACTTAGGAATTTTAGAATTCTTAAGAATTTTAGAATTCCTAAGGTTGAATTCATTTAGAATTCCTAGGAATTTTAGAATTCTTAAACTTGAATTTAACTAGAATTCCTAAGAATTTTAGAATTCCTAAGCTTGAATTCAACTAGAATTCCCCTTTGGGGGATATCTCTTTCTATCATCCACCAGCCCCCTTGGGGGATCTCTATATGGAATTTTAGAATTCCTAGAGAATTTTAGAATTCTTAAACTTGAATTGTATCTAGAATTCTTAGGAATTCTAGAATTCTTAAACTTGAATTCAACTAGAATTACTGGGAATTTTAGAATTCCTAAGCTTGAATTTCATCTAGAATTCTTAGGAATTCTAGAATTCCTTTTAAAATCAAATAAAAATAATCTAAAAATATTTAAAAGTTTTAAGTGATAAAAAGTGGCCGGGAGATAGGGATTCGAACCCCAGGATGCTTTCACATCAACGGTTTTCAAGACCGCCGCTTTCGACCGCTCAGCCATCTCCCGATAATACAATTAAAAAGTCTTACTCAGTTTTTTCTTTTACCCAAGAAGCTCCGTCATGAATCTTTTCCTTCGTCCACTCTCCTGCTTTTTTGGTATCTTCGACAACACCTTTTGCTGTGTTTGAACAAGATACAAAAAATAAGCACGCTAATAACGCAAAAGAAAAGAACTTCACACAAATCCTTTTGGAGGCGACACCCAGATTCGAACTGGGGATCAAGGATTTGCAATCCCATGCCTTAGCCGCTTGGCTATGTCGCCAAAAACTGAGCTGTGATTTTAGCAAACAAAAGCTTAACTTTGCTTGAAATTTTGCTATAATTGCCAAAAATTTCAAGGGGCAAAAATGAAAATCTTACTAACCGGAGCTGCTGGCTACATCGGCTCTCATGTGCTAAAACAGCTTTTAGAGACTGGCGAGCACGAAATCTGCGTGCTTGACAACCTATATAGTGGCAAGCTAGAAGCTTTGCAGTGCTTAGAAAAAATCGCTAAGTTTGATTTCATCAAACTAGATATCGCAAACACCGCTGAGCTTGAAAAACTAATGGTTGCAAGGCGCTTTGATGCTGTTATTCACTTCGCTGCTTTTATCGAGGTGGCTGAGAGCGTCGCAAAGCCGCTAAAATACTACCTAAACAACACCGCAAACACCGCAAATCTCGTAAAAATCGCTAGTGAAAGCGGAGTAAAATACTTCATTTTTAGCTCCACAGCTGCCACCTACGGCGAGCCAGAGGGCGGCGTAGTAAGCGAAGAAAGCCCGCAAATACCGATAAATCCATACGGCGCAAGCAAGCTAATGAGCGAGCGCATCATCAAAGATGCCTGCGCTGCTAGCAAGGCAAAAGCTGGTGCAAACGGCATGAAATACGGAATTTTGCGCTATTTTAATGTAGCAGGCGCAGACGGGCAGATCGGTCAAAACTACCCGAACGCCACGCATTTAATCAAAGTTGTCTGCGAGTGTATCTGCGGCGCTAGAGATAGCGTTAGTGTCTTTGGCAGCGACTATGAGAGCAGGGATGGGACCTGCGAGCGTGATTATATCCATGTTTGCGACCTTGCTAGTGCGCATTTGGCGGTTTTAGAGTATCTTGGCAGGCACGAGAGCGATGTCTTTAATGTCGGCTACGGCAATGGATTTAGCGTACGCGAGGTGATAGAATGCGCCAAAAAAGTAAGCGGCGTGGATTTCAAAGTGCTAGATGCCCCGCGCCGCGCAGGCGATCCAGCCGTGCTAATCTCAAATGCTAGCAAAATCCGCAAGCTTACAAGCTGGCAGCCACGCTACCAGAGCCTTGAGCTAATAATCTCAAGCGCACTTGCTTGGGAGAAAAAGTGCCGCAATCTAAGCTAGCGTTTTTTTTGCTTCGCATCCGCTTTTTGCGTTGCATCCGTGTTTTTCGTTTGCTTTTTTTACTTCGCATCCGCTGGTTGCTAAGTTTTTTGGGGGTTAGGGGGTATTTTTTTTCTTTGGGAATTCTAAAATTCCGTCATTGCGAGCGAAGCGAAGCAATCTCTAGGAATTCTAGAATTCTCGTTATTGCGAGGCTTTGAAAAAAGAGGGAGCAATCTCATTTATTAAGCCTTATTAAGCCTTGAACGAGATTGCTTCGGTCGCTTTGCTCCCTCGCAATGACGAAATTTTAGATGGAATTTTGAACGAGATTGCTTCGCTTCGCTCGCAATGACGGCGATTTTAGAATTCTCTGAGATAAGATCCCCCAGTCAAGCTGGGGGATGACATAGTACGCCTTGTTTAGCTATGGAATTCTAGAATTACAAAAAATACCCCCTAACCCCCAAAAAAACCTAGGAATTCTAGAATTCTAAACTTGCAGTAATATTAAAGCTTTAAATTTTACCTATTTTTGAAGTAGTTTTATGAGTTCATTGATTTTACCATCAAAGCTTTGCGTGCCGATTGTGCCACCTAGAAGCCTGACCAAAGCCTCTAGCGTGATTTTTTTGAACTCTGCTAATTCATTAAATGTCCTAGCTGTTGTGTTTTCTATAAAAGTACCTTGCGGCGTGCAGCTGCTGTGTAGCCGCAAAATAGCAGAGTCTCTGGCAAATTTTTGGGCTAATTGGCGCTCATTAATGCTATCCAAATGTTTAAAAAGATGTGTTGGAGCCCCCATGTCCCACATAAAAAAGTGTATATAGCCAAGAGCTTCTAAAATATCAGCATTTGTGTTAAAGTTTTTTATAAGCTGGCTTTCTATGTAAATTAGTGGTTTGTTTTTTGAAATAAGTTCTTTTGCGCCTCTAAGAGCTGGTGCTTCCATGCCCTCTATATCCATTTTAAGCAGACAAATTTCTTCATTTATACCCAAATCATCTATGCGCCTA
This sequence comes from uncultured Campylobacter sp., assembly GCA_945873855.1. GTDB lineage: Bacteria > Campylobacterota > Campylobacteria > Campylobacterales > Campylobacteraceae > Campylobacter > Campylobacter magnus. Next base: position 100,843 of record CAMCEN010000006.1, read on the forward strand.
CATTTTATCTCTGGACCTTGCCCCTTTGTCTCTAAATGCATACCGCCAAAATTCTCTGGCATTTCTTCTTTGAAATATAATATTTCATCTTTATCGCTTGCGCCGCATTCAATTATTTTTATTTTATCTTCAAAGCCATTTATTTCTACGCTTTTTTTGGCTATGGCACTCATTTTTGGGTTTGCCTCTATGCCTATTACCTTATATCCAAGCGCAGCAAAAAATAAAGCGTGATTGCCTATATTCATGCCAACATCTAGTATAGTTTTATTTTTTTTAGGATTGATATGGCAAAGCTCATTAGCCATTGTTAGTAGCATTTCGTATTCGTAAGGCTGTTTTGTATGATCAACGATGCGTTCTATTAGGTTAGTTTTGCGATTTGGCGCATACATTTTGTAGTTTATGCCAAGCTCTTTTAGCTCTATATTTATGATATCATTCATTTTTTGCCTTTTTGGTAAATTTAAGGTTTATTTTGGGGGGGGGGGGGGGGGGGGGGGGGGGGGGGGGGGGGGGGGGGGGGGG
>CAMCEN010000007.1 GCA_945873855.1 uncultured Campylobacter sp.
TATTTATAGAGTTTTATATCTTTTTATAGGATTTTATAGGTTTGTAGGAACGGTTAATCAATGATTTCTGCCTTAAATCAATTCAAACAAAAATATCTTATATATTTTTGGGACACTGCAAAATCTATGATAGCACTTGCCATCATAGCTTCTATTTACTTTGGTTTTTTTGGTACTGGTTGGCAAGTCACTGGTGAGATGACGCGCTGGGGTGGTGAGTTTTTAGAGCTTTTTGGTCTTGATACTAGCAAATATAGCTATTATAAAATGACAAATCTCTCAGGCAGTCCGCTTACTCGCTATGAAGGACTTGTGCTTATAGGTATGTTTATTGGTGCGTTGGTAGCGGCTCTTTTTGCAAATAAGGTTAAATTCCGCCTACCAGCTAACCGTATACGCATCTTTCAAGCTATAGTTGGCGGTATCCTTGCAGGATTTGGTGCTAGACTTGCTTTTGGTTGTAATCTGCTTGATTTTTTTACTGGACTTCCATATTTTTCTTTGCATACTTGGGAATTTGCTGTGTTTATGGTGCTTGGTATTTGGTGTGCCACAAAGGTCGGTAAGCTAAAAATTTTTATGCCAAAAGCTACTCCCCAAAAATGTGGTATAAATGGTAAAGGCATCGAGCATGACAAAGGACGCGCAAAACGCCATTTTAGATATGGTGTGGTGATTTTGATTGCCACGCTTGTTTGGCTTGTTTATCTTTTTGTCGTTACAGAGCCATTTAAACTAGGAGTAAAATCTAGCTTTCTTCCACTTGGGCTTATCTTTGGGCTTATTTTTGGTTTTATTATATCTCGTGGTCAAGTATGCTTTACATCATGCTTTCGCGATTTGTTTTTGTTTGGTCGTGATAATGCCGCAAAGGGAGCATTTTACGGAATGCTTATTGCTACATTTATAGTTTTTGTGCTTATGTTAAATGGTTATTCGGCTTTTGTTAGAAGCTTTTCAGTTGCTGTTGCTTTAGGTGCATTTTTATTTGGTTTTGGTATCGTGTTTGCAGGAGGTTGCGAATGCGGATGGGCTTATAGAGCAGCTGAGGGGCAGACACATTTTATGATAGTTGGTGTGGCAAATTTTGCTGGAACTGCTATTTTAGCAATTATTTATGATCAAATTCCAGATTGGATCAAGTCTGGGCCAAAGATTCAGTTTTTAAATGAGTTTGGCTCTTTACCAGGACTTACATTAAATGTTGGACTTTTGTTGCTTTGTGTTGCACTGATTTTTGCTTATAAAAAACGATTTTTTGCAAAAGGAGCTTACTAATGAAAGCTAATTATGAAATAACTTATAGTCTTGATATCCAAGGCGAGGCTTGTCCTATGCCAGCGATTGCTACTTTAGAGGCATTGCCACAGCTAAAAAAAGGAGAGGTTTTAGAGGTGCTTTGCGACTGTCCACAGGCGATAAACTCTATCCCTGTTGATGCAAAAAACCGCGGTTTTGAAGTTTTATCTATAGAACAAGATGGCCCGACTCTTAGATTTATCATAAGAAAACCATAAATCAATATAAATAAATTTGGGTTAGTTTTAGCCCAAATTTTTAAATTTATAAGTGTAGTTTTTTGCTATTTTGCATATATGAGTAAAAAATTAACAAACTAAGAGCCACAGCTAAAAAAAATAACTCTAAAAGAGCCTAGAAAATAGCAAAATGGGAATTCTAGAATTCTCTTAACTCACTGCTAGAGTTCTAGCACTCATTTGAATTTTAAAATTTCGTAAAAAGACAAAATTTTCTAACTTAACCGCCTTTTAATATAAAAAAGCGTATGATACTAGAATTTTTTTTAAGCATAATTTAGAAATGAGTAAATTTTTATATATTTTTTTATTGTTTTGTGCCCTAAATGCTGAGGACTTTATCTCAAAAATGGAATACGCTCGCATGCTATACCAAAATCCCAGAGGTATCGGCTGCAATAAATGCCACGGCGAAAATGGCGAGGGCAAGCTAATAGCCAACTACAAACAAAAAGATACCAAAAACGGCAAGCTAAGCACTTTAAGCCTAAGCGCACCGCAAATAAACAATATGGATTTTGAAAGCTTTAAAAAATCAATAAATAAAAGTACAGGTATGATGCCAAGTTATTTTCTAACAGATGCTGAAATACTCACTCTTTATGAGTATTTACAAACCAAAAAGGAGCAACAATGACAAATCAAAAAGCCTTTGAAAAAGCCAAAGAATACATCCCAGGTGGCGTAAACTCGCCTGTTCGTGCCTTTAAAAGTGTAAAAGGCTCTCCGCTTTTTATTGAGCGTGGAAAAGATGAGTTTATCTACGATATAGAGGGCAAAAAGTATATTGACTATGTGCTTAGCTGGGGGCCACTTTTTCTAGGGCACAGCGATAAAAGCGTAGAGAGCGCAATTACTAAAACCATGAAAAAAGGCCTTAGTTTTGGGGCTCCAACGCTGATTGAAACCCAGCTAGCAAAGCTGATTTTAAGCAAAATCAGCTACCTTGATAAAATCCGCTTTGTAAGCTCAGGCACAGAAGCTACCATGAGTGCTATCCGCCTAGCAAGAGCTTATAGCAAAAAAGATGGAATAATCAAGTTTGAGGGCTGCTACCACGGACATAGCGACAGCCTGCTTGTAAAGGCAGGTTCAGGCGCAACCACCTTTGGAAACTCAAGCTCACCTGGCGTGCCAGAGGATTTTGCTAAGCACACGCATTTAGCTATTTATAATGACATTGCTAGCGTGGAGAAATGCTTTAATGAAAGCGATGATATCGGCGCTGTGATAATAGAGCCTATTGCTGGAAATATGGGGCTTGTGCCAGCTAGCCTTACATTTTTGACCCAGCTTAGAGATTTGTGCCGCAAAAAAGGTGCTGTGCTTATCTTTGATGAAGTTATGAGTGGCTTTAGAGCAAGTATGACAGGCTCTTATAAGTTTAATAAAATCAAGCCTGATTTAGCTACTTTTGGCAAGGTTATTGGCGGTGGGCTAAACGCAGCTGCCTTTGGCGGAAAAGATGAAATAATGAGCCTTCTAAGCCCAGATGGAGCTGTGTATCAAGCAGGCACGCTAAGTGGAAATCCACTGGCCATGGCAGCTGGAATTGCTACACTTAGTAAGATTTTTGCCACTCCAAATGTATATGAAAAGCTTGGCAGCAAGGTAAAAAGCATACTAAAATGTATGAGTAACAGCGCAAAACGCAAAGGTATAGCCTTGCAAACAGAGCATCGTGGCACGATGTGGGGCTTTTTCTTTAATGAGGAGCAGGTTACAAACTACGATATTGCGCTAAAAAGCGATACACAGATGTTTGCGAAGTTTCACGCAGCTATGCTAAAGCGTGGGATTTACCTTGCTCCTAGTCAGTTTGAGACTTGCTTTATTAGCACGAAGCACAGCAAAAACAGCATTGAGGCGACATGTGAAGCTATAGAAGCGAGCTTTAAAGCACTTTGATTTTTGCGAATTGTTATTAGTGACGGATTGCGCTTAAAGCCTAGTAGACGTACGGCTCAATGAACCTTATGTTCTATTTACGCCGTGCACCTACTAGCCTTTAAGCACACTACGCCTATTCTAAAATTCGCCCACTTCGTGAAATTCTAGAATTTGGTGTTTTTTAAATTCTAGAATTTGGCATTAAATTCTAGTTTTAAATTCTAGAATTTAAAAATTTTAACAGTCGCAGCAGCGGCAATAAAAAACAAGGCTCCAAGATCGTGAGGTGAATTTATTCGCCGCGCGCTGATGATAGAATACTTAATTCATCGAGGCGTGCGGCGGATAAAGGCACCCACGAGCTGAGCCAGCCAATAAAAAAACAAGGCTCTAGCCAAATAAAAAACAAAAGATAAAAAAAATGAAAGAACAAAACAATAGTAAAACTTTTAAAATAGCGCGTGCAGCTGATAGCCTAAGCCTTGGCATTAGCATGGTAGTAGCTGTAGCAATTGGCACAGGTCTTGGCGTGTGGTTACGGCAGTACTGGGGGAACTGGGCGCTTTTTGGCGGAATTGCCCTGGGCGTCTTAGCAGCGATAAATAATGTCTTCAAAGCCTACAAAGCCCAAAAAGCAAGCTATGATGAGCTTGGCGATACTCACGCTATAATAAAGCCAAATAGCACTAAAAAAACCGCCCAAGATGACGATATAGGCAAAAATTTTTAAGTGAGTAAAAGTGGCAAAAAAACTAGCTTTAATTTATCTTTGTATAGACGCAGTGCTGATTGTTATTTGTGCGTATTTTGGCGCAGTCCATGTGTTAAACTCACAAGTTGCTTTAATCTCTAGTTCGCTTATCATCTTAGCTAGTTTTTTAGGATATAAAAAGCGTGTGGCAAAAAAAATAGCAACTGCTGATATAAGCGCATTTGATGATGTTTTTGATGATGAAAATTCTAGAATTCCTAGCCAAGATGAAGTAGCAAAGCTAGGGAATTCTAGAATTCCTAATGAAAATGAAGCAAAAAACGCTGGGAATTCTAGAATTCCTAATGAAAAAACCCCAAAAATACCTTTGCGGCTTTATGAGTTTGGCTCTGTATTCTCGCCTTTGCGCTTGCTTGGTTATGTTTTGCTTATTTTAGCTTTTTTTATTCTATTAAAAAAAGAGCTTTTTGAGCCACTTAGCTTTTTGGCTGGCATTGCTGTGATGCCGATTTCTGCGCTATTTTCAGCTCTTTTTATAAAAGCAAAATAACATGATAAACACATCCATAACCCAGCCGCTAGTAGACAAAGAAATAAGGGAACTAGAGCGTGATAAGCGCATAAAAGATGTCTCGCAGCGAGTAACAAGCACCAAAGACACCGCCACAAAAGACGCTACAAGTAAGCCGCTTTTTGACAAGCAAGAAATCCTAGGAGAAAAGCAAACCTTAATAGAACAAAAGCTAGGTGAGCTTACAAACAAGCTACTAAGCGGGCTAAAAAGCGGCGAACAAGGCCCAAATATGCCACGCCTGCTCCAAGTCGCCCCAAACCTAGCAAGCGATATAAGAGAGCTGCTAAAAGCCCTAGAGGGCAAAGAAAAGTTAGCCACTTTCAAAGAAGCCTTAGCAAAGTTTATAAAGCCAATTGAAAACCTAAGCCCACAAGGCGTAGCACAAGGAATTAAAGACTCAGGCATAATGCTAGAAGCCAAAATCGCCCAAAGCCTAGAGGCCCAAAGCCTGCCAAGCAAAATCAAAGAACTACTTAGCCAGATGAAAAACACGCAAAATCAAGGGCTAAAAGAAAGCTTTTTAAAGCTGCCAAACGACAGCGATGCTAAAAAGAGCATAAACGACCTTGAGACCCTACTAAAAGAGCAAAAAAAGCTAAACCAAGATACTATAAATAACTCGCCTTTTAAAGCCTTAGACAAGGCAAGCAACGCCCTAGAAAACGCAGCAAAATACCTTGATAAACTCTCAAATCTAGGCAAAAACCTTAGCCTAAAAACAGCCGCAAATCTGCTCTCGCACATAGAATCAAGCATACAAAACGCTCAAAAAAGCGCAAATAACTACAATCTAAATAGCGCCACACTAAAAGATGCTAGAGCTATCAGGGAACAAATAAATGCTAGCGCAAACGAGCTACAAAACGCTCTAAATTTGCTAAAAAATAAAGATAGCAATTTTAAAGCCTTTCTTACTCGCTATGACCCAAATAATAAGCAAAATGCCACGCTAAAAGAGGCTCTAAGCAAACAAAACGAGCCAAAAGCAAATCATATAAGAATAAATATACAAACAAGCAACACAGGTAGCACAGCGCACTCGTCTTCTCTAAACGCAAACGCTAGCCAAAACCCTGCGCAAAACAGCTCTTTCTCGCAAAACGCCAGTTTCTCTCAAAACTCCACTCTAACACAAGAGCAAAATAGCTTTAAAAACATAAATCTATCGCAGTTTAAAGAAGCAATTAGCTCAGAGGTAAACACCCCAAATCTCCAAGGCAAAATCACTGAACTAGCTCGCGCATTAACTAGCCTAAAAAACACCCTTAGCCCAGAACTAGCTAGCGCAAAATCAGCCCTTGAAGAAATAAAAAGCCTTGCTCGCTTGTCCAAAAGTGCTGCTAAAAGCATAGGCGCAATCAAGCCAAACAATGCAGAACAAGCTCTAAAAGAGCTACAAAGCGACATGAAATCCGTGCTTTTAAACCTAAAAGAAAGCACGCAAAATCAATCCAGCACGCAAAATATCCACACCGCTGCGCAACGACTTTTAACCCAGATTGAAATTCACCAGCTAGCAAGCTTTGCGCAAAACTCGCTACAAACCTACCTGCCCTACCACTGGGACGAGCTAAATAGCTCAAATCTTAGCTTCAAGCGTGGTAACAAGGACAAGTTTTACGCTCGTATTGAGCTTAGTTTTGTGAAATTTGGCGAGATTGGTATAGTGCTAGGTCTGGCTGAGAATAAATTTCTTGATGTTAGCATACAGACTGGCAATGATGGCTTTAAAGAAATTATTTTAAGCGAGACCAAAAGTCTTAAAAGGGCCCTAAACGAACTTGGGCTTGTGGTAAATAACTTTTTTGTGGCTAGCAAAGGTGGCAAAAGTGCCTACGAACAATTCGAAGACATAGACCTAGGATATAACATAAAGGCATAAAATGGCAGAGAAAAAGGCTAAAAATCCACTAAAATCAGCTCTAAAAAAGGCTGTCGCCCTAGGCTATAACAAAGAAAAAGATGGCGCCCCAAAGGTGCTAGCAAGCGGTCAGGGCATCATCGCTGAAAACATCATCGCCGCAGCCAAAAAAAACAATATCCCCATAAAAGAAGATAAAGACCTAGTTGAAATCCTAAGCAAAATCGATATAAACCAAGAAATTCCGCCAAATCTATACCGCGCGATTGCTGAGATTTTTAGCTTTCTTTATCGTGCCACGCAAAATGCTAAAAAGTAGTTTTTTTGGGGGTTAGGGGGTATTTTTTAACTTAGGAATTCTAGAATTTATCATGGGAATTCTATATTTGTTCTAGGGAATTCTAGAATTTATTTAGGAATTCTAGAATTCCCTACTATGTCATCCCCCAGCTTGACTGGGAGATCTCTATATAGAATTCTAGAATTTTCGTCATTGCGAGCGAAGCGAAGCAATCTCTAGAAATTCTAAATTCATCCTTAGGGAATTCTAGATTTTATTTAGGAATTCTAAAATTTTGCTCGCTTTAGTGGGGCAAGCCCCACTGCTTGCAAATTTTATAAGGGCTACGCCCTAAACCCTTATGGGCTGCCGCCCCTAAGACCCCACTAAAATCTAGAATTCTCCCTCGCAATGACGGAATTTTCGCAATGACGGAATTTTAGAATTCCCTAGCACAGAGAACCTAGGGTCAAGTCGGGGGATGACACAAGGCTTAGGAATTCTAGAATTCCTACGAAATTTAATCTAAAAAATCTAGAATTCCTACTAGAAATTCTAGATTTAGCTAGGAATTCTATATTAAAAGACATCCCCTAACCCCCAGAAAAAATAAGCTAAAAATGAGTAAAATAGTAACAATAAAAAATAAAATTTACTTTTTTATACTGATTTTTCTCTTTGTTGTTATTTTTCTGTTAGTATTTTAGCAAAATAATAAAGGAGATTAGGTGCAAACAATTTCATTTGATTTTTATTCTACTTTGGTGGTTATGGTCTTGGTGCTTTTGCTTGGGGCTTTTTTGAACTCTCGTATAAAGGTGCTTAGCAAATACAATATCCCAGAAGCCGTGGTAGGCGGCATCATAGCAGCTAGCTTGTTTTTGCTTTTGCGTGTTTTTGGTGATATCAAGCTTAGTTTTGATGGCTCGCTAAAAGATCCTTTGATGCTAGCGTTTTTTAGCTCTATTGGCTTGCTGGCTGATTTTTCATCGCTTAAAAAAGGTGGCAAAAAACTCTTTATTTTTTTAGTCGTAATTAGCGTGCTTTTAGTGCTGCAAAATGCAGTTGGTATAGGCATTGCCACAGCCCTTGGACAAAACCATCTTATAGGACTTTTAGCAGGTTCAATCACTATGAGCGGAGGGCATGGCACTGGTGCTGCGTGGGCTAGTGTGTTTGGCGCTGAGCCTTACAGCTTTGCTGGGGCTTTGGAGGTGGCTATGGCAGCAGCTACTTTTGGACTAGTAATAGGCGGCATTATAGGCGGACCAGTGGCAACTTATCTTATCAAAAAGCACAACCTTAAAACCCCAGGCGATAAAACAGAGAGTGTCCATATCCCTATAACCGAGCTTGAAGCATATAAAGAGCGCAAAATTACGCAAAACAGCTTCGTTGAAAGCCTTGCTTTGCTTGCTATTTGTTTGCTTGTGGGGGTTTATGTTGCTGATTTTATAAAGGGGCTTGAGCTTGGTTTTACCTTGCCTACTTTTGTGTATTGTCTTTTTACTGGCGTGATTTTGCGCAACTCTTTAAGTGCGCTTAAAATCCACGAGGTCTTTGATAGAGAAGTGGGCTTACTTGGCAATGTTAGCCTTGCGCTATTTTTAGCTTTTGCTTTGATGAGCATTGATCTAGTTCAGCTAGCAAATCTTGCTTTGCCGATATTTAGCGTGCTTTTTGTCCAAAGCGTGCTTATGGTGTTTTTTGCGATTTTTGTTACATTTAGATTTTGTGGGAAAGACTATGATGCAGCCGTGCTCTCAGCTGGGCACTGCGGCTTTGGCATGGGTGCTACGCCGACAGCTATGGTAAACATGCAAGCTGTATGTAAAAACTACGGTATGAGCCACACAGCCTTTATCATCGTGCCGCTATGCGGAGCCTTTTTCATAGATATAGTAAATGCCATTGTGATAAATGGCTTTTTATCTTTATTTTAGGCTTGAAATATAAATTAAAGTATATTTTATCAGCGTCATTAAGTGGTGCTGATAAAATAATTTAGCTAATTTTTAGCCGCGTCCATGCCGCTTTTAAAAGCTTGATGCGTCCATAAATACTCCCATTTGCCAAATCTGCCGATGCTCTCGATCCCACTTTGGCGCAGGAATTCTAGAATCATATCTCTATTTTTATAGACATCATGATCAAATGTTACATTTGCGTATTTTTCAAACCTTATATCTTTTACCACGATTTCATCTTCTTTAAACAGCCCCATAGCAACAAATTTATCAATAGTATTTTTTAGCACTTCATTTTTATTTGGAATTCTAGTTTTAGAATCAAAAAATATTTCAGCTTGTAGTGAGCTACAGCCTTTTGGTGCATTATCAGGCGATTTTAGGCTTGGGCTATATACACGAGATGATAAAATATCTTCATCATAAATATAAAACCATAGATATTTTGCCACATCAGGTCGCTTAAAGCCCAAAGATACCATATATCCACTAGTGTGGCGCAGGCTAGCAGCCGCATTTAGTACATTGGCTGGCGCATCATCTATCATCTTGGCAATATCTGGCAAAGGCAAAGATGAAATCAATCTATCATAGCTTTGCGTAGTATTATCACTAAAATACACTATTTTAGACTTTGTATCTATTCTAACTACTTCTTTGTTAAATCTAATATCAAGCCCTTTTCTACATTTATCCAAAATTGAGCGAAAACCACCCTTTTTTGGATATCGCATAAAGTTTGTGTAGTAGTAATTCTCCTTTTGGGTTTCATACGAGCCTTTTAATACTTGTTCTAGATCAGGTGAGTGAATTCTAATGCCTGCCCATTTGGTTTCTAGCTCTTTTGCTTCTACTCCCCAGTACTTTCTAGTATATCTAAATGGAAAATTTTCAGCAAAATAATTGCCAAATTGACATCTTAGCCACTCATCATAGCTTCGTATCTCGTCTACAGACTTTTGCGGACGAGATACGAAATCTTTTATTATTGTTACTTTTTCATCGCTTGGTAGCGGGGCTAGATTGTTTTGTGCAGGGTGCTTGAGCCAGCAGCCTTGGTAGTAGTTATAGCTTAGACTAGGATGATCATATAGTGGCGACGAGCTCTCAAAAAGTTCTTTTATATATGGATCATCAGCAAAACTAAAATGAACGAACTTATCAAAACGAAATCCATCTATACTAAAATTCGCACAAAGCCCCCCCCAATCATCATTTTTTTCAAAAATAATTGGTTTATTGCCATTTTTACTCAAATGATATCCAGCTGAAATACCAGCTATCCCAGAACCTAGAATTATTATATTTTCCATATTTCTCCTTATTTATAATAGTTTATCCAAAAACACTTCTTGCCCTTCTCGGCGCACTCGTCTTTTTTGTGGAATTATGAGATATGGCTTCATCATATCAGCCCCACCATCTCTCCACCATGTACAAAATGCCTTAGCATCATTAAGTGGTGCCATCCTAGCAAGACCTGGCAAGGCTGCAGCTGCCTCTTGCCAATCATAATCCCACCAACAACTACTCTCAAGGTCAGCACAAATTTCATCGCTAAAACGCATTTTTACTACTCGCGCAGGACTACCTGCCACCACAGCAAAGGCTGGTACATCCTTGCTTACCACAGACCCTGCTGCTACTATAGCACCATTACCTATAGTAATATCATGTGCTGCTGGGATGAGTGCGTGAGCACCTATCCATACATCGTTTGCTATGTTTGTGAGTGAGGGGTTTTCATCGTCTATTTTGTAGCCCAGATAGGCGTTTTCACTTAGTCCTTTGGTGCTTATGCCACGAAAGGGAGAGAGATTGCTTATTATCACATCGCTTACGCAGTGCTTGGATAGTCCTATCTCGCAGGCATGCCCTATGCAGCTATATCTGCCTACTTTGGCGTTTGTGATGAGGGTATTTGGACTTATATAGCCATAAGCTCCTACACTTACTTGATGAGCTCGCACCCCCCCCCCCCCATACCAAAAATGGCATTTCAAATGTAAAATCATTTAAATCACAAGTTCCAGTCAGCAACAATCCATTTTGTTGTAGAATTTCTTTCATTGTTATATATTCTCCTTTTTTATAAGGTTTCTGCTTTGTTCTATTACTTCTGCTAAAGCATCATAAATATCATATTTAGTAGAGAATTTTAGTTCATTGCGTAATTTTTCTGTATCTCCAACCACTCTTGTTTGTTGATTACTTTTTTGCTCTTCAAATTTTACCAAATGCTTTTTATCTAGAATTCCAGCTATCATCATCACATAATCATGTATGCTAGTATCTTTGCCACTACAAATATTTAAAACTCCATCTACATCACTATCCAAAAAGCTAACAAACGCTCTAGCCACATCTTTGCTATAAATATAATCGCGAATTAGTGAGCCACTTTTTATAACAATTTCTTTATTTTCTAGCAAATTATTTATCACATAAGAAGTAAGTCTTCGTGGGTCGCTCTCCAAGCCAAAAGCTGAAAAAATTCTGCCCCAGCCAAATGAAATATCATTGTTTTCGCAATAACTAGCTGAAATTTGGCGTAAAAAATCTTTACACTTACTATAAGCGTTTATAGGCTGAGCCACAAAACTCTCTTTTAAATTCTCATTATAATATCCATACTCTGCGTATGTACCTGCCATTACAGCTTTTTTGCCACCATTTTCGCCAAAGGCTTTTAACAAATCAAGCGATGAGCTTAAAAACTCATAATTTATATTATCCTCAAACACTCCAGTACAATACCACGCAAAATGAAGCAAATACTCAGGCTTTATTTCGCTCATAACACCTTGAATAAAAGCTTTATCAAATAAATTGCCTTTTATATAATTTACATTATCTATGCTATTTAAATCTCTTTTAGTCAATGCGTAAATTTCAAAATCATTTTCTAGTAAAAAAGGCAAAGTCTCTTTGCCGATTAAGCCAGAACCACCGGTTAAAAATACTTTTTTAGACATTTTAGCTCCCAAAAACAGAATGCATTAGCGAAATAAGACCAATTATAGCACTAGCAGCAGCCCAAAAATAAGCCTTTGTAGCAACCTCGTGCGTTCTATTATCTTTTAAGATATTTGCTCTTTGTCTTAGCATATCATTATGATAGCCTTCTAAATTGAAATTTTTATATATAAATTTCCACATATTATAACTTTGATAAGCATTTAGCATTATTGGATTTGAAAAATATTGATTCATCTCAAAGAATTCCAAATCTTTTACAAAATTATTCCACTTTTTTCTTTGACAACAATATTCACATAAATTAAAATTTTTTATATAACGCCAAAAATGTGGTTTTTTTATTTCTATTGCCTTTGTTTGAAATTCTTGAATTTTTTTAAAATAAGATAAAGCAAGAATATAATCTTTGATGATAGAACCCATTTTTATAGAGCCTCTTTTATTTATAAGAACTACACCATTTAATTTATCAAAAAATAACTCACAACTACCACAAGAAAAATGATCGCTGTTTTTTAGCTCTTCTTTGTTGTTTTTTCTTACAAAACCAAAAGCTTCATCTTTTTTATTTTCATCTTTAGAAATACTTTCTGGTAATTTAACAAAATAATAAGCCGTTTTATCCTTTGTGATTTTAGATAATAGTTCATTTTTATCATATCCAAAAATAAGTTTAAATTTATATCCAAAAATTTCATATCCATCACGGTAAAATTTTATATGTTCAAATAAGCTTTTTTGATATCTAAAATTTTTTAAATTATAATTGTTTATAATTTCATTGCCTAAATATTCATCTTTATCGCATTCTACAACGCAATAATACATTATATTCGCACTCATTTTAGCTCCTAAATGGTGATACAAAATCATCAAAACACATATGCTCTTTATCTCTTGCCGAGATTATAAACTCACCTTCGCCCCACTCAAAACCAAAGCTATCATAACGCAAGCCCATATCGCAAGATGCATTATAGCAAGTAGTTTGTAAATAATGAACGCAAGTGTTATTTTCTAATGACTTAAATCCATGAGCAAAACCACTTGGTATATATAGACACTGCGCTTTATCGCCTGATAGCTCTATGCTAAAATATTTGCCATAAGAGCTAGAATCTCGCCTTATATCAAGGCAAACATCTAGAATTCTCCCACTCGTTACATACACTAGCTTTGTGTGATTGGCAGGTGGGATTTGAAAGTGCATTCCACGAATTACATTTTTTTGATTTATTGAATAATACGCTTCTTTAAAATCACTCTCCAAGCCCAAGTTATTAAACTCATCTTTAGAAAAATATTTATGAAACACTCCACGCTCATCGCAAAAATGATTTGTTTCTATAATTTTTAATCCACTTAAAGTGGTATTTAGTAGCTTTATCATCACGCAGCCTTTATATCAAGCTGTGAAATTAAATTGTAGGTTAGAAGATCCCCCCCCCATTTCATCTACAATCATGGTGATATTATCTTTATGGTTATTTGCTGGCTTCCAGCCTAAGCTTTTTAAAGGCTCCACATTTTCTACTATTTCCATAGCTTCTCCTATTCTCATCTCTTTTGCTCCAAAATTTAAAAATGTATCAAAGTCAAATTTTGCTTTACATTGATTATAAATTTCTAGCAAAAACTCTTTTAGCACAATTTGCTCGCCCGTGCCTACATCAAACTCAGCAAATTTGCCAAATTTCTCTTTGTTCTCAAATACAGCCAAATACGCATTTACCACATCATCCACAAAGACAAAATCACGCTTTTGCTCACAGCTTGTTAAATCTATTTTATCAACATTATTTATAAGTTCATTTATAAACCAAGATATAAATTTCTTATTATCATCTTTTAGCCCATACATATGCTCGATTTTCATGTTAAAAATCTGCATTGAGCTAGAATTCCGCTTTAGCCAATCGCTAAATTGCTTTTTTGAAAGTGCGTAATTATTTATATTTTCCCCTAACAAAGTATCGGTATTAAAAAAAGTTTGAATTTTATGACTTAACGCCATTTCAAAGACTTCCAAGCCAAACATAACATTTGCATCCATAAGCTCCACTAGACTCTCGCCACTTCGTCCATACAAACAAGCAGTATGTATCACGCATTCTGGTATATTATCACTAAAAGCTTTTTCTAAATCTTCTATATCATAGAATTCTAGGTTATCGCTTTTGATATCACTATATCGCCATAAACTAGAATTCTTTCGTTTTATCCCCACTACCTTAGCGCCCATTGCCAAGAGAGTTTTGGCAAAATGATAGCCCAAAAATCCACTTGCACCAGTTAGTAAGATAGTTTTATTTTTCATAAATTTTCTATTATTACCTTAGCTATTTTATCTAGCATAGCACTGCTCATTCCAGGATACACACCGACCCAAAAGGCGTTATTCATCATTTTATCTGTATTTGTTAGCTCGCCTACTACTCTGTAAGCATCGCTATTTCTTATACTATCAAAACAAGGGTGCTTAATGATATTTCCAGCAAATAATGCTCTTGTTTGAATTCCTGATTTTTCAAGCGCAAGGACTAAGTCGTTTCTACTTACTCCATCTTTACACAGCATCAAAAATCCAAACCAACTAGGGTTAGAATTCTCTGTAGCTTGTGGCAAAAGCAATTTATCTTGTGTGCTTTCTAGCTTGGCTTTTAAATACTCAAAATTCTCGCGTCTTTTTTTTGTAAAACTTTCAAGTTTTTTAAGCTGAGCACAGCCTATAGCTGCTTGCATATCAGTAGCTTTTAGATTATAGCCAAAATGACTATAAGTGTATTTGTGATCAAAACCCAGTGGCAACTCCCCATATTGCTTGCTAAATCTACATCCGCAAGTATCATCCTTGCCACTTGGGCAGTAGCAGTCCCTTCCCCAGTCTCTAAACGAGCGAATAATTCGGTTAAGTAAAGCAGAGCTTGTATATACAGCCCCACCCTCGCCCATAGTAAGATGATGTGGTGGATAAAAGCTAGAAGTGCCAATATCGCCAAAGGTGCCAGTTTTGCGAGTCTTACCATCTAGAGTATATTCTGAGCCAAGCGCATCGCAGTTATCTTCAATCAGCCAAAGATTATGCTTTTTACAAAACTCACTTACAGCTTTTATATCAAATGGATTGCCAAGCGAGTGGGCTAGCATAACAGCCTTTGTCTTTGGACTTAATGCCTTTTCTAGCATATTTACATCAATATTTCCAGTCTCTAAGCTAACATCTATAAATACAGGCACGGCTCCGTATTGTAAAATCGGTGTGATAGTGGTAGGAAAGCCACAAGCTACGCTTATTACCTCATCGCCTCGTTTGATTTGGCGCTCTTTTAAAAGTGGGCTAGTAAGTGTCATAAAAGCTAGTAGATTTGCACTTGAGCCAGAATTTACAAGGCTAACATAAGGCAGATTTAGATACTTGCCAAGCTCTTTTTCAAAATGCTCAGTATATCTGCCCGATGTGAGCCAAAACTCTAGCGCAGAATCCGCTAAATTCACCATTTCATCAGCATCAAACACACGCCCAGCGTAATTTATACGCTCCCCATCTTGCCAAGGCGTACGCACCATGTATTTATCGTGATATTCGCGAACTAAATCTAAAATTTGCTTTGTAGCTTCTTGTTTAGTTTTGTTCTCAAACATTTTTAAACTCCAAAATATTCTTTTATTTGCTTATCTGTAATCTGGCTAGCTGAAATTCCACCATCTAGCGCCTTTTGCCACTCTACTACTTTTTCTACGGCTTGCTTTATATCCCATTTTGGTAGCCAACCAAGTATATTTTTGGCTTTTTCGCATTGTAGCTTTAAAAAATTTGCTTCATGTGGAGCGTCTTTTTGCTCTACACTTATCCACTTTGCGCCATCGCCCCAAGCATCGCAGAATAAACTAGCTAGCATTCCAGTACTTACACATGAGCCATCATCAGGACCGAAGTTATACGAACTAGCTAGACTTTTATCGCTATATTGCTTCATCGCTAGTAGCAAATATCCACTTAAACACTCCAAAACATGCTGATAAGGTCTAGTAGAGTTTGGATTTCTAAGCTCAATATTTTTATTTGCTTTTATAGCGCGAATACAATCAGGGATTATTCTATCAGCTGAGTAGTCACCACCGCCTATTACATTTCCACTTCTAGCTGTGCTTATCGCTACTTTATCATCAACAAAAAATGAGTTTTTATAGCTATAAGTTACTAGCTCAGAGCATGATTTTGAGTTTGAGTAAGGATCAAAGCCACAAAGCTCTTCATCTTCTCTATATCCCCAGAGCCATTCTTTGTTTTTATAGACTTTATCAGTGGTTATGTTTATAAATGATTTTACGCTAGCACACTTTCTTAGGGCTTCCATTATATTTACCGTGCCCATTACATTTGTTTCATATGTATATACTGGGTCGCTATAACTAGCCCTTACAAGTGGCTGAGCGGCAAGATGAAAAATGATATCAGGTTGGAATTCCAAAATTCTAGCTTCTAATTCATCTTTATTTCTTATATCGGCAATGATTGAGTTCATATCTTTGCTAGTTTGACTTAGCTCAAAAAGGCTTGGATTTGTGGGAGCTTTTAGCGCATATCCAGCTACATCAGCACCAGCCAAAAGTAGAATTCTAGCTAGCCAAGCACCCTTAAAACCGGTATGCCCTGTAATAAATACTTTTTTATTTTTATAAAAATGATTAAACATTTAAAGCCTTTAAAACCTAAATTTCGGTTCATTTTCTTTAAAAATATACAATACTTCTATACAATCTTGCGAAATTCTAAAAGTTATAACATAACCCTTAAAAATCAAATCCCTTACATTTTCATCACTTGAAATCACGCTTTTTCGGCACTTTTTTGGCATAAATGAAAGAGTCTCTATTTTAGTAAAAACATCATCGTTAAATTTTTGCGCATTAAAAGAACTATCAAGCGCGATAAATTCTTTAATATCTTTTAAAGCACTCAAAAATAAATTATTAAGCTTAATTTTCATTGACTGCTTTTTTCGCGCTATATTTTTTTATTAACTCTTTTGAGTGTTCATCCATAAGCTTTTTAGCCTCTTCAAAGCTATACATTTTAGCCTTGCCTTCGTCTATATCTTTGATGATCTGGGCTAGTTTTTCTTTATGATATTCTAGGTTTGGATTTTGCATTTTTTCTCCTTTTTGGGATTATAGCCTTTTGTCTATAAAAGTATTTTAAAACTCTTACCACACCTTCCACGGTGCTTTTTTGGAATTCCACATTTCATTTAGCTTATTTTTATCTCTTAAAGTATCCATAGGTTGCCAAAAACCATGATGCTTGTAGGTAAAAATCTCTCCATCTTTTGCTAGATTCATGAGTGGCTCTTGCTCAAAGGTTACATCATCGCCATCTGCTATATAGTCAAACACAGCATTTTCACATACGAAAAATCCAGCATTTACCCAGCTACCATCGCCTTTTGGTTTTTCTTTAAATTCTAAAACTTGATCATTTTCGCCCAGATTTAAAGCACCAAATCTACCATCTGGTTGCGCTGATGTCATAGTCATAAGTTTGCCATGACACTTGTGGAATTCCAAAAGTGCTTTTATATCTATATTTGCTACGCCATCGCCATAAGTGAGCATAAATGGCTCATCGCCTACTATGCGCTTTGCTTTTTTCACACGAGCACCAGTCATAGCCTCAAGTCCAGTATCGATTAGCGTGATTTTCCAAGGCTCACTAGAGGTATTTAAAATATCCATTTTATTATTTGTTAGATCAATTCTAACATCACTGCGGTGCAAAAAATAATTAGCAAAATACTCTTTTATATAATAGCCTTTGTAGCCTAAAAGCACGACAAAATCATTAAATCCATAATGCGAATAAATCTTCATTATATGCCAAAGTATAGGTCTTCCACCAATCTCAATCATAGGTTTTGGTTTGATATCGGTTTCCTCACTAAGTCTAGTGCCAAAACCACCAGCCAAAAGTAGAACTTTCATCTTGAATCCTTTTTTAAGCTTAAAAGCATATTAAATTTTGCAAAAACATAGCCAGAATTATATCGTTTTTTTTTTTTTTTTTGATATACTTGCTATTAAAATTTTAAAAAAGGCGCAAAGATGAATGAACTTTTAGATAAAGCCAAAAAGCTTATCGCTAGCAACCCGCAAGAGGCACTAAATCTTTTTAACAAAGTCCTAGCAAGTAAAAATGATGATATAAGAGCACTCACTGGTATCGCCCAGCTGCTACTAAACGACAGACAAAATCAAAAAGCAATAGAATTTGCCTCAAAAGCCATAGTAACTGATGCACCACTTAGCCTTGAAATAATAAGAGCAAAAAGTGATAGCTATGGTGTTTTAGCTATAGCTAATGAAAGAGAAAAAAACATCCATGATGCAGCTCTTAGGCTAGCAGCGCATCAGGTTCTAGCTGATATTTGTGCCAAACCAGAAGAACACATCATAGACCAAAATCCATATTTTAAGGGTGAGAGTTTTGGAGCATATAGCCCAAATGCTGCTTATGCGCCGCAGTTTTTAGAACATGGAGT
Organism: uncultured Campylobacter sp.; assembly: GCA_945873855.1. GTDB lineage: Bacteria > Campylobacterota > Campylobacteria > Campylobacterales > Campylobacteraceae > Campylobacter > Campylobacter magnus. Next base: position 18,341 of record CAMCEN010000007.1, read on the forward strand.
TACAAGCTATGAAAGTGACAAAGAACCATTTTATGCTCTTGCTTGCGTGCTGGTGGCGTTTTATCACGCAGGCATAAAAGCCGTTGCTGTCACTGATGACACTGCTGTCAAAGCCACCGATGAGAATTCTAAAATTCCAAGCGAGAATTCTAAAATTCCCTACACACTCCCACAAAACCCTAATCCATCTATCCAAAAGTTATATTCTAATGCTATGATATTTTTAGCATTGCTAGCTTTTGATATGGACAACAAAGAAAAAGCAAAAACTCTAATAGAAATTGCTGGTAACATAAGCGAACAAGACCCGCAGTTCCAAGCTATAAAATACCGTGTTCTCTCGGCTCTTGCCTTAGTAGATAATAACCTGCAAAAAGCAGACGAGCTAGCTCAAAAAGCTGAGATTTTTCCAAACTACAAAAACCACCTTGTTCTAGCTAATATCGCTGTTTCTAACAATGATTTAGACGCAGCAAAAAATGAGATTTCCAAAGCAAAAAAACTAGCCCAAAATAAACACCAAAACGCTGAAATAACAAGCCTAGAAGCTTACATAAATCTAAAAGAAAATAAAAAAGACGAAGCAGCAAAACTAGCAAAAACAGCTTTAGAAATAAACAAAAGGCTAAAAGCTGCTATAATGGTGCTTTTAAGTATAGAAAATCAACCAGATAAAAAGCTAGATATCATGGCTTTGATGTTAAACATTCATCCTTATCAAAAGAAATTCTATAATAGCATTATTACTACCACCACTATGCTAAGTGCAAATGTCATAAACATGAGCGAAGCAGAAAAAGAGAGGCAAAAAAATAGTGCAAATGAAATGTTTAAAAGTCAAAAATTTAATTTAGCAGTCGATGCAGCTTTATCGCTGCTTTACTTTTATCCAGATGATGCTAAGGCTACAATGACACTTACTAGCAACTTTATAAACAATGCCGATACTAACACGGCAATAGATTTTTATAGTCGTGCAGCTATGATAGATAGCGTTAAAGTAGATGCATTAAAAAAACTAAGCACATTATTTTTTAAACAAAGTGAATATGGCAAAGCTTTCAATGCACTAGAAGTGCTAGTAAATGAAGATAAAGCTGACGCAGATACTTATAAAATGCAAGCTGAAATTGCTATAGAAACAGGTGGTGATAAATCCCTAAAAACAGCTAGCGAACTAATAGAAAAAATAAAAAAACTAGAATCAAAAGATACCGACATTCATCTGCTAAATGCTAAAATATTAGAAAAAAAAGGTAAGTACTTTGATGCTATTGATGAGCTAAATATAGTGCTAAAAAATGAACCTAATAATGAAGCGGCTCTATCAGTACTGGCGATTTGCTACAACAACACAAACCAATATGAAAAATGGAGTGAGTGTCGCAATAAACTCATAGAACTTAGAAGGCAAAAGATTATAGATGACTTAAAAAAGCTAACAGGAAAGAAAGATATAGATATAAACGACAAAGAATTTTTACTTTTAGAAGATGAAGATCAAATAAGTAGTATGCTATGGACTCTTCACTATATAGAAGGTAGAAAAGAAAAGGAAAACTACAAACTAGCCAAGCGATACGGAGATATAGTAGCAGCAAAAACTCGCTTTAGCTATGATAGCTGGGGGTGTGAGAGATTTGGAATAAATAATATTTTTGGTGAAAATTCCAAAAATTCCCTTTTAAACCAAAATTATAATCTTGCAACGCAGCCAATCACAGCAAATCTTGAATATTGCAATAAATTTAGAGACTATCTGCGAAAACAAGGCAAAAAACTTCGTATAGGTTTTACCTCAGGCGATCTGAGAAGTCATCCAGTAGGGTATGTTTTAGAAGGTGCTTTAAAGTTAATAGATAAAGATATTTTTGAGCTTTATGCTTATGTTACACAAAATGGAGAAGATGCACTAACAGCTAGAATCAAGCCACATTTTACAAGCTGGCAAAGCATAGCAGGCATTAGCCCAGCAGCAATCGCAGCTAGAATTCAAGGTGATGCTATAAATGTTTTACTAGATCTTAGTGGTCATACTGGCTATAATGCTTTATCTGCTTATGCCTACAAACCAGCACCAGTGAGCGCTACATACCTTGGTGCCCCATTTACCACAGGTCTAAGCACGATAGATTACATAGTAGGTGATCCCATCTTAGCACCAGCTAGCGAACAAGAAGTTGTAAGCGAGAGAATATTTAATATGCCAAGATGGTGGAACTTCACTATGCCACCAGATATAGACAGCAACGAACTTCTAGCCATAGACCCTACTCCGCCGCACCAAAGAAACGGCTATTTCACCTTTGGCAGCTTTAACAATATCTACAAAATGAACGATAGCGTGGTGGCTCTATGGGCGAAAATCTTGCTTGCTGTGCCTAACTCAAAATTATTTTTAAACTATCGCCAGCTAACCGATGAGAGCCAAAAAGATCGTATAAGAGAATGGTTCGCTCGCTTTGGTGTAAAAAGTGAGCAGCTAATACTAGAGTTTACCACTCCACGCTATAAAACATTAAATACTTATAATGACATAGATCTAGGACTAGATACCTTTCCATTTTGTGGTTTTACGACAACGGCTGAGGCTTTAATGATGGGAACACCTGTGCTAGGTGTGAAAGGAAATAGTCTTCTTACTAGAGCTTGCCAGGATATACTCACACACGCTAATATGAGCGAATTTATAGCTAATGATATAGATGAATATTTTGCTAAAGCGGTGTATTTTGCCACAGATGGTCGCCCAGAACTTATCAAGTTTAGAGCTGATAGAGAGCGCATAAAAACTATGCCTATATTTAATAGCGCAGACTTTGCCACAAATATAGAAAATATGTTGCTTCAAATGTGGATAAACTATGAATTAGGTATTAAATTACGCTAAAATCACTTTTCCTTGGGTGTGGAATTCCCGTCATTGCGAGGGAGCAAAACGACCGAAGCAATCTCTATAAAAATTGTCCACCTTGACCGCTCTGTGTCATCATCGGGCTTGACCCGATGATCTCGTCACTAGGGAATTCTAAAATTCCGTCATTGCAAGGAAACAAAACGACCGAAGCAATCTCATATAAAATTCCGTTCAAAATTCCCAAGCCTTGTGTCATCCCCCGACTTGCCTTGTGTCATCCTCGGGCTTGACCCGATGATCTCGTCACTAGGGAATTCTAAAATTCCCTAAAATTCTAGAATTCCCTAAAATTCTAGAATTCCCATCTCCACACAAGCACGATTTTTTCATCGTAAATGTCAGTTTCAAAATATATTTTTAAAAATTTCTTAAAATGCTTGAAAGTATGATTTTATTTTCTGGTGCCTCGAGTCGGACTCGAACCGACACATGGTTGCCCATACCAGATTTTGAGTCTGGCGCGTCTACCAGTTTCACCACCGAGGCAAAAAGGCTATGATTTTATCCAAATTTTCTTTAATCTTGGCTTATTTGCTTGAATTATTTTTAGATTTTAAAAAATATTTTGTTAGCAGAAGCAAGAATAAAAGCGCAGAAAGAAAGAGATAAATTAACAAACATCACCATAAATGAAGTTAATTCTACCTTTAAAGAGTGTTTTTTAAAATATTGTGAGCATAAAAAATATATTAAGACCAAATAGCATAAAATCACTAGAAGCTTGCTATAAAAATTATTTTTCAAAACTTGATAATAAAAAACTTTATAAAATTACACGCAAAGATATCTTAAAGACTCCCGAGCCACTCATACAATCTAACAAAGCTACAATGTTTGAAACAGCCATTATTTTTTTAATATGAGCTTACTGCCACACCAAAGGATAGCTCAAATATCATACACTACACAAACGCTATGGAGCTAAAACAAGAAAATATGGTAAAACTACCAGTATTTTTATGTAACTTTGTAAATGTGGCAAGTGTCATAGAAAATGCAATAAGCTTACAAAATAGACTAGAAGCAATAGCAAAGAGTGAAAACGCTGATTTACTCCCAATAGTGCTATTTCAAGCACAAAGTGGAGCAAATGAAGATGCGCAGACTTTTTAAAAAATAAAAAAGAAATTAGTAAATATCGGTATAGATGAAGAGCAAATAGCGATAAAAACTGCCAAAATCAATGAGTTAAATGGAGTTAATTTATCACATAAAGATTGTAAAATACGCTATATCATCACTATAAATGCGCTAAAAGAAGGCTGGGATTGTCCTTATGCGTATATTTTAGCTAGTATTGCTAATAAAAACTCTACTGCTGATGTAGAGCAATTAATAGGCAGAGTGCTTCGCCAGCCAAACGCTATAAAATACAAAAACCAAGATTTGAATATGAGCTATGTGCTTACTTGCTCAAATGACTTTGAAAAAACCGCTAAAAGTGTAATAGCTGGATTAAATGGAGCCGGATTTAGCAAAGATGATTATAGGTAAAATGATTTTAGAGAGCTGGATGAGCCACGAGAAGATAAAGGTATTTTGGAGTATGCAAATGATGAAAATAACAGCAATGAAAATAGCGAGTTTTTGTCTGCTGATGTTAGTATAGACAATATCACAAAGAATATAGAGTTAGAAAATAAAGTAAGTAAAATATTTGAAAATGCCAAAACTATGGCTAATGAATACGACAAAGAAATAAAAGAAAATTCATCTAACTTAGATTATTTTGGAGATTTAGAAGTGAAAGCTAGTAAGATAAAATTTGAAGTTGAAAAAATACCGCAATTTGTAAAGCTCTTGCCCAGTGGCTCTATTTTATTTGAAGAAGTAAATAGCAAGGTGTTAGAAAAAGAAGATTTGGAAAAAGATTTTAAATTAGCAGATAAAGATATACAAATCAATTTTGACTTAGCAGAAGGCAATATTTTTGGAGTGTATTTGAGCAAAGATGATAATTTTCCAAAATATAAAAAAATAACACAAATACAAAGAGAGTATTTTAAGCAGTATCTAAAAACAACAAATGATGAAACTAGAATTCGCCAAAGTATAAATTTGATTTTTAGTAAGTTAAGAAATGATAATGCTTTAAACGAAAATGATTTAAAAAACTATATAGAGCGTATAGTAAATAATCTAAGCGATGAAAGAAAAGCAAAATTATTAGATGAAATAGACGCATATGCACTAAAAATAAAAAATAAAATCAATGAGCTAAAAAGTGAATATAGAGAAAAAGTATTTTATGTTTTGCTAAATAAAGGCAATATCAAAATAAAAAATACCTTTAGCTTTCAGCCAACAATACAATCTTCTAAACTAAGCTCTTTGCGTGATAAATCCCTATATGAAGAAGAAATAGATAATTTAAACTCACTAGAAAACAGGCTTTTAACCGAAATCGTATCCTTAGATAACATAAAGTGGTGGCATAGAAATAAAGATATGAAACCTGGATTTTGTATAAATGCTTTTATCAATCATTACCCAGATTTTATAATTTGCACCGAAAATGGAAATATCATAATGCTAGAAACAAAGGGAGATGATAGAACAAATGATGATAGCAAAACAAAGCTCAAATTAGGCTCAAAGTGGGCAGATAAAGCTGGGGATAAATACTTTTATTTCATGGTGTTTGAAAATAGTAAAATTGAAGGCTCTTTGCTAATAGATGAGTTTATTGATACTATAAAAGAGTTGTGATATTTAAATTTCGCAATATTTGTAAATTTATTTAAGAGTTTACGCTATTATTTAATATTTTAGGCTATAATTTCAAATCTCAAATTAAATCAAAGGAGAAAATATGCTAGAGTTAAGAAAGCTACCATTTGACCCAAATTCCAACGCAGTAGTGAGTAAAGAAGCCTGTGATTATCACCACGGCAAACACCACCAAACATATGTAAATAACTACAACAATCTAACAAAAGATAGCGAACTAGCTAATGCTAGTTTGTATGATGTACTTGTAAGCTCACAAGGCGGGTTATTTAACAACGCTGCGCAAGTGTATAATCACGATTTTTACTGGGATTGTATAGCGAAAAAAAGCGATAAAAGCAGTGAGCTTGAAGCGGCTTTAAAAAGCGATTTTAAAGACTTTAAAGCTGAATTTATAAGCTCAGCTACAACTCTATTTGGCTCTGGCTGGACTTGGCTAGTTTATAACCCAAACACAAGCAAACTAGAGATCAAAAATACCTCAAACGCAGCTACACCAGTAACTGATGGATTAGTGCCACTTCTAGTAGTTGATGTATGGGAGCACGCATATTATATAGATAGTCGCAATGCTCGCCCGGCGTATTTAGAGAAATTCTATGAAAATATCAACTGGGATTTTGTAAGCACAGCTTATGAATGGGCGAAAAAAGAGGGGATAAAATCTGTGAAATTCTACATAGATGAGCTTCACCCTGTAGCATCTGGTTGCTGCGGCGGCGGTTGCAGCCATTAAATTTCTAGTTAAACTCTAAAGAAATTTAGAGTTTATATTTTGTTTTTAGCATTTTTTGGTTTTATCCTAGCGTATGTTATGATAAAGCCCTTGATGATACAAAAAATTTTTAAAAACCACCCTGAGCTAATTGAAATATGTGAAAGAATTTAGTTTATAAAATAAGCCAAATTTCAAAGTAAAAGTGGAATAAAAGGAATATTTCTCTTTATCCTTTTTTATAAAAATTATAGAAAAGTAAATAAAGATAAATGAAAAAAATATTACATTTTTGAGTAAAAAAATGGAATACAAAAGCGATAAAAACATTATATATTAAAGTTTAATACTACAATTAAAACTAATCTTGGCTTATTTCAAAGCTATAAGTGATTTTATTTTTTATCTTTGTAATTTCAAGTAGTTTTAAATCAGGAATCTTTAAAGCCAAAAACTCATCAAAAGAGCCACAAGCATTCATAGCAATATAGCGCAAAACAAGCCCTCTATAAGCCTTAGCAAAGTGACTAACGACCTTGCTGTCTTTAATAAACTTTAAAACAATATATTCTTTGCTAGGCACATAAAACTTCTCATAAAACCCAGCCCTTAAATCTAAAATTTCATCATTTTGCAAATACTGATCCAAAACCACACTAAGCACGCTTTTATAGTAGTTTGCCGTGTCTATCCCAGCGCATTTTTCGCCTTGTTTTAGCTTGTAGCAAGGCACTTTATCATTTGGCTTTAATACGCCAAAAAGATTAGAAAAAATTAACAAGTTTTGTTCTAAAAAGTCCTTGGCATCCTTATCTAAACTCCCATAATCAAGATAATCATAAGCCACGCCGCTATAGCGCAAAATAGCCTCTAAACTCACGCTAAAATCAAAATTCTCAGGCTTTTTAAGCCCTGTTAAAGCGCAAATCTGCGCCTCATCGCCACTTTTAAAAACGCTTAGATATTTATCCCAAAGCTCAGCTCTTAAAGCACCTAAACTCTCATCAAAGCTAAGCTTGCCTATATCAAATCTAGAATTCCCACCAGCATTTTTACTCTCGCTTGGGGCTAGCAATATTTTCACTTTTTATCTCCAAAAAGCTCATTAAACGCCACTTTTAGCTTATCAAACTGCTGACCAAAAGGCACGCCATGAACGCGCGCACCGCCAATTGTGGTTATGAAGTTTGTATCTCTCTCCCACCTAGGCACAAGGTGTAAATGCACATGCTCAGCTATCCCAGCTCCAGCACAAGCTCCTAAATTCATTCCCAAATTTACTCCTTTTACACCAAGAGTATTTTTTAGCACCGCTACGCTTTTTTGTGCTAGACTAGATATTTCTAGCCAAATCTCACTCTCTAAGCTTTCTATATTATCGCTGTGCTTAAATGGTATTATCATAAACTCGCCTAAGGTATAAGGATAGCGGTTCATCACACCATAGCAGTATTTTGCACGAAATAGCACGAAGTTTTCATCATCTTTGCTAGGCTCATTAGCAATAGCGCAAAACACGCAACCACTAGGCTTTGAGCCAAAATACTCACTACGCCAAGGCGCAAAAAGATGAGCAAAGAGCTCTTTATTTTCTGAGCTAGGACAAAACTCGTAGTTTTTCTCACTGCTTTGCTCTACTCTAGGAATTCTAGAATTCTCATTTTCCATATTTTATCTCTTTTAAGGCAGCCCCAGGGCTAGTTTGTTTCATAAAATGCTCGCCTATCAAAAAGGCATTTACACCTAAGGCACTAAGCTCTTTTAGCTGTTCGTGCGTCTTTAGACCGCTTTCGGCTACGATGACTTTATCTTGTGGGATCTCAGGGACAAGGCGAGTGCTAAGGCTCATATCCATAGCTAGCGTATCAAGGTTTCTATGATTTATGCCAATGATTTGCGCTCCAGCATAAAGAGCCATTTCAAGCTCAGCTTCGCTATGAACCTCAACAAGCGCAAAAAGCTTGATTGAACGAGCATAATCTAGCATTTCTTTAAGCTTTTCTTTGCCCAAAATTCGCACTATCAAAAGCACAATATCAGCACCATAAAGCCTTGATCTAGCGATTTGATAAGGATCTATTAAAAAATCTTTGCGCAATAAAATCGTGCTATTAAAACGCCTAATAAGCCCTAAATACTCAATATCTCCGCTAAAATAATAAGGCTCAGTCAACACAGAAATCGCACTTGCGCCGTTTTGTTCGTATTCAGTAGCGATTTCTAGTGGATGAAAATCAGCTCTTATTAGCCCTCTACTTGGACTTGATTTTTTTATCTCAGCGATTATATTCATAGAACCCCTAAGTGCCTCTAAAGCGTCTCTTGGCTCATATCCGCTACTCATGGCTCGCTCTAAATAATCCAAACTCATTTTCTTTTTTTGTTCAGCAACTCTATCTTTTGTCTTTGCTATTATGTCATCTAAAATCATTTTTGCTCCATTACACATTTGTTTATCGCATCTAAATGCTCTTGTACCTCATCACTACTAGCAAATTCTTTATCTATTAAAACTCGCTCTAGCCACTCTTTTGCGCTTTTACACTCACCTAGCTTGTAGTATCCCCACGCAACTGAGTCAATGATAAAAAGTGCCGCTGGGTCAAGCTCGTGAGCTTTTAGCGCAAGTTCTAAGCCTTTTTTAGCATCTATATCGTGATTTATAAGCAAATATCCGTAATAGTTGTAAAAAATAGCATCCTTACTCTCATAAACAGAGCGTTCAAAAAGCTCTACTACTTGCGCTAAAAGCTCTTTGCTAGGTTTGCTTCCAGCATTTTCGTATTTATATATCGCCATTCTAGCAAGGTAGCTAGGCTCTTTGCTATTTTCATAAAGCTCACTAGCTAGCTTATAAGCATTCTCAAAAAGCCCTAGCTGAGAGTAAAGCTCCATAAGAACTCCATCATCAAAGCGGTATTTTTCAAGCAGTGCCCTAGCCCCAGCAAAATCACGCTTAAAAAGCAGCACACTTAGCCCATCACGCAAGAAATTCTCACCCCCAAAGCTATCATAAAGCATAGAATAAACAGCAGCCATATTTGCACTATCTTCATTTGCAGCATAAAGCCCAAGCAGCACCAAGCAAGTCTGCTTTGTGCATCCATACTTGCTAACCCAATCACTAGCAAAAGAAATAGCCTCTTTTTGCCTGTTAAGTACATTTGCTAGCATGTCAACGAGCTTTAAAAGATTTATCTCGCTAGGCTCTAGGCTATAAGCCTTTTTAAAGGCAAAAAGTGCCAAGTCCTTTGAGTCCTCAAGCACATAAATAGTGCCTAAAATGCTGTAATTTACAGCTGAGTTTGGCTCCATGGCAACTAGTTTTTTTATGATTTTTTTAGCATTTGCAATTTTTAAATTTTGTAGCTCGTAGCCAGCTAGAATTCGCAAAACATCGCTATCTTTGCTCATTTGCTTTTTTGCTACCTGGACTAGCAAATCTAGCTTATCATTTCTTAGTACAAAAGCTAGTTTTAAAGCCTCTTTAGCACAGATTAACGAGCCAGTCTTTGTATACAAAGCAAAAAACTTCTCAAACGCTACTTCCTCATCTCCCCTATTTAGCGCATCAAAAGCCTCTAAATAAGCCAAATCATCGCTATTTTCTACATTTACCTGCGCTAGATTATTTGGCATGGTAGCAGTAGTCTTCGCACACGCTCCAAAAAACAGCATCACAACCAACAAAAGCCAAGTAGCTTTCATTTCCTTACCTCTTAATTAAATTATCAAATCAACGCTTGCAAATCAACGCTTATAAGATTTGCTTTAATAAAAACCTCTTTAGCAAAATCCGAGTGCGTTCCACTCTCATTACAAGCAAAAAGTGAGCCAAAAACGCAAAGTGGCGATTTTGCTCCCTTTTTAGCCACTACTAGCACGACATTTGCAGGCTTGCTAGGCTTTGAGTGTAAAAACGCTAGTTTAATAGGCTTTAGCCCTGCTTCTAATAAAGCTTGCAAAAGCCTATCAACGAGCCTTGCATCATAGCACAGCACCAGCTCGCCTTTTGGCGCAAGTAGCTTAGAGCATTTGCTAGCAAAGGCTGATATATCAAAGCTACTAGCATTGCGACTAGTGTTTTTGTGAGCGTTTTTATTTTCTCCGCCAAAATCATAAAAAGGCGGATTACAAATAATTCGCTCAAAGCTTTGGTTTCTTTGACAGCTTTGACTAGGAATTCTAAAATTCCCTGCGGAATTCCCTACGGAATTTTCTTTGAAATTCCCTACGGAATTCCCTGCGGAATTCCCGCTCTCCCAGTCTTTAAAAAAATCAGCGCAAATGATACTAGCTTTTATATCATTTGCCCTAGCGTTCATTTGTGCTAGCTCGCAGTTTTGTGGCTGGATATCAATGCAACTTAAAGCGCAATTAAAATCTCTAGCTAAAAGCAAGCCCAAAATTCCGCATCCACAGCCTACATCTAGCAGGCTTTGGCTGGCTTTAAAAGAGCAGTTTTTTCTAGCAAAATCCCACAAAAACAAAGAATCGCTATTGTAGCGATAGCCATCTTTTAACTGAAAAAGCTTCATTTTACTAAACTTTTGAAACTAGAATTCTAGAATTCCAGTTTTTATTACATTTATAAACCACGCTCTAAAATTAGTGTATATTGCGAGGCGAATTTGGCTGACGCGCACCACAGATAGAATAATGAATTCATCAAGGTGCGCGGCAGTCAAAGGCGTCCGCAAGATACACTAATTAAATTAAAAAGCAAGTATCTTTGAGCGATTTTTGCTCGCGCGTAGCAAGATAGAATACATAATTCATCGTAGCTGCGCGCGAGTAAAAAGCGCCAAAGAGACGAAGCTTTTAGTGCCAAAAATGGCGAATGCCTGTGAAATAAAGGCTCATCCCATGCTCATCACACGCTGCTATCACCTCATCATCCCTTATACTACCACCTGGCTGGATCACATTTTTTACCCCCACTTTGGCAGCAATATCAATGCTATCACGAAATGGGAAAAACGCCTCGCTAGCAAGCGCGCAGCCTGTTAAATCAAGCCCCATATCATTAGCCTTTGCCACAGCTGCACGAGCTGCGTCCACACGGCTTGTCATACCCATGCCAATAGCCACTAATGCGCCATTTTTTACATACGCTACGCAGTTTGATTTGGTTAAGGCTGCGATTTTCCAAGCTATTTTTAGATCATTTAGCTCAGCTTCATTTGCGCTTTTTTTACTCATTAGCTTAGCATTTGCTACCTCATCATCGCTTACCTTATCACGCTCTTGGAATACAAATCCACCATCAATTGCTTTATAATTAAAGCTCTCAGTGCTAGCAAGCAAGAGCTCGCTTTCATGACTAAAAATCTTTGTGCGTTTTTTATCGCTATAAGCTTCGAGTGCCTCAGGCTCCACGCTAGCAGCGATGATGACCTCAGTAAAGACCTCTTTCATAGCAAGGGCAAGTTCTTTTGTAAGCTTACCATTTATCGCCACCACGCCACCAAAGGCACTTATAGGATCGCATTTAAGCGCAGCTTTGTAGCTCTCAAGTAGATTTTCTTTTATCGCAAAGCCACAAGGATTTCCATGCTTACAAATAACCACAGCAGGAGCATTGCCAAAGGCACTAGCAATAGCCACAGCTGAGTTAAGATCAGTCATATTATTAAAGCTTGCTTCGCCTTTTAGCACTTTAAAGTTTTTGCTGATAAAGTCATCATACTCATACACAGCACCTTTTTGGTGCGGATTTTCGCCATAACGACAATCAAATACCTTTTTACCAGCTATAAAGCGAGATGCGCCAAAACCACCATTAAATCTATCATTCATATAGTTTGCTATCATGCTATCATAGCTTGCTGTGTGTTCGTAAGCTTTTATCATTAAATAGCGGCGGAATTCTAGATCCACGCTATTATTTTGAAGTTTTTCAAGTGTTAAGCCATAGTCTTTTGCGTCTGTCAAAATCAGCACAGAAGCGTGATTTTTAGCAGCCGAGCGAACCATAGCAGGACCGCCTATATCAATGTTTTCTATAATCTCATCGAAATCATCAGTTCGTTTGATTGTGGCTTTAAATGGATACAAATTAACACAAACTAGATCGATTGCGCCTATATTATGTTTTTTAGCGTCTTCTACATGCTCTTTTATATCTCTGCGGTGAAGGATTCCGCCATGAATTTTTGGATGCAAGGTCTTTACACGCCCATCAAACATCTCAGGGCTTTTTGTATATTCGCTAACCTCTAAGGCTTTTATGCCATTTTCTTTTAGCACTTTATAAGTCCCACCGGTGCTAAGAATTTCCCAGCCAAGGGCTTCTAGCCCCTTAGCAAACTCTACAACTCCGCTTTTATCACTTACACTAATTAACGCTCTCATTATTCACCTTTCATTTTTTTGATTTGTTCGTAGGCCTCGTTTATTTCTTGAGTTTTTTTTGTCGCTTTTGCCACCTCATCGCTGCTAGCCCCAGCACCCAAAAAATCAGGATGATGCTTACGGCTTAGCTCTCTATATTTTTTCTTTATCTCAGCAAAACTAACCTCTTTTGAAACGCCTAGCACTTCGTAAGGGTCTATTTCTCTCTCAAAGCTGCCATTTTTGGAATTCCAGCTAGAATTCCAACTAGAATTCTCACCTTGCCAAGATCTGCTAAACTCTCGCTCAAAACTAGCATAAAAAGCAGATATATCGCCAAGGTTAAAGCCCCTTGCCACCTCATCAATCGCTCTTTTTTCATTTGGGTGCAGTGAGCCATTTGCGTAGGCAAGGTGAAGCAGGTAGACGATCACGCTAGCGCATTCATCACTAGTTAAAAACCTTGCGCTTTTATACATTCTAGCCATTTCTTCTATGCTAGTTTGCGAGTTTTTTTGCTCATCAAAGATGCGTTTTAGCCTAGCTCTTGCGCCAGGGTCTTTTAGCTCTTCTTCGCACATATCAAGTATGCCTGAGATGTAGCGAGCCTCGCTCTCATTAATAACCCCATCAGCCTTGGCAATGCGAGCAAGAAGCGCTACTAAAAAAGCAGCATCTTGTTCGCTAAAAGCCTTGTGCGCCGAGCCTGCTGGACTTTTGGCATAACCCTTAGTAAGGGCGTAAAAAATAAGACCGATAATAAAAAGCGAAAACCAAAAACCCATTTTTATCCCAAAAATTTTAATTTTATAGCTTAGAAATTCTAAAAATTCCTAAGCTATAAAATCAAATAAATTTCAAAATTTCTTAGGAATTCTAGAATTCCTAAGAAATTGGAATTCTAGAATTCTAGAATTCCAAAAATTCTAAAATTCTAGAATTCCAGCATTTAAAATTCTAAATTCTAAAATTCCCTATTTGCTTAAAATTTCACTAAAACTTGAAAAATACAGCTTTTTAAGTTTATCCAAGCTCATTTCTATACTGCCTAGCTCAAAGCTATTATTAGCCTTTGTTTTGCCGATTTTTTGGCATTTTACGCCGATTTTTTTAGCCATGGCTTCAAGTTTAGATATATTTTTTTTGCCTTTTACGCCCACAATAGAGCGTGAGAAACTCTCGCTAAATAGCCATCTCTCATCATTATAAGGACACTCACCCTTAAAGCCCACACCGCCAAAGCCAGACATTTTGGCTAATGTTATAGCCACGCCACCCACACCCACGCTATTAGCAAATTCTAGAATTCCCTTATCATTTGCTTTGATAACCAAATCCCAAAGAGCTCTCTCAGCTTTAAAATCAAGCTCTTTTAGCTCGCCGCCACAAACGCCAAAGAGGCTTTTCATATACAGCGAACCAGCAAAATCCGCCCCAGTATCCCCAAGCACAAAAACGCTCACGCCACTTTCTTTAAAGTGCGAATTAAGCAGTTTTTTCGCATCTTTTAGCACGCCAACCATAGCAATAGCTGGTGTTGGCTGAACGCTAATGCCGTTTGTTTCATTATATAGGCTCACATTTCCACTTACAACAGGCGTATTTAGCTCTTTACAAGCGATTTTTATACCCTCGCAACCTTTGGCAAACTGCCACATCACCTCAGGATTTTGCGGATTTCCGTAGTTTAGGCAGTCTGTGATAGAAAGTGGCGTAGCACCGCTCATTGCTACCTTTCGTCCAGCAGCTGCCACCGCAGCGGCGGCGCCTACTAGCGGATTTACAAAATTCATTCTAGTATTACACTCACACGCCATCGCCACAGCCGCACCACTCTCTTTAATACGGATCGCCCCAGCGCCTAGCGAGCCTGGCATTTTTATAGTATTTGTGCCAATGTGAGCGTCGTATTGGTCATAGATATAGGCTTTATTTGCGATATTTTCATCTTTTAGCAAGGTTTTAAAGGCCTTTTTAGCACTAATTTTTCTAAAATCATCTATTTTTATATTTTTGATTTTGTTTAAATATTCTGGCTCTTTTGTAGGGCGATCTAGCACTGGGGCAAGCTCTGTTACAGGCGCTATCGGTATTAGCCCAGCTAGCTCTCCCCTCCAAAATAGCTCCATATTGCCAGTGTCTGTTACTTCGCCTATTACTTCTGCGTGAAGTTCGTATTTTTCAAAAATCTCTTTGATTTTATTCTCAAAGCCAGGTTTTGCGCAAATTAGCATGCGCTCTTGGCTCTCGCTTAGCATTAGCTCGTATGGATTCATGCCCTCTTCACGCATTGGCACTTTATCAAGGTATAGCTTCATACCAGCACCACTTTTGCCAGCCA
This sequence comes from uncultured Campylobacter sp., assembly GCA_945873855.1. GTDB lineage: Bacteria > Campylobacterota > Campylobacteria > Campylobacterales > Campylobacteraceae > Campylobacter > Campylobacter magnus. The sequence goes on from CAMCEN010000007.1 coordinate 33,377, forward strand.
TTTCAAAGCTAGAGCTAGTTAGCCCTGCTGCGCCCATATCTTGAATTCCTACGATATAATCAGTCTTAAATAGCTCTAAGCAAGCCTCCATAAGCAGCTTCTCAGCAAAAGGATCGCCTACTTGAACAGTTGGGCGAAGTTTTTTGCTAGCTTCGTTAAAACTATCGCTTGCCATCACAGCCCCACCTAGACCATCTCTGCCAGTGCGGCTGCCTACATAGATTACAGGGTTGCCAGCAGAGCCTGCTTTTGCGTAGAAAATCTCATCGCTTTTACAAATCCCAAGCCCAAAGGCATTTACTAAAATATTTCCATTAAAACTCTCATCAAAGCTAGTCTCGCCAGCTACTGTCGGCACACCCATACAGTTTCCATAGTGACTAATACCTGCCGCGACGCCTTTGATAAGGTATTTTTGGTGCTTATTTATGCTCTCATCTTTGCCTTCAATCTCACCAAAGCGCAGTGAGTTCATACTAGCCTCTACGCGAGCTCCCATAGTAAAAATATCACGGAAAATTCCGCCCACGCCAGTAGCTGCGCCAGCAAAAGGCTCAATAAAGCTTGGGTGATTGTGGCTTTCCATTTTAAATACAGCCGCCCAACCCTTGCCGCAGTCTATAACGCCAGCATTTTCGCCAGGTCCTTGGATAACCCACTTTGCCTTGGTTGGAAAGCCATTTAGGTATTTTTTGCTAGATTTATAGCTACAATGCTCACTCCACATAGCAGAAAATACGCCAAGTTCAAGCAGATTTGGCTCACGACCTAGGATTTTTAAAATACTTTCATACTCACTAGGGCTGATTTTATGCTGTGCTACTATTTCTGGGGTGATTTGATTATTCATTTTTACTTCCGTTTTGATTGAAATTAATGCGTGATTATATCTAAATCGCTGTGAAATTGCGCTAAATTTAACTTGAAATTTATTTTCCAAGGCAAAATGAGCCAAACATCGCATCTAAAATATCACTATTATAAGCAGGCTCGGTGATAGCTGCGATATTTTTTAAAGCCGCATTTATATGAAAAGCAAAGATTTCTAGCTCGCTTTCATTTAGCTTAAAAACAGCTTCTTTTAGCTCCTTAAGGGCAGCTTTTACAAGGCTTATTTGGCGATTTGAAGTTAGCATTAGCTCGCCACTTTGCTCAAAGCTAGCTAGCTTTTTTATCTCTTTTTTAAGTCTAGTTATATCATCTTTTGCGCTGATTTTTATGGGCTCATTTGGCAAAGAGTTTATAGGGAATTCTAGATTTAGGTCGCATTTGTTTAGCACCAAAATTTTAGTTTTTTCATAACTAGCTAAAAGCTTTATTATTTCATCATCTTCTTTGCTTTTATCTTTGCTAGCGTCAAATACAGCGATAATGATATCAGCGTCATTAGCAGCTTTTTTGGAGTATTCTATGCCAATTTTTTCTATCTCATCAGTGCTAGTGCGAATTCCAGCAGTATCTACAAAACGCACAAGAACTCCGCCAAAATTAACGCTTTCTTCAATAGTATCTCTTGTAGTACCTGCCTTATTGCTTACAATAGCTCTATCATAAGCTAAAAGTGCGTTTAAAATAGAGCTTTTGCCTACATTTGGCTTGCCGATAATCGCTATTTTAAAGCCATCAATTAGCCCTTTTCGCTGCTCGCTTATGCTAACAATGCTTTCTAATCTAGCAATGCTAGCATCCAAACGCTCTAGAATTCCCTCTAAAACATCGCTTGGCAAATCATCATCGCTATAGTCTATACAAGCTTCGCAGTGAGCTAGGATATAAATAAGCTCTTTTCTAAGAGAGCTACAAAACTCTCCAAGCTCTCCACAAAGCGTGCGTGCTAGCATTTTTGCTGCTCCTACAGAGCGAGCTTCTATCATCGCAGCTATGCTCTCAGCCTTGGCTAAGTCCATTTTGCCATTTAGCACAGCCCTTTTGCTAAACTCGCCTGGGTTTGCCGCCCTTGCGCCAAGGGCTAAAAGCTCGTCTATTATAGCAGAACTAGCAGCCTCGCCGCCGTGAGTGTGAAACTCCACTACATCCTCACCAGTAAAGCTAGCCGGGGCTTTAAAATATATAACCAAAGCCTCATCAAGTAGCTCCCCGCTCTTGCTATGAAGCTTTTTTAGATGAGCATGGCGAGGGCTAAGCTCACCCCCACCGCTAAGAGTCTTAGCAAGTTCCAAAGCCCTAACTCCACTAAGCCTGATTATGCTTATAGCACCGCTTGCGGCTCTTGCTACTATGGTCATCGGCTGTGAAAGTCGTTTATAATGATATATTTGCCCTCTTCACTATTTTTGATACCAACATATTTGTCTTTAAATCTCTCTCTTAGTTGTTCTAGGGCGATTTTGATTAGCACGCCATCAAGTGGTTTTGTGTTAGCATGACCAGTTTCTTCTACACGGCGAATAATGCCTTCTAGATACACTCTCATACCAGCTTCTTGATTTTTTAGAAACTCAGCGATTTCAAGGCGAACATTGAGATTGTATTTTGAGTTTATCCAGTTATACAGTAGGCTTGAGAGTGCTTTGTAGCGATATCCTTCTTTGCCTATTAGTAGGGCGCAGTCTTCGCCATCAAGCTTGATATATACGCTATTTTCATCATATTTGCTAACTTCTTCAATGTGTATTTTAAAATCACTTGCGCCAAAAAGAGTTTTTAAGCCACTTTCAATTTCATTTAAAATCTCAGTGTTTAATTCCCCGCCTTGCTTATTTTCAGCTTTTTTGACAAATGCCATCTCTTTTGGCTCTTCTGGTTTATTTTCATTAGAAGCATTAAAGTTATCAATGATATTATCATAAGCTTTAAATACATTTGAGCGTTCAGGTTTTTTGCTAGGGAATTCTAGATTTTCTTTACTCTCAAAACTATTTGGCTCAGGCTTAAAACCACTCTGGCTTTTTATCTCAGGCTTTGGTGCAGGGCCTTGGGATTTAGATTCAAATCTACTCTCGCTAAAATCTTCTTTAGCAGGTTTTTTAAAGTCTTTTACCTTGCGTTTAGTAGTGCTTACCTCAAACTCTCCAAGCTTTTTAAAAAAGCCTAAAAACCCAGCACTAGGCTTTGTGATAATCTCTACATTTACATCCGCAGCTGATACGCCTAGTTCTACTGAGGCTTTTAGATAAGCCTCGCTTAGTGAATATGCTTGAATTCTCATTTTTCGCCTTTATGATGAGCGGCAATCTCTTCTGCTTTGTGACGAGCAAAGAGCTTATTTACCACGATTTGTTGTAAAAGCGAGCATACATTGTTCGTAAACCAATATAGCGTAAGTCCTGCTGGGAAGGTGATAAAAAATAGCGTAAAAATAGCAGGTAACCAGCGCATGATTTTTTGCTGCATTGGGTCGCTAAAGGTAGTTGGGGTAATGCGTTGTTGTAGATACATAGCCACACCCATTAAAATAGGCAAGATAAAATACGGATCTTTTATCGCAAGGTCGTTTATCCACAAAGCCCATTGGGCACCTTTTAGCTCAATTGCATTTAGTAACACGCGGTAAATCGCAAAGAAAATAGGAATTTGTAATAAAATCGGCAAACACCCACTCATAGGATTTGCGCCACTTTTCTTATACAGCTCCATCATGTGAGTATTTAGCTTGGCTGGGTCGCCTTTGTATTTTTCTTGGATTTCTTTCATTTTTGGGGCAATATCTTTTAGCTTGTTCATTGATACCATGCCCTTATATGTAAGTGGGAATAGAATAATGCGTATAACAATAGTCATCACGACAATCGCCCAGCCCCAGTTGCCAAAATATCCATAAAGCCAGCTTAAAAAATCAAACACAGGTCTAGCTATAAAAGTAAACCAACCATACTCCACAGCGTCTGCTAGGCTTGACTCAATTGAAGTTAGCACTCTTTTTTCTTTTGAGCCGATATAGCCTTTAAGCTTTAGCTTGCCGCTACTTCGCACGAAAGCTAGGGTATTTTCATCCTTTGAGTTTTGGATAAAGACATTTAATTTACGCTCTTTATCGTAAAATAAGCTTGTATAGTAGCGATCAGCACTTGAGATAAGATCTATATTATTATAGGTTTCATCGCCTTTTGCATCGCCATCTTCTATTATATCTAGACTATCATCGCTTTTGCGAAGCATCACGCCATGGACTGTGTAGCCATCAGCTAGCACATCTGGTCTATGACCTGGAGTGATGAAAAAATCACTATTTGATTTTACACTCAAATCATAAGAGCCATTTGCGTAGAAAGTAAGGTGTTTTGAAATGCTCTTTGCGCCTAGTTCTTGGGTTAAAATTGCCTCAAAAATTCCACCATTTTTTGGCTCTATTTGCTCTATTTTATAAGGTGTTTTAAAGGCTAGTTCATTTAGCGCAGTATCACTAAAACGCACTTCAAGTGGCATAGGGTCTTTGCTGATTAGTTCTATATGAGAGCCATCTTCATTTACAAACTTTGCGTTATTTAATATAAAACTAGAAATGCGTCCTAGCTCATCAATTGTAGCGTTAAACTCGCTAGTATTTATGTGAGCTAAAACAGCTTTTTGATCCTTAATAATAGGGGCTTTTACTAGATTTGAAGCATCATTTGGATCTAGAATTCCCTCTTTTAGCGCAGGGGCAGCATTGCTCGCATTTAGGCTAGCGTTATTTTCTAGCTGTTTTTTTGGCATAAAATAAAAATCATAAGCTATAAAAAAAGCTACAGAAAGCACCGTGGCAATAAGTAGTCTTGTTTGGGTTGTCATATTGCTAAACACTTGGATTTGTCCTTATATTTTTAATAAGATAAAATTTTTTATTTTTGTAAGGGACTAGCCAAAAGCTAGGGAATTTAATACTTTTAGAATTTGGGAGCAGATTATTTTTTGCTATATTTTTCTTTATAACAGGATATTCTATGCCACCGCTAAAAAGCTGATTACAGCGTAGAATTCTAAGCATTATCGCTAAACTTGCTTTGAAAAAATTCTCATTTTCTAAAAGCCAGCTAGCATAGCTAGAACAGCTTGGATAATACCTGCAATTTTGTCCCAAAAGCGGTGAAATAAATGCTTTATAAACCCTTATAAAAAAGAGTGGTATAAAATTCATATTTTTTACGCTCATTGCAAAGCCCCTATTTTTTTAAGAGCCCAGCGGATATTTTTGCTAGCTTGAGAATACTTTGAACTAAGCAAACTATCCTTTGCGATTATCACATAATCACCAAGCTTAGCAGTGCTGGCTAACTCACTAAATATCGCTCTTAGGCGTCTTTTGGCACGATTTCTGGCTACAGCATTGCCGATTTTTTTGCTTGCCACTACTGCAAACCTAAACTCATCAGCTGCCAAAAAATACACGCTAGCATCATAACAATGCCATTTTTTAGCATTTTTATATACCTTAGCAAACTCGCTTGTATGGCTAAGACGCCCATATTTTGGCATTATTAGGCTGCTAGTCTTTTTCTGCCTTTTGCTCTGCGTGCGCTTAGAACTTTACGGCCATTTTTAGTTTTCATACGCTCTCTAAAGCCATGAGTGCGTTTTTTAGGCACTTTGTGTGGTTGATATGTTCTTTTCATCTTGTATCCTTTAAAAATAAAATAAAGCGGGGATTTTAGCCAAACTTTGCTTAAACTTTTATTTGTATGCTGTAATTTATTCTAAAATTCTTTAGGAATTCTAGATTTTAAGCTAAAATCAGCTAAAATCTTAGCCAAATTTTTTAGTAAAATCAAAATGAACCAAAATTTAATTAAAAATGAAATCATAAATTGTAATCTATGCCCACTCTCAAAAATACGCTCTACTAGCGTAGAACCAGTGCTTGAGAGCGTGGATGTGCTTTTTGTGAGTGAGTTTTTTGATGAGAGTTTTGAGCCACTTTGTGATTTTAGCTGGGCTTATACTAGTATTTTTAAGTGCATCCCAAAGCAAAATGCCTTAGCGCAGTTTTTAAAAAACGCTGATTTAGCTACTTCTCTTGGCTTTTGCGCTGAGTATTTAAAAAGTGAAATTAGTATTTCACAACCAAAAGTGGTAGTAGCCCTTGGGCAAAGTGTTTTTGAGCTTTTTGTAAGTCCGTTAGAATATGCTTATTCTAGCATTGTTGGGGATTTTTATCGCTGTGGGGAGTTTTTTATCATGCCAGCACACGAGAGTGCGCATCTAGCAAAAAACCCTAGCCTAAAAGAAAAAATGAGAGAAAATCTAGACAAAATAAAAGGAATGATATGAAAAAATCTTTAAGAGCATTTTTGCTTAGTATTTCGTGCTGTGCTAGCCTTTTTGGAGCAGCAGATAAACTAAGCGATATCGAACCAGCAAGAGAGTTTTATGTGGATTTAGAACCAAAAGCCTGCGATACAAAATGCCTTGTAACTCTGCTAAAAAAAGGGCAGATTTTTAGCTTTTTATCTAGATTTAGAGAAAATCTCGCAAATGACGAGCTAAGCATGAAATACAGAGATTTTCTAGCTGGAAACTTTGGCTCTTTTGCTAGTTCGTCTGCGCCTAGTTTTGTGCCTACTAGTAGTGCTGCTAAAATCGCTGTGCTAATCCCGCAAAAAACCATAAAAAGCTACTCTGTGATCGTAAGCAACTCTATAATCGCTTATAGTGCTGCTGCGAAAAATAAAGCCTTGGCGCAGTTTTTTCTTTTTGATGATGAGAGCAATATAGGCTCTGTGCTAGAAAATGTCCTAGCGCAGGGCTTTAACTACGCTATTGCGCCTATTACTGATGCTGCCTTGGAGCAAATCGCTGATGAGAGGTATAAAGGAATTTTCTTTTATGTGCCGACCTTACACGCAAGTCTAGCTCGCTATGAGCAGCCAAATATACTTTTTGGTGGTGTTGACTATGATGGGCAAATACGCTCTTTAAGCCAAAAAACAGATGGTAAAATCGCCTCAATAAGCGATGGTAGCAGGCTTGGCTCTATGCTAAATCGCCAAGTAGCCGTGCAAAATCCAGATGCTTTTTTAAGCGTGATTGAGACAAAAAATGTGGATTTAAGAGGTGAGCTAAGGCGTTCAGGCTTTATGGGGGCTAGCGTTTTTTTAAATACCACTTTGCTAAAAACCTCGCTGATTAGCTCGCAATTTAGGGTATATGATATAAATGTAAAAAAGGTGCTTTGTACGCAGATTTGCTACGACCCTGCGCTTTTTAGCCTTACTCAGCCAAGCGATAGGGGAAATATGCTAATTGCGATTTCTTTTAGTGATATTGATGAGAATCTGCTAGCAAACGCAAAACTACTTGGCGTGGATCTAAAATACGATAGAGTTGCGTATCCAGTGATGTTTGGGATGGACTATATCATCACAAATTTCATTGACAAAAACGCTCATAGCTTTTTTATGGAGAGCGTGAGTGGCTCACAAGTCCAGTATAAAACGCAGATTTTACAGCCTACAAAAAGCGGCTTTGAAATCGTAGAGTAAAATATTAGCAAATATCTAGGGAATTCTAGAATTCCCTTTTAAACTTAATCTAGAATTCCATAGATATTCTAAAATTCCCTTTTTAAACTTCATCTAGAATTCCCTAGCCATAAAAGCTTCATCTAGAATTCCCAGATAATCTAAAATTCATTAAACATCTACTAGTCTAGAATTCCCTAGACAATCTAGAATTCCCTAGACTTTACGCTTGGTAAAAATTGAAAATATATAAAGCAAGTATTTAAGAAATAAAAAAAGCCCTTAGAGTCAGAAAACCTAACTCTAAGGGCAAGGGCTAGCAAGCACTAGCCCCTTTGTTCAAAGCATCTTAGTAACTAGAAAGCTTTGGATCAATTTTGTTGAAATTATAAGGCTTGTTATTTTTATCAAGCTCTAGTTTGTCAGCTGCTGGAGCATCATTTATATTGCTATGCTCGTAGAAGCGATCGCCTGCTTTGTGGCCTGGTTTGCCAGCTTGGTGAGAATCTTCAAGGTCTACTTTGTAAGTGATCTCGCCTGGATTAAATTTTTGGATATCATCAAAGCCCAAGTTGCTGATTTTAAAGTCTTTAAAGCCGTATTTTACAGCAACTTCCATTAGCTTAGTTTGACCCATTCTAGCCATCTCAAGAGCTTGTAAAAGCATTCTGCTAGCTTCTCTTGGAGCGTGGAAACCAGTTGAGTTTTCAGCACCTACGAAGTCACCTCTCATTTGACCTTTACGGTGAAGCTCTAGGATTTCTTTTAGCTCAGCTGAGATTTTAGCATCATCTGCTTTGCCATTAGTTTGGAACTCAGGCAGTGCGCCTAGTCTTTCACGCATATTTTTGATATCCATGATTAGGCTTACTGTTGCATATTCAACACTTCTTAGATCAAAGGCGATAGATTTTTGGATATCGCTAACTTGTTTTTTCAAGTAGTCTTCGCTTTGAGTGTGGCAACTTTTACAAGCAGCGTTTATGTCTTTAAGCGGAGATGTGATGTTGTGTTGAGTAACTTTTGTTGAACCTTTGCGAACAAAAGGCATGTGACAATCAGCACAAGTTACACCGTTTGCTGCGTGAACGCCAGCACTATAAAGCTCAGTTTCAGGGTGTTGAACCTTGATCATAGGAGCTTTTGTGATTTTGTGTTGCCAATCTTGTGGGAAGATATCTCTTGTAGCTGGCTCATCATAGTACTCATCAAACATTTCAATTCTAAATGGAGCATTTTTAGGCCATTGTTTCCAAGGAAATACTAGTTTGATACCATTTACTTCAGCTTCAGTAGCTTTGTTTCCATCTCTCCAGCTATCAAACTCATCATAGTCTTTTTGAGTGCCGTTCCACCATTTTTTAGTTGGGTCACTTGCGATAGTCTCAGCAACTACTTTTGTTTTTGTACCAGTTGGGCGGAAGTAGTACTCTACGTGGCATTGTGAACAAACTAGAGTTCTCATCTCAGAGCGAGTAGCTTTTAGACCTGTGGTAGCGTCTTTTTGGTAGCCTCTCCAGTTGCTCATAGCCTCGATAAATGCTGTGCGAGTTACACGAAGTTCCATAGTGTTTGGAACATGGCAGTCGCCGCAAGCTGGTCCCATTCTTTTACCGCCATGAGGGCCGCTGTGTTCAGCTGAGTTTTCTTTGATATCGCCTAGTGCTGGAACTTGTTTGATCATAGTCCAATATTTAGCAGAGTTAAATGATATCCATTTTTCCTCAGGAGTTGCTCCTAGTGCTGCGTTATTTTCTAGCCATTTTGTCCAGCCAGAGTGGCAGTTCATACAGGCTGCTGGTTGGCCGCCGAATTTTGCAAAGCCGTGAGCGTTTAGGAAATCTTTGTTGTTTCTTGCTGTATCCATTTGGTCAACTTGAATCCAAAAGTGTCCACGCTCTTCGTTAGCATCTATGCTAAATGGATAGCCAGCCCAAAGAATAGTAAGTTGTGGATAGCGGATAAGCTTAGAATAAGAGTGGTTTCCACCAAACTCAGTCTCAAACGGAGCCTCAGTTTCTACTGCTTGATACATATCAGCATGCTCTGGGAAGTTTTTTGACCACACATCAATTCTTGGATCATCGTCACTCATCATGACAATATCTTTTGATACAGCACCAGCCATATCAGGTTGTGCTTTTTTGCTTGAAATATCACTATTCAACCAAGAAAAGCCTACCACTGCTGCTATTACTACTATAGCAAATAAGACCTTTTTCATTGTCTTTCCTTTCTTTAGATTTTATTTGTTAAAAGCCACGAGTGTGTCCTACACCAGCGTGACATTTGGCACATTGAAGTGAATCAGAAAAATGCGGATCATCAGGTTTTGTTGTCGCATTTACTACTACGCCTACTAGCTGTGCATGACAGCGAATACAGTTTGCTTGAACTGCCGCTTTTGTCACAGTATTAGCATCAAAGTGCTGTGGTAAATCATCTAGCTTAAAAGTGAAAGAATACGCATGAGAAACACCACTTTTAGCTTTAGAAACCCATTTGCTAACAAACCCATCGTGTGGCAAGTGACAGTCGTTACAGGTCGCACGAGGTTTTCCGGCTACTATTTGAGCATGAGAGCTCTTTCGCCAACTTGCATAAACATCATTCATAACATGGCAGTTGTTACAAGCAGCACTATCGTCGCTTAGATATGATAAAGCATTTGCGTTGTGAGCGGTATAGCCTGCAAGCGCAAGCACGATAATTACAAGAACTAAAAACCATGAAAGTCCAGATTTTTTAGCATTGTTTTGCAAACCCAGCCTCCTTTCCTCGTAAAGATAGAAAATTGAAGCAGCATTATAATACTTTTTAAATACTTTGTCAAGGTTTTTAAATAAACTTTTAACAGTATATTTTTTATCTTTTTTTGCCTAAAAAATAATACTTTGTTTACTATTTTGCTGAGTATTACTATTAAATATTTATTTTAAAAAATGAGAAGTAGTTTCAAAAAAAATTAGTAAATATAAAAATATTTATAAATAAAAATTTATTTAATAGAAAATCTAGAATTCCTAAGAAATTCTAGATTTTTTTAAAATTTTTACTTAGGAATTCTAGAATTCCTAGAAATTATTTGTAATTTTTAATAGCTTTATCTAATATTTCTTGTGCTTTTTTAGCGTTTTCAAAGCCTTTTACTTTTACCCATTTGCCAGGTTCAAGTAGTTTGTAAGTCTCAAAGAAGTTTTTAATTCTATCTTGAGTTGCTCTTGGTAAGTCGCTAAAATCATTTATATTTTCATATCTTGGATCGATTTTTGTAACAGGTACAGCTAGAAGTTTCTCATCCATTCCAGCCTCGTCTTCCATCACAAGCACGCCTATTAGACGGCATGGGATAACTGAGCCAGCTTGAAGTGGGTATTCATTTAGCACCAAAATATCAGCTGGGTCGCCATCATCAGCTAGTGTGCCAGGCACAAAGCCGTAGTTTGCTGGGTAAAAAACAGCTGAGTAAAGCACACGGTCAACCACTACAGCACCACTATCCTTGTCTATTTCGTATTTTACATTTGAGCCATAAGGTATTTCTATTACAGCATTTAGCTTATCTGGGTTTGAGCCGGTTTTGATTTTTGAGATATCCATTTTTTTCTCCTTATTTTAGATCATTTATTAGCTTAGTCATATTTGCTACGATTTCTTCTATGCTTGCTTCGCCACTGATAGTGTATAGCAAGTCATTGCGAGTGTAAAAGTCTTTTATACTAGCAAGTGGTTCAGTATATACTTTCATGCGGTTATAAAAAACCTCTTCATTATCATCAGCTCCTCTTGCGCGGCCTAGTACACGGTCTTTTGCTGTTTGTTCGCTTACTTCTACTTCTATCACGCCTTTTAGCTCGATCTCTCTTTCATCACGCAAAACATCATCTAGTGTAGTCATCTGTTCTACACTTCTTGGATAGCCATCAATGATGATATAGTCTTTTGGGCTTGATTTTATCGCATTTACTATGGTGCCTACTACGATATCAAGTGGCACTAGATTTCCACGGCTGATAAAACCATCAATTGTCTTGCCGCGCTCAGAGCCACTAGCTACCTCAGCGCGAAGTAAATCTCCTGTGCTAAAATGCGCAAAACTAGCATCGTTTTTAGCAATAATGCTAGCATCTGTGGTTTTTCCGCTACCTGGCGCACCGATGATTAAAAATAATTTTTTCATTTTTATCCTTTTGTTAGAGTTCTAAGTTTTATAGGAATTCTAGAATTCCCTAAATCTAAAAATCTAGAATTCCTAGTATTTTTGGGAATTCTAGAATTCCCTAGATGTTTGGCTTCAAGAATTTCTGGAATTCTAGAATTTCTAGGCTTTTTCTAGCGATTTTTAGAGTGGGCGTAGTGCGTGTGTTTTTGGGCTGGTATGGTGCAGGGATAGAACAGATAGTTCATCCCAAGCCGTGTTAGCCCAAAAACACGCACAATAGGTGTGCTATAACAAATCGCAGTTATTATTACTTGCTTTGCTCTCTTAGTTTTATGCCTAACTCTCTCATCTGCTCTCCACTCACCTCGCTAGGTGCTTTTGTCATCAAGCAAGTCGCCTTTTGAGTTTTAGGGAAGGCAATTACATCGCGTATGCTAGGGCTTTTAGTTACAAGCATCATAAGGCGATCTAAGCCTATAGCAAATCCACCATGTGGTGGCGCACCAAAGCTAAGCGCATCTAGTAAAAAGCCAAATTTCTCTCTTTGTTCGTTTGGTTCTATTTTTAGTAATTTAAAGACTTTTTGTTGAATATCGTCTTTGTGAATTCTAATAGAACCACCGCCAAGCTCCACGCCATTTAGCACCACATCATAAGCAATGCTAGTGATGTCTTCTAAATCGCTTTCATCAGGGTTGTTTGGCATAGTAAATGGATGGTGCATAGCTGAGTATGAGCCATCATCATTTTGCTCAAACATAGGGAAATCCACTACCCAAAGGAACTTTAACTCATCAGGGTTGATGATACCAAGCTCATCAGCTAAAAATAGTCTAAATCTACCCATGTAATCAAGCACGATTTTTTTAGCTCCCACGCCAAAGAACACTACATCGCCGATTTTTAGCTCTGTGCGAGAAACTAGCTCTTTTAGATCGCTTTCATCAAAAAACTTAACTAGCGGACCTTTTAGGCTAAGTCCGTCAAAATCCACGCAATTATCTTGACCGGCTGTGTCTTTTGGATCTTTTATTTGGATAAAGGCTAGACCTTTTGCGCCAAATTTTCGCACAAACTCTTCAAAGCGTTGCATTTGTCTTTTGCTAAAAATATTATCGCCGCCCTTTACTACAATAGCTTTTGCCCTGTTATGTTTTTTGCCTTTTTCATCTTTAAATGGATCAGCAAAAATGCTGTTATTTGAGCGAGCAAAAATATCAGCTACATCTATTAAAGGCATATCAAAGCGCAAATCAGGCTTATCAGAACCATAGCTCTCCATCGCCTCATTATACTTCATACGCATAAAAGGCGTTTTTATATCCTTGCCACAAGCGGCAAATACATCTTTTAATAGCTCTTCGCCCACAGCAATTACATCATCTTGATTGCAAAAGCTCATCTCCACATCAATCTGAGTAAACTCAGGCTGGCGATCAGCTCTTAAATCCTCATCTCTAAAGCACTTTGCGATTTGAAAATATTTATCAAAGCCAGCACACATCAAAAGCTGTTTAAAAAGCTGTGGGCTTTGAGGTAAAGCATAAAATGAGCCATTGTGAACACGGCTTGGCACTAGATAATCTCTTGCGCCCTCAGGCGTAGCACGGGTAAGAATAGGCGTCTCCACCTCAACAAAACCAAGGCGATCAAGCGTGTTTCTAGCAGCTATCGTAGCCTTTGAGCGAAGTTTAAAGCGCTCAAAGGCACCTTTTTCTCTAAGGTCTAAAAAGCGGAATTTTAGCCTAGTTTCTTCGCCTACATTTGCATCGCCTATTACAAAAGGAAGTGGCGCAGAAGCGTTTTCTATAACAAGATCGTTTGCTACTACTTCAATCTCTCCAGTTTTTAGCTTAGGGTTTATCATATCAGCACTTCTTGCGCGAAGCTTGCCCTTTACTTTTAGCACATACTCATCACGCACATGACTTGCTACTTCGTGAGCTTGCGTGCTGTCTTTTGGGTCGCAAACCACCTGAATAACACCACTTCTATCACGCAAATCTATAAAGATAACACCACCGTGATCACGGTAGCTATCAGCCCAGCCACAAAGCTCGATTTCTTTGCCGATATCGTTTTTGCTGAAATTTGTACAATAATCTGTTCGCATTTTTTATCCTTAAAAATCCATAAAAATCGCAATTATACACTTACAAAGCTTAAAAGTAAGAATTTTTTAAAGGCTTAAAGCCTTGCGCATAGCAATTTGTATTTTTTCTCTCTCATTTTTTTTACCACTAAAATGCTCAAATGCTAAAACTGCTTGATACAAAAGCATTTCTAGTCCATCTTTTACCCTTAGGTTTTTTGCTTTTGCTAGTTTTATAAACTCTGTATCTCTGCCATAAACCACATCAAAAGCGTATTTTGCGCCAGAAAAAAGCTCATCTAAAAGCTTCTTATCACAAGGCAAACCAGCAAAAGTAAGTCCAGCAGGAGTAGTATTTACAATAAGTTCATAACTTTTGCTAGCTTTAAAATCATGCGTGGTAAAATAAGCAAACTCGCTAAAAGCCCCCGCCCTACCCTCTGAGCGGTTTAGCACGCTTACTTCTGCCCCGCTAGCTTTTAGAGCGTGAGCTAGGGCTCTTGCTGTGCCTCCTGCGCCGATGATTAAAGCATTTTTTATATTTTCAAACTCAGCTATAGCCATCATAAAGCCTGGTGCGTCTGTATTAAAAGCGTGAATTTTGTCAGCATTTAGTACCAAAGTATTTGCGCTGCCGATTTTTTTTGCTAGTTCGTCTTGTTCGTCAGCGCATTCTAGGGCTATTTCTTTAAAAGGCACGGTGATATTTGCCCCACTTAGCCCAAGGGCAAAAAACTTTTGCCTTAGCTTGCTAGCACTTGCGCTAGTATCAAGCAAATAGCGTGAGTAAACACTATTTATGCCAAGTGCTTCAAAGGCGTTATTATGAAGTCTAGGCGAAATGCTATGAGCGATGGGATTGCCGATGACTGCGTAGTAATTCATTTTAAATCTTTGTGAAATTATTATCTAGAATTCCTTATAAAATCTAGAATTCCTATGGCTTTTTAGCTTGGGAATTCTAGAATTCCTTATAAAAATCTAGAATTCCTAGGGCTTTTTAGCTTGGGAATTCTAGATTTAAAGCTTATTTTATTTTATAAATATAAGCTTTTTGGTCAATATCAGCTTTGATTTGACCTAGTTTTTGGTTTAGTTCTGCGCCACTAAATGGACCAATTAGCACTTTTATGACCTTTTTGCCATTTACTGTGGTTTCATAGGTTTTATACTCATATCCTGAGCTATTTAGCTTTTTGATTAGCGAGCTTTTAGGATCAAGCTTTGCTACACTTGCTACTTGCACATATGAACCCGCCATCGCTGATGAGCTAGCAGTCTTAGCTTTAATCTCTGGCTTCGTTAGCTCTTTTTCTAACGCAGGTTTTTTTGGCTCTGGTTTGATAACAGTTGGCTCAGGTTTTTTAGGCTCTGACTTTTTGGTTTCAGGCTTTTGGGGCTCTGGCTTAGCAGCTGGCTTTTTAACCTCAGCTTTTGGTGCTGGTTCAGGTTTTGTCGTCTCTGGCTCTTTTGGGACTATTAGCTCTGCTCTTGGCTCGTCTTTTAGCTCTAGTACTTGGTTGATAGTAGATGCTGGCTCTGTTACGATAGGCATTTGCTCAAAGCTCTCAGGCATAGGCATAGGGGCTACCGGTTCATCTGGCAGTATCAAAGCACCTGCTGTATTTTGGCTTAGCACTGGTTCTTCTTCATCATTTGTGTTTAAAAACTTAACTACAATCACGATGATTAAAAACAAAATAATAAGCGAAATAATCGTAGTTATTATTTTTTTAACTTTGCCGTTTGGATTTTCGTCATCATTTTCTAAGATTATATCTTGTAACTCTTGATTTTCTTGGTTTTTTTCTTCCATTTTAGCCCCTTTTACATAAATTTTGACCAGCTTGCGCCACGCTCTTTTTGAAAAAGATCATAAGGCAAGTTTAGAATCTGGAATTCCCTAGGCATATCTACATTAGGAAACATTCGCCAGCTACAAGGCATTTTTTGGCTTAGTGTCATAGAAAGCTTGTTTGCTAGCTGATACGCCTCGCTAAGTACGGTATGACCCTTGTGAACATAAAGGTGTAGATGCCCGTTTGTCTTCGTCCTATACGCAGTAAAGTTCACAAAGCCCATTTCTCTAAGCATCAGCTGAGCTCTATGCCAAAAACGATCTGGGTCATAGCCATTGTAGTCAAATACTATGTTTTCTACGATTTTTTCTTTGTCATTTATAAGGTCGTGAGCTATAACTCTTTTGCCCTCAAAGTGCTCTTTTTGAATAGACATAGTAAGCTGAGAGTCGATGCGCTCATAACGATCAAAGAAATTCTTGCCATTAAACTCCACTTTACGAAGTTTTCCAGTATTTTCATAAAAATGATCACCGATGATTTTAATCAGCGTAAGCTCGACACTTTGCATTAAAATACCGCCTTATTATAGATGATAAAATTTCTTGCTAGTGCTGTTAGCTCATCTTTGATTTTAGCTTGTTTGCTTTCATTGCCTATATCATCAAGCACATCAGCAATTCTAGTTGCGATTAGCTCAAACTGCTCTTCTTTCATACCACGAGCAGTTAGGGCTGCTGAGCCTACGCGAATTCCACTTGTGATAAATGGTGAGCGCTTCTCGCCTGGAACTGTGTTTTTATTTACAGTAATTCCAGCTCTACCAAGCGCCATATCAGCATCTTTTCCGCTAAAATCGCGGTCTAAAAAGCTTACTAGCACAAGGTGGTTATCAGTGCCGCCACTTACCAGATTATAGCCACGAGCTACTAGAACTTCGCCAAGACGCTTAATATTTGCTTTTACCTGCTTAGCATATACTTTCCACTCAGGGCTTAGATTGTGTTTAAAACCTACTGCTTTGCCAGCGATTACATGCATAAGCGGTCCGCCTTGAATTCCTGGGAAAATTGAGCTATTTATTTTTTTGGCAAACTCTTCTTCGTTTGTCATAATAATACCGCCTCTTGGGCCTCTTAGCGTTTTATGCGTTGTAGAGCTTACTACATGGCAGTGTGGGAATGGATGAGCATGCTCGCCAGCCACTACAAGTCCAGCGATGTGAGCCACATCAGCAAAAAGATATGCTCCCACGCTATCAGCAATTTCACGGAATTTCTTAAAATCAATCTCTCTTGGATACGCACTTGCGCCACAAACTATCATTTTTGGTTTTACGATATTTGCGATATCTGCCACGCGCTCGTAGTTTATGCGGCCATCAAGCTCCACACCATAAAAAAAGCTCTCATAATTTTTGCCCGAACTTGAAACTTTTGATCCGTGAGTTAGGTGTCCGCCGTGGCTTAGATCCATGCCTAGGATTTTATCGCCTGGATTTAAAAAAGCACCATATACACCTTGATTTGCTTGGCTACCACTATTTGGCTGAACATTAGCAAAAGCACAACCAAAAAGCTCCTTACATCTATCAATAGCGATTTGCTCTATCTCATCTACAAACTCACAGCCACCATAATAGCGTTTGCCAGGATAGCCCTCAGCGTATTTGTTTGTTAGCACTGAGCCCATTACTTCCATTACTTCTGGATAAGTGAAGTTCTCACTAGCGATCATCTCTAAGTGATCGCATTGGCGAGCTAGTTCTTTGTTTAAAAGCTCGTAGATATCCTTATCAAAATCTTTTAGTTCCATTTTTTACTCCTTTGAAATTAGTCTTTTTTTGGTCTCATTGCTGGAAACAAAATCACATCTCTAATGCTTTGTTTATTTAGCAGCAGCATTACAAGGCGATCAACTCCTAGCCCCCAGCCAGCAGTCGGTGGCATAGCGTATCCTAGAGCTTGGCAGTAGTCCTCATCCATCTCGTGAGCTTCATCATCGCCTGCGTTTTTAGCATCAATTTGAGCTTTAAAGCGTTCGTATTGATCTAGTGGATCGTTTAGTTCGTTAAAGGCATTTGCTAGCTCTTTACCAGCGATAAATAGTTCAAAACGCTCAGCTATTTCAGGGTTTTCATCACTTCTGCGAGATAGTGGGCTAATACTAATTGGAAAATCAATGATAAAGGTAGGATTTATAAGTTTGCTTTCTACATAATTATCAAAAAGTTCAGCTTGTAAATGACCTAAATCAAGCTTAGAATTCGCTTCAAAGCCATCGGCTTTAAGTTTATCTAGAATTCTAGATTTATCATTTATTATTTCTTTTGGAATTCCGCCTATTTCGTGTAAGGCGTCTAGATATTTTATGCGTCTAAATTTTTTGCTAAAATCAATTTCTAGCTCACCATAAGGTAGAATTTTTGGTAAATTTAAGCTATCAATTAAAAAACTAAATAGCTCTTCTGTTAGATCCATAACCTCAAAATAATCATGCCAAGCCCAATAAAACTCAATACTAGTAAACTCAGGGTTGTGAGTTAAGTCCATGCCCTCGTTGCGAAAACATCTATTCATCTCAAAAATAGCGTTCATTCCACCTACGATTAGGCGTTTTAGGTATAGTTCTGGAGCGATTTTTAGGTAGAAATCCACATCAAGCGTGTTGTGATGAGTGATAAATGGTCTTGCGTTTGCGCCACCTGCAATTGGATGCATCATAGGGGTTTCAACCTCTAAAAAGCCACGCTCTTCAAAAAACTTGCGAATTCCTGATATTATTTTAGCTCTTTTTATAAAATCATCTCTAACATCACCATTCATTATCATATCAAGGTAACGCTTACGGTAGCGAATCTCTGTGTCGCTTAGTCCGTGAAATTTCTCAGGCAGCGGGCTTAAAGCCTTGCTAGCTAGCACAATTTTGCTAGCGTGTATGCTAAACTCGCCAGTTTGCGTGATAAAAGCATAACCTGTGATTTGCACTATATCGCCTACTTCAAGGTTCTTTTTAAACTTAGCGTATTCTTCTTCGCCAATTGAGCCAAGAGAGTAATAAACTTGTATATTTCCGCTATCATCTTCAATGTTAGCAAAAGTAGATTTTCCAGCCACTCGCTTTAATTTTAAGCGACCTGATAGAATTACAATCTCATCAGCTTTTTTCTCAGCCAAGTCTTTGATAAAAGCAAATTTCTCTCTAAACTGGGCTATACTCATACCACGCTTTAAAAACTGCGGATAAGGATTAACCCCAAGGCTTTTTAGCTCGTCTTTTTTAGCAATTCTTACTTGTTCTAATTCATTATCAAATATCATCTATTTCCCTTTTTACTACATTCAGCGCAGATTCCATATAACTGCATCAAATGCCCTGTGAGAGTAAAATTATGCTCTTTTGCAATATCAAGTTGCTTTTGTTCTATTAGAGCATTCTGGAATTCTGTAATTCCACCGCAGATTTTACAAATCATGTGATCATGGTGCGGTTTGTTAGCAAGTTCGTATTTTTTACCCTGAGCCCCAAAGCTAAGAGAGGTTACAATACCAGCATCCTCAAGTAAATTTAGAGTGCGATACACAGTTGCTATACCAAGATTTAGCTCTGGATAAATAGACTTTATATGTAAATACAAATTCTCAGGCGTAAAATGGTCATTGTTGTTATAAAGGCATTTTAGCAAGATTTCGCGCTGTTTGGTGTATTTTAGCCCATTTTGGCGCAAAATCTCTTTAAAAAGCTCTAAAAGGTTGTTGTATTCTATATTTACTATGTTTGACATATTAAAGCCCACTTGCGTTGTTTTCAGTAATGCCTAGGTTTAAAGGTTCTATATTCAAAGTAGCATTTGCCTCATTTATACTAGCATTTAGTTCATCAGCAATAGCTTTTTGAACTTCTTGTTTTATATTTTGCGTAGCAGTTTCACTTATTTTTTTAGCCTCACTCACAGCTGGGATATTTTGGTTCATTATAAACTCGCCAGCAGTTAGCAAAAATGGATATAAAAAGCTTTTTTTAGAATAAGGCTCTATTTTTTCGTTTATAATCGCAATGCGTGAGATGATAAAAACAAAAATCGCAAAAACCAAAAAAATCTTCGCAGAGCCTACAATGAAGCCAAGCAAGCGATCCAAAAAGCTAAAGCCACTCATTTTTAGTATTTTGTTAAATATTTGTCCAAGTCCCAAGCAAACGACCCAAAATACAATAAGAGTGATTAAAAAGCCGATATGAAACCAGAAATTCTCAGCAATAGCATAAATATTTTTACTTATTAACTCGCCTACTTCACTAGCATAGCGACTAGCTACGATAACACCACCGATAAGACCTATAATACCAAAAATCTCTTTAATAAAGCCATTTAAAAGACCTTTTATACCAAGCACCAAAACAAGTGCCACCACCACTAAATCAAACCAAGAAACAGCGTCCATTATCATACCCCCATACCAAGCTGAGCTTTTAGTTCTTGTAAATTTACAGAATATTTTAGTGCTGATTCTTTGCTAATTAGCCCAGAACGGATAGCATTCATCATAGCCTGGGTTTGTGTTTGCATTTTTGTGTTTTGCTGATTAAGCTGCATTTGTGAGTAAATTTGATGTATTTTGTTCTCACGGATAAGATTTGATATAGCGTGATTTGAGATAAGAATCTCATGAATTGCCGTGCGACCTCCACCTATTTTTGGCAAGAGAGCTTGAGAAACTACTGCGTTTAGTGAACTTGAGAGCATTACTCGCATTTGAGCTTGTTCACTCTCAGGATAAGCCTCTACTATACGGTTTACTGTTTGCACAGCTGAGTTAGTGTGCAAGGTGCCAAATACCAAGTGTCCAGTTTCAGCTGCTGTTAAGGCAATGCTAATTGTTTCTTTATCTCTCATCTCGCCGATTAGGATTACATCTGGGTCTTCACGAAGTGCTGAGCGTAGAGCGTTTGCAAAGCTCTTTGTATCATTTCCCACATTGCGATGAGAAAAAAGTGAGCGTTTGTGAGTGTGATAAAACTCAACTGGTTCTTCAATAGTGATAATATGCTTGCGCTCAGTTATATTTATCTCATTTAGCATAGCTGCTAGCGTGGTTGATTTACCAGAGCCTGTTGGGCCAGTTACTAGCACCAGACCTTTTTCACGGTGAACCAAATCTTTAAATATTTCAGGTGAGTTTAGATCATCAAGTGAAGGAATTTTTTCAGGTATCACACGAAAAGCAGCTGCTAGATCGCTACTTTGGCTATTTATACTCATTGTGTAGTAGTAGTTCGCACGAAAGCGGCCTACACCTTTGCGGTTAATGGCAAAATCTAGTTCTTTATTTTCTTCTAAAAAGCTTTTTTGTGTATCTGTGATAATGCTATAGCAAAGCCTTTCTATATCATTGCCAGTCAACTTGCTACCATCAAGCTGACGCATAATGCCATCAATGCGAATTTGAGGCTCAGACCCAGCTACAAGGTGTAAATCGCTTGCTCTATTTTGCGATACATTATATAATAAATCATCAATATTTATCGTAGAAAAATCCATCTTTAATCCTTAATTATTCTATGATTTTTGGAACTTCAAAGTATGTTTCATATGTTTTTGGAGCGTGTTTTAAAATATCTTTTATAACCTCGCTTTTTACAGGTTCATCCTCTCTTAGGCGAGCACTTTGTTTTATCGTGCTTACCTCAGCTTCAAGTCCAGCAAGATCAAGTTCATCAAGTATCTCTACAAAGCCTACAATTTTACCAAGTTCGGCTTTAAACTCCTCTTTTTTGCTCTCAGGAATTTTTAGCGCAGAAAGCCTTTCAAGCTTGTTTAGCATATCATCTGTGATTACCATTGATTTTCTCTTTTTTAGAATTTTGGCTGAAATTATAGCACAATTTTCGCATATTTCAAGGCTTTTTGATAATTAAAATATAAAAGATCTTTATAAAGTAATTTTAAAATATTTATGCTACAATGCGCAGGTTAAAATCACTTTATTTAAAGGACAAAATTTGGCTAATGATAATCTAGAGTATATAAAAGAAGGCTTAAGCACCCAAGAACAAATCCTAACTCAAGCAATCGCAGGCGAGCGTTTTGCTAGAAAACACAAGGGCAAAATCATAGCAATAGTAGTTATTGGCGTACTAGCTATAATCTACTTTAGCGTAACTCATTTGATAGAACAAAACAACATAAAAGCAAACAATGCCCTTTTTACCAAGCTTTTGGCAAATCCAACTGATACTGCCTTACAAAACGAACTAGAAAAAGCAAATATCAATCTTTTTGCTCTTTTTGCTCTTGGGCAAGCAAAAGAAAATAATAGCACGGCTTTAATAGATCGTGCTTTAAATAATATAAAAGATGAAAATCTGCGCCAAATCTTACTAGCTAGTAAGGGCGAAAATGTAGCTTTAATGGGCGATTATGAGACTTTAATCTCTGGCTTTAAAGAGTTAAAAAATGCTAAATTTGACGCTGCTAAACTAGAATTCTCTAAAATTCCAGAGAATTCTAGTTTAAAAGAAATTAGCAAAAATCTAGAACATTATCAAGGGATAAAACAATGAAAAATTTAATCTTTTTAGCAATTTTTGTGCTAGTTTTTAGTGCTTGTTCTACAAAAAGGCAGTATTTTGAGCCAACAAACATAAGTGGTGATGCTAAAATCTCAAGTCTAAATGCTAGCATAAAGCACTCTACACGCAATGGTGCTACGCTCTCAAACGGCACTCTAATCACGCAAAATGGCCTCCAAAGTAAAGCCCTAAGTGCTAATGAGTATTTTCTTGGCTCGTATGAGGGGCAGGATGTAAGCTCTACAATCGAGGGTAAACTAACGATCCGCCAAGGCTCTGCGCTGGTTTTTGAACATGAGTTTGATGAGGCAATAGTCTCAGCCTCTATAGAGGGCAACCGCCTAGCAGCACTAAGTGCGGCAAATAAAATCTACTTGCTTTTGATAGATACAAATGAAGTTATTCTAGAATACGCAAGTGGCGCAAGCTACGCGCAAGATGCTAGGACAGCTGCACCTGTGTTTTTAAATACCATTATTGTATATCCTACGCTTGATGGTAAGGTAATGATAGTGCAAAAAGACAGCGGTACTATAGTGCGTGATGCTGTAGTAAGCAGTGAGAATTTCTTTAACAATATCATCTATCTAGATGTAGAAGGCGACTATCTCTATGCTGCATCTGGGACTAGAATTCTCTCTATCAGCCCTGATCGCACCACCACAATAGCCGAACAGATAAAAGATATCAAGCTGCACAATGGGCGCATTTATGTTCTACTTAAAAACGGCTTTATTAAAGTATATGACCTAAATCTTAGAGAGATAGGTAAGCGTGAGTTTAAATTTGCGATTTTCTCAAATATTATCGCTCGTGGAGATAAGCTATATATCTTTGAAAAAACAGGCTATATCATAGAAACAGACCTAAATCTAGGCAACGAACGCATTCTAAAAGCTAGCGAAATAACAGATAAAAGCTTTGCTTCATCAAATGCGTTTTATTATGATAATAAAATGATTAGCATAGAGTAATGAATAATTTTATCTCTTTACTTTTTAGCGGACAAAAACTTTTATTAAAAAATACTAAAAGCCTTGATTTTAAGGCTTTTAGCACAAAGCGAAATTATGAGCTTATTTATGGTATTGATGAGAGTTCGTTTCACACCTTTGTTTTTATCCGCAATGCAAAATCTAGATTTGTGCTAAAAGATCTAGAATTCCTTAATGAACTAAGCGAGAAAATAGCTTCAAAACTAGGTATAGTAGTAAAAAAACGAGTGCTATTTTATAACTCGCCTATTTGTTCAAAGGTTTTAAAGCACGAAGAATTTAAAAAAATTTGGAAATTTTATGATTTTATGTGATATTGGCAACACAAATGTTCATATTAACGAAAATGGCAAAATACGCACTTTAAGCTTTGAAGAGTTCAAAGTATATCGCCCTGATGAAGTGCTATACTACATAAATGTAAATCCGTCTGTCAAAGTAAATGCTAGTTTTGTAAATCTAGCTAAGAAAATTAAATTTCGCAGCACTTATACAGGACTTGGCGTAGATAGAGCCTTTGCTTGCTACAGCGTAGAGAGTGGCGTAGTAGTAGATAGTGGCTCAGCAACTACTATTGATATAATGCACAACGGCATACATCTAGGTGGGACGATTTTGCCAGGGCTTGAGGCTTTTGCTAGGGCTTATGAGAGCATTAGTCCAACCTTAAAATTCACACTAAATACAAATATCTCGCTTGATACCATACCACAAAACACAAATGATGCTATTAGCTACGCTGTAGTAAAAAGCGCAGTAGCAATAATAAACGAACTAAGCGGTGGTAAGAACATATATTTTACAGGTGGAAATGGAGCCTTTTTAAGCCGTTTTTTTGAAGGGTCAATCTACAATAAAAACCTAGTTTTTGATGGTATGATAAAGCTTTTAAAAGAGGAGAATTTATGCTAAAAATCGCACTGCCAAAGGGTCGCATAGCAAAAGAAACCTTAAATGCATTTTCGCAAATTTTTGGCGGCAGCTTTGAGTTTGAAGATAGAAAATTAAAGCTTGTTAAGGATGATTTTGAGTTTTTAATGGTGCGAAATCAAGACATCGATACTTATGTTATGGGTGGGGCAGCTGACCTTGGTGTGGTTGGGCTTGATGTACTTGAAGAACACGGTAGTGATGTTTTGCGCCTGCTTAATCTAGATTTGGGGCATTGTAAGGTTTGTGTTGGGACAATAGGTGGCGAACAAATTGATTATAACAAAACTAGCGAGCTAAGAGTAGCTACAAGTTTAGATAATATCACACAAAAGTATTTTAGCGCAAAGGCTGTGCCTGTAAAAATAATTCATCTTTATGGCTCAGTTGAGCTAGCACCTCTTGTAAATTTAGCTGATTGTATAGTAGACATCGTAGAAACAGGCGATACTATGCGCCAAAATGGGCTTGCGCCTTGTGAGGAAATAATGAAAAGCTCAGCCTACCTAATCGCAAACAAACTAAGTTTTGTTAGCAAAAAAGCAGAAATTTTAGAAATCTACTCAAAACTAGAAGCTCTTATAAAGGCCAGAAATTGACATTTTTTAGTATAATTGGCTCTATTATCTTTTTTCTTTTTAATCTCTACTCTTATAAAAGTCTATGCAAAAATGCTTTATTTAAGCGACTTAATGTGGTTTTGCTTTTTATTTTTACCCTGCTTTTTAGCTGTGAGTTAGCATTTTTCTTTCATTGGACTAGCTCAAATAGCATGGCTTATTCTCTTAGCGTTTATGCTATTGGCTTTTCTTTTATGGCTTTTTGTGTGCTTGGGCTTGGAGATTTACTTGGGGCGTTTTTTGCCTCTCGCAAAAACAAAAGCCGCCAAAATATCCGCATGGTTTATGACACGCTAGTGCTTTGTTTGCTAGTTTGTTATATCGGCTTTGGGGCGTATAATGCTTCTACTTTAAAAGTTAAAGAGCGTAATATAGAAATAGCAGGACTAGAAAAAAGTCTGCGAGCTGTCATGATAAGCGATGTGCATCTTGGCAATTTTTTAGGACTTAAACACGCCCAAAAGGTAGTAGAGTTAATAAATAAAGAAAATCCTGAGATGGTTTTTATAGTAGGTGATTTCATAGATACAAAGGCTTATAGGCTTGGTGATATCGCAGAGCCTTTTAGAAACCTTAAGGCTCAGGCCTTTTTTGTAAGTGGAAACCATGAGTTTTATCACGGCATAGAAGGAATTTTTGAAAAAATCACTGAGCTTGGCATAAAGATAATAGACAATAGCTCAGTAGAGCTTGAGAGTATAAATATAGCAGGTCTTAGCGATCTTCAAGGCGCAAACTTTGGCATGGAGCCAAATCCACTAAAAGCTCTAGCAGATGTGAACCGATCAAAGCCTACTATACTGCTCTCTCATCAGCCAAAAAGCCTATCGCTACTAAGCTTTGATGAGCTAAATAATATCTCACTAGTGCTTAGCGGACACACGCACGCTGGACAGATTTTTCCATTTTCACTGCTTGTGTGGGCAGCACAAGGCTATATATATGGAGAGAGCGACATCACCCCACGAACAAAGCTAGTGGTAAGCTCTGGCGCAGGCTTTTGGGGACCACCGATGAGAATACTCTCAAACAATGAAATAGTAGTACTAAACCTTATCCCAAGAGCGCCTAAATGATAAATAATATAATTTCTAGAGCTTTTGGATCTTTTGCTAGCACAAAATTTCCAAAAACTATACAAAATATCATAAATAAAAGCTATGCTAAGATCTTTAGTATAGATTTTAGCGAGTTTAGAGACTGCGGCGAGTATGAGAGCCTAACTGCGCTTTTTACACGCACTTTAAAAATCCCTAGAAAGCTAGATGATGGTTTTATCAGCCCTTGTGATGGACTGGTGCTTTATTGCGGCAAGGGTTTTGAAGGGCAGGCTTTTAGCATAAAAAATCACACTTATAGCCCAAAAGAGCTTTTATCTAGCGCTTGTGATGAGGACGAGCTTGATGGGGGCTTTGATTATGCTAACCTTTACCTTAGCCCACGGGACTATCACAATTTTCACGCGCCTTGTGATTTTGAGCTTTTAAGTGCTGTTTATGAAAGCGGCGAGCTTTATAGTGTGGCTCCAAAATACCTAGCAAAAATCTCAAATCTATATGCTAAAAACGAGCGTGTAATACTGCGCTGTAAAAGTGGAGAAAAGCTCTTTTGGCTGGTATTCGTAGGGGCTTTAAATGTTGGAAAAATAAAGATATTTTGCGATGAGCGCATACAAACAAATGCAAATCTTGGTCCTAGCGTGTATGAGTATGAAAACAAGCATTTTCGCAAGGGCGAGCCTTTGGGCTGTTTTGAGCTTGGTTCTAGCATTGTAATAATCGCTCAAAAAGGGCTACTAAACTTTAATATCCAAGAAAATCAAAAAATAAAATTCTCTCAAAAAATCGCTGATATAAAATAATAAAAAGCTAGGGAATTCTAGAATTCCTATTCTAGAATTCCTATATAAAATTAGCTAAAATCTAGAATTCCTATATGAAGTTTGTCTAGGGAATTCTAGAATTCCTAGACAAATTATCCGTACCTAGCAGCTAAATACGCTTTTAAACTCAAATGGAGTTGGACGCTCTTCATACGGCCAAACTTGGGTTTCAAACTTATAGTGTTGGTAAGTTTGGATAAACTCACTACTCATCGCAGGGGCCAAAAACTCATTATCACGAATAAGTGCTTCTAGGCTACCACGCAAGGTGTGTGGAAACTGCTCTATTCCACGCTCTCTAATCTCATCAAGCGTTAGTTTAAATAGATTTTCATCCATAGGCCCTACTGGCTCTGTTTTTTTGCGGATGCCATCAAGTCCCCCAAGCAAAAGTGCTGCAAAGGCTAGATAAGGGCAGCTTGTCGCATCTGGAAATCTAAACTCTGCTCTGGTGCTTTTATTACTGCTACCATAAGGGATGCGCACGCTTGCTGAGCGGTTTTGGCATGAGTAGGTTAGGATATTTGGTGCTTCAAAGCCTGGGATTAGGCGTTTGTAGCTGTTTGTGCTAGCGTTTGTAAAGGCTGCGATTGCCCTTGCGTGAGCAAGAACGCCACCTATATACCAGCGCGCGATATCGCTAAGCCCAGCATAGCCACTTTTATCATAAAATAAATTCACGCCATCTTTCCAAAGCGAGTTATGTACATGCATACCGCTACCATTATCTCCATAAAGTGGCTTTGGCATGAAAGTAGCAGTTTTACCATTTAAATGCGCTACCATTTTTACTACATATTTATAGATTTGCACATTATCAGCCGCTTCTATTAGCGTGCTAAACTTCACGCCGATTTCGCCTTGGGCTTGGGCTACTTCGTGGTGATTTATAAAGGTTTCAATTCCTATTTGATTTAGCACATTTACCATTTCAGCCCTTAAATCTACCATTGTATCAATCGGCTGAACTGGAAAATATCCACCTTTTGCTCTTGGGCGATGACCGCTATTAAAGCCGTCTTTGTAACGTTTAGTATCGTTCCACTCGCCCTCTTCAGTATCTAGCTCAAAGCCAGCGTGATTTGGACTATCAAAAATTCTAACATCATCAAAGACAAAAAACTCATTTTCACAGCCCACATACACAGTATCAGCTAGGCCGCAACTTCTTAAATGCGCGATAGCTTTTTTAGCAATTGAACGAGGGCATTTTTCATACATTTGCCCCTTATAAACATCATAAACATCGCAGATTACAACCACAGTCATATCAGCTGTAAATGGATCTAAAAACGCAGTTTCAATATCTGGCTTTAAAATCATATCGCTTTTATCAATCGGCTGCCACGCATCAATGCTGCTGCCATCAAAGGCAATGCCATCAGTAAAGCTTTCTTCATTTAGCGCACTTAGATTGTAGCTCATGTGATGCCACATGCCCTTTATATCAGTAAAGCGGAAGCTTACAAACTTAACTTCGTTTTTGTCGCAAAAGTCAAAAAAGCCCTTTACATCATTTACGAATTTTCCCATTATTTCATCCTTTCAGGGTAAATTTTTATTTTGATGCTGAAATTATATCTCTTTAAGCTTAGTTTAATATTAAAAAAAGGGGTCTTTTTGAAAATTCACTTATTTTTTACTCTAGGAATTCTAGAATTCCTAAATGAAAATTCACTACAAATCTAGAATTCCTAAGGAATTCTAGATTTTTATGAGTTTAGATTTTGCGCAAACTCTAGCACCTCGTAGTATTCTTTTTCTAGAATTCCTAGCTCGCCTTTTTTATCTTCTAGTTCTTCAAACAAAGCTTGAAGTCCTATTTCTTGATATATTTTTGGATCGCTTAAAGCGTGGTTTAGCTCAGCTATTCTAGCTTCTATTGCCTCGATTTTCTCAGGGTGCTTGTCTAGAATTTGCTGTTGTTTGTAGCTTAGCTTGGCTGTTTTTTTCTTGGCTGGTTCTGCTAGGCTCTCATCATTTGCGCTTATTTCACTCTCGATTGCGTTTATTTGCTTCATTTCTTCTTCGTACTCAAGATACTCGCTATACTCCATGACAAGCTGGCTGATTGAGCCATTTTCATACGCCCAGAGCTTGTTTGTGATTTTATCTACAAAGTAGCGGTCGTGACTTACTATTAAGATTGCTCCCTCAAAGCTTAGCAAATACTCTTCAAGTATATTTATAGTAGCGATATCAAGATCGTTTGTAGGCTCATCAAGGATAAGGCAGTCAAACTCACCGGTAAAGAGTTTTGCAAGGCTTAGGCGGTTTTTCTCGCCACCACTTAGCGTGCTTACTGGCTTGTCTAAAAACTCTTTTGGAAACAAGAAGTTTTTAAGATAGCCATAAACATGCAAGCTACGACCCTTTACGCTGATGTGATCGCCTCCATTTGGACAGAAGTTTTCTATAAGGCTTTTTTCTTCATCTATATTTGTGCGGTGCTGGTCAAAATACCCTATGCGAATATCGCCTTTTTTCAGCACGCCACTATCAGGGGCAATTTGCCCGAGTAAAATTTTTAGCAAGGTGGTTTTGCCAGAGCCATTAGGCCCTACGATACCGATACGCTCGCCTTGAAGCACCCTAGCATTAAAGCCGCTAAAAAGCAGCTTGCCATCCATGCTTTTTGCTAGATTTTCACACTCAAAGAGCATTTTTTTGCGGTTTTGGTTTAGCCCACCTTGATTAAAGCTTTTTGTTGCCCTTTCAAGCTCTAGCTTTACTTTGCGGATTATGCCAGGATTTTTTTTAGCTTGTTCTCGCATTGAGAGTATGCGCTCTTTTCTGCCCTCATTTCGCTTTAGCCTACCACGCACGCCACGGCGCAGCCACTCTTCTTCTGCTTTTAGCTGTTTTAGTAAGGTATCGTGGCTTTTTAGCGCTGAGGCTAGAATTTGTTCTTTTTTATCCAAGTAATTAGCATATCCACCATCAAAAAATGTTAGCTTTCCACCATCAAGCTCTACTGAGCGAGTGGCAAGATTGTCTATAAAATATCTATCGTGGCTTATAAAAATCATAGTTTGATTTTGCCCAAGCAAAAGTTCTTCCAAAAAACGCACCATATAAACATCAAGGTGGTTTGTAGGCTCATCAAGCAAAAGAATATCAGGCTTTTTAAGGATTAAGGCACCAAGGGCAACTCTACGGATCTCTCCACCGCTAAGAGAGGCTATCAGCCTATGCTCAAACTCACGCAAAGCAAAGCTATCAAGCACGCGTTCTACTTTATTTTCTATATTCCAGCCTTCTTTGCTCTCAATAAACCTTCCTAGCTCATCTTGACGAGCATGGAGTTCTTTATCATCTGGATTTATAGCCATTTTTAGCATTAGTTCTTCGTATTCGCTTCTAGCAGCGTAGATATCTTTTAGCTCGTGTTTTAGGGCGGCTCTTACATCAAAGCTATCATCAAATTTTGGCGTCTGGCTTAGCATTTGCACGCTAAGCCCACCTTCTTTTATCACCCTGCCAGCATCTGGGGCTAGGCTTTGTGAGATTATATTCATTAGCGTACTTTTACCATCGCCGTTTTTGCCGATGATTGCTATGCGCTCTTTTGCGTTTATGCTGAAATTTACATTATCTAGCACCACTTTATCGCCAAAACGCTTTGATACATCAATAAGGTCAATTAGAGCCATAATTGTTCCTTTTTTTATAAATTTTATTAAAAGATTAAAATTTCTTATTATAGCCTTTAAAATTTAAAAACCTATAAAAATTCTAGAATTCCTAACTAAAATCTTTAAGAATTTTGCTAGAATTTTGCTTATGGAAATAAGCAAAAATACAAAAACAAAAGAGCTGTCTTTGCGCTCACTAGCCCTGCCGATTTTCTTTGATATGGCACTAAAAACGCTTAGTGTGACGCTAAATGTCTTTATGGTGGCGCATGTAAATGTGCTACTTGTAGGAGCCATGAGCGCTGGAAATCAAGTATTTACGCTATTTATCACAATTTTTAGCTTTTTATCTATTGGCTGTTCTGTTGTAGTAGCCCAAAGTCTAGGCGCAAAAAACGCAAATTTAGCTTTGCGGGCAATTCATATTTCAATCACGCTAAATGCTTTTTTAGGGCTTGTTAGCACGGCTTTTATTTATTTTTTTACAAAAGAAGTTTTAGTACTACTAAATGTGCCAGCTGAGATTTTTAAAGATGCTTATGAGTATTTACACTACATGTGTTTAGCACTTTTTTTAGCTGGTATTGGCATCGTTGTAGCTAGCATTTTGCGTGTAAAAAACATGGCAAATTATATAGTCATAGTCTCGCTCATCACAAACGCTATCGTGCTACTTGGCAATGCTTATGTGCTTGGCTTTCTTTCTTTTTTGGGGCTAAATGAAGAGAGCCTGGGGCTAAAAGCTGTGGCTATGGTCGCTATTGTAGCACATTTTAGTGGGCTTTTGCTACTAATATTTTTTCTTATTTACAAAGCAAAAGTTCATATACATTTGGGCTTATTTTTTAAGCTTACTTTAAGCGTTGTTAGCAAAATCTTAAAAGTCGGCTTGCCAAGCGCAGGCGAAAACTTACTTTGGTTTGGGCAGTACATGGTGGCTTTTGCCTTTATTGGGCTACTTGGCGCTGCTAGCCTAAGCGTTCAAAGCATTTATTTTCAAATCAGCACTTATGTTTTTCTTGTTTGCACCTCTGTTTCTATGGCTTGTGAGGTGATAGTGGGGCATTTAGTGGGAGCCAGACGCTATGATGAAGCCTATAAAAAAGCCTTTTACGCCCTTAAAATCGGCGTTGGCACGACTTGGGTCATAGTGCTAGGCTTTTGGATATTCAAAGAGCAAATCATGGATCTTTTTGATTTAAGTGGCGAGATTAGAGACATTATGAGGCCGCTTTTTACGCTCTCGCTTATACTTGAAAGCGGTAGGGGCTTTAATATCATTATGGTAAATAGCCTTAGAGCCACTGGTGATGCGAGATTTCCTTTTATCATGGGGATAATTTTCATGTGGGGAGTGAGCTTGCCTGTGGGCTATATCTGCGGCATCGTGCTTGAGCTTGGTATTGTTGGTGTGTGGGCTGGATTTTGCGTAGATGAGTGGGGACGAGCTATCGCAAACACACTTCGCTGGCGCAGCCGCAAATGGCAAAATAAAACGCTAGTCTAGGAATTCTAGGGAATTCTAGAGTGAATTCTATGGAATTCTAGGGAATTCTAGAATTCCCTAGGACTTTTAAATATTTTTACATAGTACTAGCAACTGAGCCAATGCCGAGGATTGCCCACAAGGTAGGCGAAGTAGCAATTGCTACTATAATTAGTATCCAAGCGATAATTGCTACGATTAGTGAGCCGGTTTTTTTAACAGCTTTGTAAGTAGCAAAAATAGCAAGCAAAATCGCAAGTGGTACAAAAACGATTGCTAAGAAAAAAATTCCTAGTATCGCAAAAACAATAGCTAGAATTCCAACTAAGTTTGAGTTTTGAACCACGATTACTTTTTGTTCTTCCATTTTTTTCTCCTTTCTGTAAGATTTATCTTTTGTAAAACTCGCTTAAAATGCGATAGCTGCCTTTTTCTTTTTTACCATCTACGACTACAAAAAAATCATCTTTCTTTGGCTCTACGGTATTATCAGGCTTTATTATAAAGCTTATCTCTCTGCTTGCTGTTTTTATTGTCTCAGGCTTACTTGGTGCTTCTTTTGGCTTATAAATACTGAAAAAACCAGCATTTATTGCATCTCTACTAGCAAGCGTAAGCACTTCATCGTGGTAGCCAAAAACACTAGCAAAATTACTAGGCAAACTTTTTAAAGTCCAAAAACCTGTTTTACTCTCTTCTACTCCAGCTGCTTTTAGCGCAGATAGTATGCCATCATTATTACATTTAGTCCTATTGTTAGCATCTGCCTTACAATTATCCATTGAGATTTTTAGAATTTCATCATAGCTTAGACTTTTTGTAAAGCTTTTTTTTAGCGTATCTTGTAGCCTAGCTATCGCTACATCGCGGTCTTTTTTATTTTTTTCTATAGCATCTTTTAGGGCTTTTTCATATCTTTTTACATTTTCATTATATTTTTCTAGTTCTGCATTGTAGTTTTCTTCTAGCTTGGCATTACGCCCTGCGATTTGTTCGTTACTCTCGGTACATATTATTTTCACAGCATTTAACCCATCTTTGCTTACATCCTCATATTTTATACTAGCACAGATTTTTGAGCCCTCTATTGCAGCACTTATTGTCATAGTATCATACCCACGCAAAGTAGCGTTTTTTACCTTATCTACATTGCCTCCACCACAAGCGACAAAAGCGCAAGCAAGCATACTAAAAAACAGAACTTTTTTCATTTTTTCTCCTTAGGAATTCTAGATTTTAACTTATTATAATAAGTTGAAATCGAATTGTATAAGAATTAAAATTAAAATTAACTTATAATAATAAGGTAATTTTAAAAATGTTAAAAAAAGAAACAATAGAAAATGCTTATAAAAAAATCGGTGAAAATGTGGCAAAAGCTCGCAAAAAACGCAAAATGTCTCAGCTCGCACTAAGCTTAGAGATGGGCTATAAATCAGTTAGCGTGATTAGCTTTGCTGAGATTTGCCTAAATGGAGCACACTTTAATCTAGCGCATTTAATGCAGATTTCAAGCATTTTAGAAGTCCCACTTGCTACTTTTTTTGAAAGCGTTGAAGAAATCATAAAAAATCCTTGATATAATTGCGCTATGAAGTTTTATGAGTTTGAGATAAAAGAGAGTAAAAAGGCTGTTAAATACCTACGCTTAAAAGTGGGGCAAAGTGGCGAAATTTCGCTATCAATCCCACTTCACACTAAAGAAAATCACATTCTAGAATTCCTAGAAAAAAACCTAGAATGGCTACGCAAAACCAGCGCAAAAATAAAGGCAAAAAATAGCGCAAAAAATGAAAATCAAGTAGAGTTTCTAGGCGGGAGCTACGAGCTAATCATAGATAAAAAGGCAAGTGGTGTTAGCATCGAGCTTTTTAGTATAAAAGCAGCTAGCAAAGCTGATTTTAGGCGTTTTTGCGACCAAAAGGCAAAGGAGCTATTAAATGCTAGTATCGCACGCTTTGCCCCACTTATCGCTCGCCCCATAAATCACATAAGCTTTAAGCACATGCGCACTCGCTGGGGCAGCTGCAACAAAGCCAAAGGCTACATAAATCTAAGCCTAGATCTAATCACAAAGAAAAAAGAGTTCATAGAATATGTCGTTTTACACGAACTAGCCCACCTAGTTCACGCAAATCACAGCAAGGACTTTTACACCCTTATTTCAAAGCATATGCCTGATTACAAAGCTCGCATAAAAGGCTAGGAATTTCACTTAATTTAGCTCAAATTTTGATAAAATCAGGGCAAAATCTTTACAAGGAGTGTCAAATGGCAATCGGTTTAAACTCAAGCTTTGCTTATCAAGGCAACTACTACGATCCAATGTCAAGGAATGACCAAGCACAAAACCAACAAGCAAGTGTAGCTCAAACTGCTATAATGCAAAACAATGTAATGCAAGCAAATAATAGCAACCAAAGCGGCACAAGCACAAGCGATCAAAGCAAAAATGCGCAAAACGCAGTTTCTATGCAAAGTGCAGCTTCTATGCAAAACGGAGTTTCTATTCAAAATAATACTAGCGTAAATAGCATAAACGGCGCACAAAACAGCCAAAATTCAAATAATAGCCAAATCCAAACGCTAAATGCTAGACTAGCACAACTAAACTCACTAACTCAAAATAGCGCAAACTACGGCGTAAGCGCAAATGTGCTACAAAATATCGCTATCCAAAACCAAGGCTCAACGCTAGGCAATCAAAATATCACCGCACTACAAAATACAGCTAGCCTAATGGCAGCTCGCAACGCAGCGATAAACACAAATCCAGTGCAAAATGCTAACCAAGCGCAAATGACACAAAATGCCAACCAAGCCAACCAAGCGCAACAAAACGCTAATCAAACAGCACAAAATGGTAGCGTAAATGCTCTAAATGCTAACTACGCAAATAGTGCTACAAATACGCAAAATGCTACAAATCCAGCTTTTGCTAACACACTAAACTTTAACCAAAATAGCGCAACGCAATATAGCCAAAACACAACTGCTGCGCTAAATAACTTTACAAACGCAAATGCTAATAACTTTGCTAACTACAACGGTGCAAATGCTACACAAAATGTTAATTTTACTAACAACACACAAAGCACAGCTTCTACACAAAACTCTGTACAAAACGCAGTTTCTACGCAAAGCGTAGCTTCTGTGCAAAATAACATTAACAATCAAAATATAGCAAACCAAAATGTAGCAAATAGCATTCAAAGCAATGTAAATAACCTACAAAACACTATCCGCCAACAAATGAATATGCTAAATAGTGGCGCAGTACAAACACAAAACTTCAATCCACTTGTCTAGCAACTTTTGTGCTAAAAACTAGAATTCCTATGGCTTTTAGGAATTCTAGTTTTTAAAGCCAAAAAAATCCCTAAACTTAAATTCCCTAAGTTTTTTATTGTTTCAAGGAAATTCTAGAATTCCCTAGAGAATTTCTAGCGAATTCTAAAATTTCCAGAGAATTTTAAAATTCCCAGGGAATTCCTAGAGAATTTCTCTTTGCCCCTTAGCATTTGGCTCACTTAAAAAGCCTGCGTTTTGAAGCTGTTCGATTATATTTGCAGCTCTGTTATAGCCTATGGTAAGGCGGCGCTGAAGGTAGCTAATAGATGTTTTTCTCTCGCTTAAAATCACCTCTTTTGCCTGCTCAAAGAGCTCATCTACCTCGCCACTAGCACTACCCCCTAAGCCTGCGCTAGTATCTTTACCCTCGCTTAAAAAGCTCTCATCATAAAGTGCCTCGCCTTGTTCTTTTAAAAACTCAACTATAGTCTCTATCTCAGCCTCGCTGGCAAATGGCGCGTGCAGCCGCACTAGCCCAGGGCTGCCAGGTGGTGTAAAGAGCATATCTCCACGCCCCAGTAAACTCTCAGCTCCTAGTTGATCTAGTATTACTTTGCTATCTATTTTTTGCCCTACTCTGTAGCTTATGCGGCTTGGCAGGTTTGCTTTGATTAGCCCAGTTACTACATCTACGCTAGGGCGCTGTGTGGCTACTATCAGGTGTATGCCACTAGCGCGCGCCATCTGGGCTAGGCGACCTATGCTAAACTCCACATCCTTGCCAGATGTCATCATAAGATCAGCTAGCTCATCAATGATAACGACGATAAAAGGCAAACTCGCCTCGCCTTGTTCTTTCATTTTTGCGTTGTAGC
Organism: uncultured Campylobacter sp.; assembly: GCA_945873855.1. Taxonomy (GTDB): domain Bacteria; phylum Campylobacterota; class Campylobacteria; order Campylobacterales; family Campylobacteraceae; genus Campylobacter; species Campylobacter magnus. The sequence goes on from CAMCEN010000007.1 coordinate 69,111, forward strand.
TTTCTATGTTTTTAGTTTTGCTAGCAGCCATGAGCTTGTAGCGACGCTCCATTTCAGAGACTAGATTTTCTAGCACATTTACAGCCTTTTTTGCCTCGGTTATGACTGGCGTTAGCAGGTGTGGAATTCCCTCATACATTGAAAACTCCAGCATTTTTGGATCTATCATGATTAGGCGCAGGGTTTGTGGGCTATTGCGGTATAAAAGGCTTAAAAGCATTGCGTTTATACCTACGCTTTTGCCTGAGCCGGTTGTGCCTGCAATTAGCAAGTGCGGTAGTTTTTTAAGATCAGTTACAAAAGGCGCGCCAACTATATCCTTGCCAAGTGCTATTGTTAGTTCGCTTTTTGCGGTGCTAAAAATCTCGCTTTCTAGCACTTCGCGCAGGTAAATCGTCTCTATATCGCTATTTGGTATCTCTATGCCTACTACATCTTTGCCTGGGATTGGGGCTTGGATGCGTATAGTTTGCGCTCTTAAAGCCATGGCTAGATCGTCTTGGAGATTTAGGATTTTTCGCACAGGAACATTTGGCGCAGGCTTAAACTCAAAGGTAGTAACAACTGGCCCTGAGTATGTGCGGATCACATCTCCGTCTATTTTGAACTTGCGAAGTTTTTCAAGCAAATCAGCGATTTTGCTATCTATCTCGCTCTCGCTTACGCCTTTGCGCTTTTTTGGTGCTTGGGCTAGAAAATCTAGGCTTGGAAGTTTAAAGTCCTTTGGGGCTTCTTGATGTCCTTTTTCTATTTGGGCTAGAAGTTCTTTATTTTCTGCTACTTCGCTTAGAATTTCTACTCCGGTGGCGGTGATTTTTGGGGCGTTTTCATCTTGGAATTCTAGATTTTCATTTTGGAATTCTAGATTTTGTTCTTGGAATTCTAAATTCTCATCTTGGAATTCTAGATTTTCATTAGGGAATTCTAGATTTTTATCTTGGAATTCTAGATTTTTATTAGGGAATTCTAGATTTTCATCAGCGGAATTTTGAGCGGAATTTTGCTCGTTATATTCATTTGTTTCTAGGGCGTTTTTGTATGATTGTAGTTCGTCTGTGTTTTTAGCTTTTTTGATTTTTGGAGCAGTCCTAGGCTTTATGATATTTTGCGTGCTTGGCGCAGGCGCAGCAGGCTTGCTAGCTGGTTTTAGAGATTTAGTGTCTTTTTTTGCCTTAGCAAAGGCTTCAAGTATCACAGTATCAAGCCTTTTGCCAAAAGAAAGGCTAAAGCCTATAATAATGCCAGCAAGAGAGCAAAGCAGCGCACCAAGCGTGCCTATATAGCCTTTTAAAATATCTAAAACAAAAACGCCAAAAAGCCCAGCAAAACTAGGTTTTAGCATGGCAAGTGCTAAAAGAACTGAAAGAAATAGTAGCAGCCCACCAGCAATGCCTGAGCCTAGATTCCAGCTAAAATGATGATGATATTTGTAAATTTTCCACGCAGGATAAAGCAAAGCAAAAGGATAAATAATGCCAAAAGAACCAAAAAAATCTCTGTTAAAAAAGCCGATAAATGAACCCACGCCGCCTACAAAATCGGCATTTGGCATAGCTGATGAAATACCAACAAAGAGCAAAATAAACACACAAAGCAAAAAAATAGAAAGTCTCAAAATAAAAATCCTAGAAAAAAAATCTCCGTGATTATAGCTTATTTTGTTTAAGTTTGTATTAAGGGAATTCTAGATTTGCCATGCTAAGTTTGTAAAAAATCTAGAATTCCTAGCAAAAGTTGCTCAGCAATTCTAGATTTTTGGCTATTACATGTAGTTTAGCAGGCTAATTTGGTTGATTTTTGAAGTAGCTTGTAGCATTGCTTGATAGGCTAGCAAGTTGTTTTGAAACTGCATTGCTAGCTCGCCATAATCAGCATCAATCACCGAGCTTTTTACCTCAGCTACATTTAGGTATAAGGTAGTCGCGCGCTCATTTGTGTCTGTGATATGGCGAGAGTTTGTGCCAGCGATAGCGTGGATTTTATTTACATGATCCATGATGTGATCTAGGCGTTTTATAGCACCTTGGACACCTGATGTGCGTGGGTTTACGCCATTAGCATTGCCGTAAAAATCGCCGTTAAAAACAGCCTCTATCATATCATCAAGATCAGCAAAAAGGTCAATGCTAGGGCGGTCTATCGTCACAGCATCATTTTTGTTAAAGCTTAGCACACTAGCACTTTTGGTATTTGCGGTGCCGACATCAGCTGGATAATCCTCGTCCCCGTGATCTTGATACATTGCTATTTTTATGTTAGTTGCTGATGTGGTTTTGTCCTTTAGAGTTATTAAACCACGGTGATCCATAGTGCTCTCAACTGAGACTGAGGCTTGTAAAAAAGTCTCTTCAAATGCTGCGTAAGCTGCATTTAGCTCATCTTGCGTAGCTGTGCCGTTAATCTTTTCAGCACGACCATTCATTTTATCTAAATTACCACTTGCTAGGATTGTAAGCATATCATTTATTTCTTTAAAGCTTAAATCATCAGTTTCTACCATTTTGGCTTGATTACCTATTTGTCTAGGCGGATTAGCATTTGGGTCTATTTGCTCATTCCAAAAGGTTTTATAAAAGTTACCTTGATAAACAGCTTGTCCTTTTTCATCTCTAATAGTAATTACTGGATAAGTTTTTTGATTTGGAGTACCTGCTCCTGTGACAGTCCCACCAAAAGCTATAGTCGCCTTTAGTTTTACACCATTTTTTGCTGTAACATCAAGGATAAGATCATCAGCATTTGCTAGGCTAGTTACAGCACCTGCGCCAGCAGCTCCAACTGCACCGATTTGTCCTGATGAGAGGCCTGCTACTTCGCTTAATCTAGTGTTGTTTGTAGCAAAGCTATTGTCTTTGCGGACGATTTGGCTGGTGTTGTTTTGGACTGTTGCACCTTTGTTAGCAAAGTTTACTTTATCATAGTCTGTAGTCGTCGCTATGCCATCATCTGGGCTTACATAGTTTGGTGAACCAATAAAGCTTGTTAGATGCACATTTCCAGCAGCTACTGCTTGTTTTATTTCTTCTAAGCTAGTTGCTTTTTGAATTTTATCAGTCTTCCACAGATTGGCTTCTTGGGCTGTTCCTTCTTGCGCTGTTAAGCCAAAAATCGAAAAGCTCATCATTTCATTGCCGTTTTGTAAATTTGTCATTTGGATTTGAGCGTCTTTGTTTATGCTAACCTCTACTACTTTGTTTGTATCAGTATTCCCCATGGCTCTGCCCATTTGCTCTAGCAGGTCTGAGACCTTTGCATCCGCGCTTAGCTCAAACTTGGTTGAAAAGCTCTCTCCACTTGGACGCTGTCCTTGCATGAAAAATACAGTTGGCGGCAGAGCTGCTACCTTATCCCTAGTAAAATCTGTCGTATAGTTCATTTTACCATCTGCTGCTATCTTAGCACTAGTGCGGTAATCAGTACCAATAAACTTATATATTTCATCAGTTAAGCGCATATATTCTTTATTTCCGTTTTGTGGGTTTAGCTCTTCGTGTTTGTTTATTAGCGTGATATTTGTAGTTACTTGCTTAGCATAGTCATTATCCCTGCCTAAAAACAAGCCCTCGCCTGGGATATTAAAAGGCACGGTTAGGTTTGAGCCAGCCAGCACCTCGATATTATTACCATTGCCATTATAAGTACCATCAGCACTAATAGGCTTGGTATCAACTGCTGTGCCTGAGAAAAGATATTGTCCGTTTATAGCGGTGTTTGAGATGCTTACTAGCTGGTCGCGCATTGCTTTTAGGTCGTTTGCGATAGCCACACGGCTAGTGGTGCTGTGCTCGCCTGAGTTTGCGGCTTGGATAAGTTTTACTTTGAAGCTATCAAGCGTATCGGCAAAGTCATTTAAGGTCTGGTCTGTGTTTTTGGCAAATTCGCTGGCTTTGGTGGTGGCTTCTTTTATTTGTTCTAGTGTGGTTGCCTCATAATCAAGACGAGTGGCATCTACATAGATGCCCACATCCTCATAAGGCTTGGTGATTTTCATGTGGGCTGAGAGTTTTTCTATTGAGTCGTAGTTTTTTGCTGCGCTACTTTGGTAGTTTAGTAGGTTTTGGCGGCTTTGTAGTTGGTTTGTGATACGCATTTTTATCCTTTTTTTGCTTTTAGGCTAAAATCGGCAAAAAGCAAATGTTTTTTAGACTTACAAGCAAATTTTGTGCCGAAAATGTGATAAGGGCCCATCTTGCGGACGCTTTTTGAGAGTTTTGGCTTGGGCAGCCCAGCACCTTACGAGCGAGCTTTTGCACCGTTTCCTGCGGCTTTTGCCTTGAAAAACTGGCGCAAAACTCGCTCGAACGCCACCACTACGGTGCTCCACGGCTAGCCCTGCGCCAAAACTCCCAAAAAATCGCCTCGCAATCTTAGAGCCTTTGGGTATAGTTGTTAAATCTAGGGAATTCTAGAATTCCCTAGAAAAAAGCTAAGAAATTTTACTTAAAATCTCTTTAAATCTATTAGGAATTCTAGAAATTTTGCCATTTTCTATATACACTAGCTGAACCTCTGCGCTAAAAATCACCTTTTCATTAAGCAAAATTTCTTGTTCTAAAATAATAGCTAAATCACTATTTCTAGCACAAACTGAGCGCACCTCAATCTCATCGCCAAGCCTAGCTGAAGCACGAAATTTAGCATTTATGCTAGTTAGCACAAAGTAGCATTGCTCATTAAATGCGTCTTTGCCAAGAGTGCGAAAAATATACTCACTTCTAGCCCTCTCACAAAAGCGCAGGTAATTTGCGTGATAGACGATGCCCTGAGCGTCCGTATCATCGTAATAAACACGAAATTTCATCATTTGCTCTCGGCTTTAAGCGGGGCAAAAACGCTGATTTTAGCTCGCAAGAAAAATAGCCCAAGGCGAGCAATCATCGCAATTTTCAAGGTTGTTTCGCTGGCCCCGTGAATGCGAGCAAAGTTCTCATCCAAAGCGCTCTCGCCAAGAGCCGCTACTGCTGTAATGTAGCTCGTAAAATAATAAAACAAGCACGCCAAAACCGCAATAATAAGGCTTAGCATAAGAGTGCTAAGCTTTAACTGAAAACTAGCCCCGCTCCCCCGCCAGCTAAAAATCTCAAATAGCAAGGCAAAAAATCCGCAAAATAGCGCGATATAGTTGTATTTCATAAATACCTGCGCTAGCAAAGTGCCAGCTTGTAAGGCACTTAGCGTCCCTGGCGTGATGTAAAGATCTGATCTAAAAAGCACCGGCGCGCTAAGACCGATTGCAACCTCTACGCCCAAAGTAAGCGCAAGTATAAAAAGATAAATGCTTGAAAGTGCTTTCATGTTTTTCCTTTTTTTTATATTTTTTATGCTTTAAAATGCTTAGGAATTCTAGATTTTATTTTAAATTTTTTAACAAATCTAGAATTCCTAAAACTAAAAATCTAGAATTCCCAAGCTAAATCTAGAATTCCTAATACTCTTGCCAAAGTCGCATATTTAGCATGTGAGCGATATTTGCTCTCTCATCATCTAGGCTTGTTGGCTCGCCGTGACCGCAGTAGAGCTTGATATTTTGCTTGATTTCTAAGACCCTGCGCAGACTTTCTTGCATGTCCTTTGCGTTTGAAAACTCAAAATCCCAGCGTCCAACCGAGCCTTTAAAGATAAAATCTCCGCAAAACCAAGTATTTTCTAAGCCCTCAAGCTCTATACAAGAACAGCCCGGCGTATGCCCAGCAAAGTGATGAAAAGTAGCCTTAAAGCCTGAAATATCCACGCTTTCATTTGGGCTAACCAAAAAATCAGCATCAAAACTATCTCGCAAAATTGCAAAAGGATCGCTAGCAGTAAAGACCTCATCTGCCTTTGGCAAATAAATAGGTACGCCAAGCTCGCGGCGCAAAATATCAGCGTCATAAACATGGTCAAAATGCCCATGCGTAAGCAGCACGGCTACTGCGCCTACTGCGTTTTGTTTTACCCACTGAAAGGCACCCATGCCTGGATCAATTATCAGGCTTTTTTCATTATTCTTTACTATATAGCAGTTTGTGGCATATTCGCCAAAGGCCCTAGTTAAAATTTCCATATTTTTCCTTTAAAATAAAGCTAATCTTAACATTTTTTAAGCTAAAATTCAAGCTATGAACTACGAAAAAATTGAAAAAAATATTCTAGAATTCCTTAGAGATTATTTAGTTACAAGTGGCGCAAAGGGTTTTGTGCTAGGGCTTAGCGGTGGGCTAGACTCAGCTGTGGTTGCCACGCTGTGTGCCAAAATCGCTCCCACACACGCCCTACTCATGCCAACACGCCTTTCAAATAAGGCAAACTTAAAAGATGCCCTGCGCCTAGCAAAAACCCTTGGCTTAAATCATAAAATCATTGATATTTCAAATATTTTAGAGAGTTTTTGCGCAGCAAATGAACTAAGCAAGCAGCAAAAACTGCGCTATGGCAATCTTTGCGCTAGAGTAAGGATGTGCTTACTTTATGATTACAGCAGTGAGCATGCTTTGCTTGTAGTTGGCACCAGCAATAAAAGCGAACGCCTGCTAGGCTATGGCACGATTTTTGGCGATATGGCGTGTGCCTTAAATCCCATCGGCGAGCTATTTAAGAGTGAAATATTTGAGTTTGCGGACTTTTTGGGTGTGGATAAAGCGATAATAAACAAAGCCCCAAGCGCAGATCTATGGGAAAATCAAAGCGATGAGAGCGAGCTAGGATATAGTTATAAAGAGCTTGATGGCGCGCTTGATTTTATCTTAAAAGGCTTAGGGAATTCTAGAATTTCTAAGGCTGAAATTCTAAGTGGTAGAATTCCTAGCAGTGAAATTCCTAGCGCAGGAATTCTAGAATTCTGTAAAAAACGCATGAAAAACAATGCCTTTAAGCTAAACACGCCAGCTATCGCTAAAGTGCTAAGAGAGTAAAATGGAAAATATAGAAAATACTAGCCTTGAAATACCTTTTTTCAAGCCCTTTTTTGATGAAAGTGAGAGTGAGCTTATCAGGGGGGCATTAAATGGCGAGAAAAGCACGGCTATTTTTGAGGCTAAAGTAGCTAGCTACTACAGCGCAAAGCACGCAATAGCCACAAATAACGGCACTGCTGCCAAGCATCTGGCCTTGTGTGCTATGGATATAAAAAGAGGCGATAAGATAATTTGTCCTGTAAATAGCTTTGTTAGCCTGCCTGAGGTTATTCGCTACTTTGATGCTGAGCCGATTTTTGCTGATATTGATAAGGATGATTTTTGCCTTGATCCAGCGGCCTTAGAGAGCGTTATAAAGGCAAATCAAAGCAAAAAGCTAAAAGCTGTTTTTCTAACTCACCTTGGCGGACAAAGCGCAAAAATAGATATCATCAAACAAATTTGCCAAAATTATGAGCTAAAAATCATACACGATAGCGCCTTTGGAGTGCGGTATAATGGTGCTTTGGTTGGTGGTGGCGATGAGTTTATGGGCTGTTTTGGCTTTCAGCACAGTGGGCTTAATCAAATAGCAAGCTCAGGAATAATTCTAACAAATGATGATAAAATCGCAGCCAGGGCTAGACTCTTTCGCTCTCATGCTATGGAGCAAAAAAGACTTGATGATGGGAGCCTTGCTTATATCTATGATGTCAAGTACATAGGGCAAAGATACGACCTAGACGCACTTAGTGCTGCTTTTTGTCTAGCGCAGTTTGGCAAAAACGAAAGCAATATCAAAGCCCACCAGCACATAGCGCGTCTTTATGATGAGAAGCTAGCAAATGTCGCTCACATCAGCACCCCAGTAAAAAAAAGAGATCATATCTACACCCAGTATATCATCAAGGTTGATAAAAATAGAGATGGTTTTGCCAAAGAACTGCTAGCACAGGGCATAGGCGTGGGCTTACACTATGTGCCACTTCATTTACTAAGCTATTATAGAAAAAAATATAACTACCGCATAACTGACTTTCCAGCTGCGCTAGGGGCGTATTCTCAGGTGCTTTCACTGCCTATTTATCCAGCCTTAAGTGAAGCTGAAATCGAACATATCTGTAAGGTTATCACAAGGATAGCAAGTGCTAGAGTATAGGGGCTTTGAGAGCTTTTGTTCGGCTTATTTTTATAGCCCTAGTTGGTGGCAAAAAATGCTTAGTTTTTTGCTCTTGCCTTTTTCGCTGATTTATTGCTTTATTTCAAGGCTGAAATTTGGCTTTTCTAATAGCCAAAAAGACTTAGGAATTCTAGTTTTTAGCGTGGGGAATTTAGTAGTTGGCGGCTCTGGCAAAAGCCCACTGTGTAAGGCGATTTATAGCTTTTTTAATGAGATGAGCGAGTATAAAAATGCTGTTTTCATCGCGCTTCGTGGATATAGGCGAAAAAGCAAAGGCTGCGTAGTGGTATCGCAAAACGGCGAAATTCTAGTGCCTTGTGAGGCAAGCGGCGATGAGGCTATGGATTATGCAATAAATGGCGCAAATGTGATAGTTAGCGAGGATAGAGAAGCTGGAATTTTAAAAGCCAAGGAACTAGGCGCAAAAATCGTGATTTTAGATGATGGATTTAGGCATTTTGGTATTAAAAAATTTGATATTTTATTAAAACCTTTTAGCAAACCAGCTTGCGATTTTTGCCTGCCAAGTGGGGCGTATAGGCTGCCAAAGAGCTTTTATGCTTTGGCTGATTTTATCCCTGATGATAGCGATATAGTAAGGAATTCTAGAATTCTCTACCCCACAGAGCGTATGGTGCTAGTCTCAGGCATAGCAAATCCAAGCCGTCTAAATAAGCATTATGCTAACTGCGTGGCGCATTATCATTTTAGCGACCATTATGATTTTAGCGCGGCTGAGCTAAAAGAAATTCTAAAAAAACACGCTGCTACAAGCCTACTAGTTACCAGCAAGGACTACGCAAAGATAAAAGATTTTGGAATTCCTGTTTCAGTTATAAATCTAGAGTTAAATTTAAGTGAGAATTTTAAAAATATCTTGCTAAAATACACTAAAAGTTTTTAAGGATAAAAAATGAAATCTCATATAAAAACCGCTGAAATCATACTCTCAGCCTTGCCTTATATACAAAAGTTTCGTGGGCAAGTTTTTGTGATAAAATACGGTGGTGCAGCACAAACTGATGAGGGACTAAAAAGCGATTTTGCCCGTGATATCGTGCTTTTGCAGCTTGTGGGTATAAAGGTAGTAATCGTCCATGGTGGCGGCAAAAAGATAAACTCACTACTAGATAAACTTAACATAGAAAGCCACTTTGAAGATGGGCTAAGAGTAACTAACAAAGACACTATGGAAGTAGTAGAAATGGCACTAAGCGGACTAATAAATAAAGAAATCACAAGCCTGCTCGTAGCTCATGGCGCAAGGGCTGTGGGCATAAGCGGCAAGGATGATGGACTGCTTAGAGCATCTGCTTTTAACCTTGAAAAATACGGCTTTGTAGGCAAGATTGATGAGGTTAATGAAGCTGTGATAAATGCACTTCTTAAAGAAGACATTATCCCAGTAATCGCTCCAATCGCACTTGGCGCAAACGCTACTAGCTACAATATAAACGCAGACCTTGCAGCTAGCGCAATAGCTGCTAAGCTAAGGGCTAGCAAGGCTATATTTCTAAGCGATATAAAAGGTGTTTTGGATAAAAACGGTGAGCTAATAAGTAAGCTTGATGAGGCTAAAATAGCAGAGCTTAAAAACAATGGTACCATAAGCGGTGGTATGATACCAAAGCTAGAAGCTAGCTTAGAGTGCATAAAAGCAGGCGCAAAAGCTGTGCATATCATAGATGGCAGGCTCGCTCACTCGCTACTTTTAGAGATTTTTACTGATGAGGGCATAGGTAGCGTGATACGTTAAAGGAGAAAGCATGAATAGCTATACACTACAAATAAATGGCGCAGACGAGCTATTAGTAAATATCATAAAAGGCATTGTCGCAAACTTCAAAGCTGAAATAAAAATCAAGTCTGAAACTAGCGAAAATGGCTATACAAAAGAGTTTGAAGATGAGATAAAAACCTCTATAAATGAGATAAAAAGAGGCGAGTTTTCAAGCTATAAAAGCATTGATGAGCTAAAAAAAGATATTTTATGAAATATGAAATAAAATTATCTAAAACTTGTAAGAAAAACTTAAAAAAGTTAAGCACTGAGCAAAAATTACATTTTTTGAGTGTGATTGAGAAATTAGCTAACAATGAAAAGTTAGAAATAAAATACCAAGATTACGCTTTAAAGGGCGATTTAGTAGGATATAGAGATTGTCATTTAGAGCCTGATTTGATCTTGGTGTATAAAAAAATTAATGATGAGCTGATTATTTATTGTCTAAACATAGGCTCTCATGCAAAAATAAAACTTAAATAAAAGGATAAAAAATGCTAGTAAATACAAGATTACAAAACGGAGAAAGCCATGAGAGCGTAAGCTTTGAAGAGGCTATTCTCTCGCCGATGAGTGCTCATGGTGGGCTGTGGGCACCTGCGCATTTTGCCAAGCTTGATTTTGGCTCGCTTAGCAAAGACTACAAAGAACTAAGCCTACAAATCATTAGAGCCTTCGGGATAAATGAAAGCCTTTTTAAATCAGCCTTAGCTCGCTATGATAGCTTTGATAATGGAGAGGCTGTGGAGCTAAAAGAAATAAATGGACTTTTTATTAATGAGCTTTGGCATGGGCCAACTCGTGCTTTTAAGGATATGGCACTGCAGCCTTTTGGTGCTATTATGGACGAACTTGCTAGCAAAAAGGGCGAGAAATATCTCATCATCGTAGCCACTAGCGGCGATACTGGGCCAGCTACTTTGCAAACCTTTAAAGGTAGCAAAAATGTCCGTGTAATCTGCCTATATCCAGATGGTGGCACAAGCCAGGTTCAGCGTCTTCAAATGCTTTCTTATAATAGCGAGCCAAACCTAAAAGTTTTAGGCATAAAAGGCAGCTTTGATGATGCGCAGCGCAGTCTAAAAAACCTGCTTAGCAATGATGATTTTAAAGCCTTTTTAGCTAGCAAAGACCTTCATCTAAGTGCTGCAAACTCGGTTAATTTTGGTCGCATTTTATTTCAAATTATTTATCACATTTACGCTTTAATTAAAAGTGGCGCAAGTAAAGAAAATCCAAAAAATATCATCGTTCCAAGCGGAAACTTTGGCGATGCTCTGGGTGCGTATTACGCCCGCAAAATGGGTGCGCCGATAGAAAAAATCGGCATCGCATCAAATGCTAATAATGTGCTAACTAAACTAATAAATGAGGGCATTTATGACGCAAAAGATAAAGAGCTGATCCCCACTATTTCGCCTGCTATGGATATTTTGCTAAGCTCAAATATAGAAAGACTGCTTTTTGATCTTTTTGGCGCATACCGCACAAAAGAGCTAATGGATGAGCTAGCTAGCTCTAAACGCTACGAGCTAAGCGCAGGCGAGCTATCAAAAATACAGCAAATTTTTTATGCTGATTGGTGCAGCGATGATGAGTGTAAGGCTATCATCAAAAAATACGCTAGCATGGGCGAGCTAATAGACCCACACACAGCAACAGCTCTAAAAATGGCTAAAAACGGCGATATAATCGCCTCAACAGCGCAGTGGGTGAAATTTGCCCCAAGTATGAAAATCGCAATTGACGGAGTGCCTTGCGATGATGAAAAAGAAACGCTAACTAGCCTTGCTGCTAAGTTTAATGTCTGCTTGCCAAGTGCAATTTTGGCGTTATTTGATGGGACTTTGCCACCTGCACAAATCTGCGAAAAAACGGAAATCGAGAACGTTATCAAGGACTGGCTAAAATGATAATCATCCCAGCACGCCTTGCTAGCACAAGGTTTAAAGAAAAAATTCTTTGCGACATCAACGGCTGGCCGATGTTTGTCGCAACTGCTAAAAATGCGCTAAAAGCTAGCGATGATGTGGTAGTAGCCTGCGATGATGAGAGCGTAGAGAAAATCGCAAAAAAGCACGGCATAAAAGCGGTGATGACAAGCAAAGAACACGAAAGCGGAAGCGATAGAATAAATGAAGCCTGCACTAGCCTAGGGCTAAGAGATGATGAAATAGTAATAAATATCCAAGCTGATGAGCCCTTTTTTGAGCTTGAAAATTTGACTAAGTTTATGGGCTTTGCTAAAAATGCTATAAAAAATGGAGCTTTTATGGCAAGTTGTTTTAAGGGCATTGATTTTAAAAGCGCAAGTGATCCAAATATCGTAAAAGTCGTGCTTGATAGCAACTTGAATGCACTGTATTTTTCTCGCTCCATTATCCCTTACGCAAGAGATGAGCGTGAGCTGACTAGCCGTGAGTATTTCGGGCATATCGGCATTTATGCTTATAGCGTGGCTACTTTAAGGGCGTTTTGCACCTTTAATGATAGGGGGCTTGAAAATACTGAAAAGTTAGAGCAACTTCGCGCTCTTAGCGCAGGGCAAAAAATCGCTATGCTAAAAATAAGCACAAAAAGCATGGGAATTGATACCAAAGAAGACTACGAAAAAGCCGCTAAAATCTATGGCTTTGAAGCAAAAATCTAGGAATTTTGAAATTCTGTCATTGCGAGGCTTTGAAAAAGCCGAAGCAATCTCGTTCAAGACTTAATAAAAGGCTTAATAAATGAGATTGCTTCGCTTCGCTCGCAATGACGAATTTTGGGGAATTTTAAAATTCCTAAGCAAAAATCTAGAAATTCTAGAATAAAAAGAATGAAATTCTAGAATTTCTAAATGCTAAAATTCTAGGAATTCTAGATTTTAAGAATTTCTACAAGGAATTCCAAATTGTAAGAATTCCTAAGCAAAATTCTAGGAATTCTAGATTGTAAGAATTCCTACAAGGAATTCTAGAATTCCCAGAATAAAAACTAAAATTCCTAGAATAAAATCTAGAATTCCTAAGATTTTAAAATACCCCCTAACCCCCAAAACTAGAATTCCCAAAAACTAGAATTCCTAGCTAAATTCTAAAATTCCCTAAGATTTTAGCACTCTTTTGTTTTTTATTTTTTCTATTCTTTCATCGTTATCAAGGGCTTCTAAGTATGCTATGGTGTATTTTCTGCTAAGATTTAAAAAGTCCTTTGCGTTGCTTACATCAGCGTAGCCATCGCGAGCGATTAGCTCAAAAAGACGCTTTTTTGCAAGATCAAGGTTTTTTGCACTGATGAAAAGATTATGCTCTAGCCTTACGACCACGCCTCTTGCGGTTAGCCTTTTTAGCGCATCATCGCCAGCCTTTCTATCACACTCAAAAATATCATAGATATTATAAGGCGCAAGCGGAGCTAGCACGCCCCTTTCAATCTCCCTTAAAATACCTTCTTCTAAGCTTTCTTTAAGTTTGCTAAAATCAGCACCTTTTTTGAAATACAGACCATTTTCAAAATCTAGCTCGCTTTTCATCTCATCAATTGCTATCCCAGCAAGCATTTTGCTAGCCCAAGGTAGTTTTAGAGCCACTGATGAGGCTGAAAACATTGCTAGTTCGTTTTTTGAGATAATAAAGCGTATGAAGTCCTTTAAACTCTCTTTTGCGCTAGTATCATAGACATTTAGCTCATCTTCATCTATGATAGCGTTTTTTAGCTCTTTTGCGATTTTTAAAGCACTGCTTGGCAAAATTCCAAAGCGCTGGGCCGCGCAAAGCAAGCCAAAGCCCTTTTCGTGCGTGTTTTTAAGCAGTTCAAACGCCCCCAAAAAATCATGCTCTAAAAGCATAGTAAGTAGCTCTATTTTTGCTCTTTTTTTCAGCGGTTCGCTAATAGGATTTAGCACCCTGCCCCCACCTAGCAAAGCCCCGCCACCAAGCAAAACAAAACGCTCATCAAAGCTAGCAAAAACCTCTTTATCAAGCTTTAAGGTAATAAAATAACTCTCGTTTTTCTCGCCTTCTTTTTTGCTTGAAAGCACGCTTGCTTTAGCGTTTATGCTCTTTGTGCCTATACACAAACTTACTTCTGCGCCGTGCGTTATAGAGCCAAAAAACACACAATCAAGCTCTTTAAAGCCCCTAAAATTGCCCTTTTTACTGATAAAATCACCTTTTTTGATTTTATGGGCTAGGGGCGAGCTAATGTTTATAGCTACTCTTTGGGCGTTATTTGCCACGCTTACTGGCTTATCATGGACTTGCATAGAGCGGATGCCAAGCTCTACGCCTGCGTCGTAGTCATAGAGCTTCCCTCCAAGTTCTATACTAGAGCCAAGCAAGGTGCCAGTAGCCACTAGCCCTGCGCCTTTTATGTTAAAAAGCCTATCTATATAGTAGCGTGGTAAGCAAGAGTTTTGCGCATTTTCAATACGCAAAGCAAGCAAAAACTGCCTAAGCTCCTCAATGCCACTGCTATCAAAAATGCTAAGCTCAAAGCTTTTTAAAACATCAAAATCATATTTTTTTAGCTCTGCTAGGCTAGCAGATTTTGAGTGCGAGATCTGCTCTTTGCTTGCTATATCGCACTTTGTGATACATAAAATTATTTTTTTTATGCCAAGGAATTCTAGAATTTTTATATGCTCCAAGCTCTGGGCTTTTAGCCCTTCTGTGCTGCTAACTACTAGCAAAGCCCCCTGCGCCCCAAAAGCTCCTGAAATCATCGTTTTAAGCAGATTTTCATGCCCTGGCACATCTATAAAGGCTATATTTGCGCCGTTTTTTTCTAAATGCGAAAAACTTAGATCTATAGTAATCCCACGGCGTTTTTCTTCATCTGTGCTATCGCCCTCAAAGCCATTTAGCGCCTTTATAAGAGCGGTTTTGCCATGGTCTATATGCCCAGCACTTGCTAACAAAATACTACTCATCTTGCCCACCAAAAATGCTATTTATAGCTGTAATCAAGGCACTCTCATCACTAGGCAAAACAGAGCGTAAATCAAGCAAAAAACACTGATTTTCTATGCGGCCTATCACGCCTTTTTGGCGAAATTCACGCTCTAAGTTTTCTATTTTTTGCCCCTTTTTGGCTTTAAAGGCAAGTGCTACGCTTTGTATTTTTACATTTGGCAGGGTTCCACCACCACCAAAAGTCGCTGTATCAATGATGCTAGCTATATTTTTACAAGAATTATTTATGTGCTTTGCCACGCTTTTTAGCTCGCTAGTGCTGCGTGAGAGCAAAAAGACAGTGGGCACGCTATTATAGTCTTTATCTAGATATGAGAGCACCGTGCTTGCTAGCAAGGCAAGAGTGATTTTATCGCTTCTTAGCATACGCAAAAGCTGATTTTTTCTAAGTTTTGCGATGAGTTCTTTTTTGCCTAGTATTATGCCAGCTTGGACTGAGCCAAAGAGCTTATCGCCGCTAAAACTTAGCAAATCCACGCCTGTTTTAATCAGCTTTTGGGGCGCAGGCTCAGAATTAAAGCATGCTAGGTTAGAGGCCGCACCACCGCCAAGGTCGTAGTAGCTGATGATACCACGCTCTCTTGCAAGACTAGCTATGTCTTCTAGGCTTGTATCTTGCTTAAAACCTACTATATCAAAGTTTGAGCGATGGACTTTTACTAGCATTTTTGTATTTTCGTCCAAAGCATTTTCATAGTCGCTTAGGCGAGTTTTGTTCGTGGTGCCAACCTCAGCTAAAATCGCTCCGCTTTCTTTCATCACCTC
Source organism: uncultured Campylobacter sp. (assembly GCA_945873855.1). Taxonomy (GTDB): domain Bacteria; phylum Campylobacterota; class Campylobacteria; order Campylobacterales; family Campylobacteraceae; genus Campylobacter; species Campylobacter magnus. The sequence goes on from CAMCEN010000007.1 coordinate 84,666, forward strand.
AGGCACTCTAAATCCACCGCCGATTTCTACTAGCTCACCACGGCTAAGCACACACCTGCCACCTTTGCCAAAGGTATTTAGCACTAAAAACACAGCCGAAGCGTTATTATTTACAACTAGCGCATCCTCGCAGCCAAAAAGCGTGCTTAGCAAATATCCAGTGTAGTCATAGCGGTTGCCACGGCTGCCACTTTCAAGGTCGTATTCTAAATTTGAGTAAGAACAAGCAATTTGCTTAGCTCTTTGCCAGGATTTTTCATCTATTACGCTACGGCCTAGATTTGTGTGCATTACGATACCAGTTGCGTTTATTAGCGGTTTTAGGGCTTTTTTTTCAAAGTCTTTGTAGTTTTTGTTTATTTGGGCGTAGATTTTTTCTTCGTTTATTTCTTCATCTTTTAAATTTGAGCGAATAGAGTTTAAAAGCTCTCTTGAAATCCTAGCTAAAATGCCTTTATTATAATCTTTAAAAAGCTTATGATTTAATATTTTATCAATTTGTGGCAAAGTACGCAAGTTTTGCATAACAACTCCAAGTAAAGTGGTTTTTACTAATTATAGCTTTTTTAAAGGCAATTTTTGTATAATTTTGCTATTTTTTTAAAGCTTAAAAGGATACAAAATGAAAGAATTTGCCTATTTTGGCAAGCCAGCTTTGCCTCTTGGCGATGAAATAGAGTGTGAGGCAAAGCATGAAAACTACTACCTCATAGCAAATAAACCTGCACCAAACACCCAAATACACGCAAGAGAGATTGATTATTACCTTGAAAGTAGCGATGAGGACGCATTAGAAGTTAGCAAAAATGTTAGCATTTTATACGAGGCAAGAGCCTTAGCCTTTGATGGTTCTAAGTTTGAAAAATACAGCAAAACAGTGGGTAAAAGGGTGCTTTTTATAGGCACTAACCCTGATATGAGCCTTAAAGCAAGTTTAGAAAAGCTAGATTTTAAGGTTATTTGCTTGGATGAGATTAAATTTATTTATGGCTGCGCGGGCGAGCTTTGCGCTATAATAGAACAAGGCTTAGAACAAGCTGAAGTTGAGTGCGATTTTGCCGTGTTTTTTGGCGGATGCGAAAGCTGGGCTACTAGACAAAGCGGCTGTTTTGATGCTAGTGCCATAAGTGCGAAGGAAATTCTAGAATTCCTTAGCTCTCATACTCCAAATTACACTTATCAAAACTACATTTTTTGCCAAAATGATGCCTGTTTATACCATCACAAGCGTGGAGATGTTTGTTCAAAATGTGTAGAGCTTTGTCCTACGGTGGCGATTTTAAAAAACGAGGATGAAAAAGAACTAGTTTTTAGCCCCATTGACTGCATTGCTTGTGGGCGTTGTGTTTCAATCTGTCCTAGCGGGGCGATAGATAATGCAGTGATTACTAGAACTAGCTTTGAAGCTCTTGGCAGGCTCTTTAAATCTAGAATTCCCATAATAGCAAAAGATGGTTTTTTACCCAAAGTGCGCTTTAAAAACTCGGTTTTGCCGCTAGTGCTGCCAAGCGATGGAATTTTAGATTTTAATAATATTTTAAGCTTAGTTTTAGGCTGCGGCGGAGAGATTTTTATATTTTTACCAAATATGCCTAAGGCTAGCAAAGAGGCAATCGCTTTGGCAAATGAGATTTTTAAAGCTAGATTTGGCTATGAGCTTGTGCGTGTTTTTGATGATGAAATAAGCTTACAAGAAGCTATTAGCAAGGCTAGATATAAAAATATAGGCGAGTTTGAACTAGGAGTTTATCCTAACAAAGCTAGTGCTATCTCAGCCAAGCTTGCTCTTATCGCTGGTCCTTTGGACTTAGGCGAGTTTAGCACCTATGAGAGCACGGCGCACGGCAAAATCAGCGTGGATGAGAGTAAATGCACGCTTTGTGCCTCTTGTGCTGGGGCCTGCCCAACATCAGCTCTTATCACTGATAGCGCAAATAACGCTCTGTGCTTTAATGAAAGCCTTTGTATAGGTTGTGGATATTGCGTGATTAGCTGCGCTGAGAGTGAGACGATTAGCCTTACAAAGGGCAAAATGCATATAAACACAGAGTTTTTTAAGCCAAAAGAACTAGCCAAAGACGAGCTATTTGCTTGCGTAGAGTGTGGCAAGGAGTTTGCTACCAAAAAAGCAGTAGAAAAAATCGCTAGCATACTAACACCAGCATTTAGTGGCGATGAGAAAAAGCTTCGCACGCTATATTGCTGTGCTGAGTGTAAAGCAAAGCTAATGATATTATCTCAAAGCGATGAGGGAGTGCTAGATGTTTGATAATGATGTTTTAAGGGCTAGGGCTAGATTTTATGAGTTTTTTTCTTATGCGTTTTTTTATGATGAAAAGGGCAAGGGCTTTGTAAACTGGCAAGCGCAAGCGAAGTTTTTTAGCCAAAATGAGCTAGGCTGTGATTTTGAGCCTATTTTAAAGGCTGATTTTACTAGCTTTAAAGCTGAGCAAAATGCTGTGCTTTTTGATTTAAGCTACGCAAATGTGCCTTTAAATGCGTCGTTTTATGACGAGGGCAGAGATAATGGTAAAAAAAGAGTAGAAGCAATAGCCGTGCTAAAAAACTCAAATTTGCGCAGAAATATTGAAAAATGCTCTGAGAGCGAGGATTTTATCGGCTTTTTGTTTTTGATGATGAAAGAGTTTTTAGAAGGGCAAATAAAAGGGCAGGAAAATGCCAGTCAAAACGCAAAAGATACCTTTGAATACCTAATAAATCCTTGTATAGACGAGCTTTGCGAGCTTTTGGGCTCTCATGAAGACAGCTGTATTTTTAAGGCTTTATCGCAGATTATAGCTTGGTTTGTGAATTTAGAGCGTGCTTATTATGCGATAAATGCACCACAAAAGGCGCAAATCAGCGTGGCAAAAGAGGCTATGAATATGCGTCCGCACTCAAGCAAGATGCCAACAGCAAAATCAAAGCTAAACTGGGATGAATTTACTAGTTTGTAGGGAATTCTAGGGAATTCTAAATTCCCTAGAATTTAAATTATGCCATATTTGCACCAGTATTATCGCTGCTTTGCCCTGCGTATATTACCATAGCTATTAGCAAGGCTATTACTGATAGCAGTATTATCATTGCGCTCATTATTTTAATCTCCCTATTTCTTTTGCGGTTTTGTTTATGTGATACTGAGCTATAGCTATGCCTACTGCTATAGCGACTAAAGCTATAATCCCAGTAATACGAAGCATCGCATCTAAACTTTCATAGCTTACAAACAGCCAGCCAGTAACCCCTAGAAGTCCAGCCAAAAGAGCGTTTAAATAATTTTGTATATTATTTGCTTTTATATTTAGTTCATCTTTTTTACTCATGGCGCAATTATAGCAGATTTTTAAGCAATTTTTAGATTCTAGTGCTTAAAAAATACCCCCTAACCCCCAAAAAAGACTAGAAAAATTCGCTAGGGAATTCTAGAATTCCCTAGATTTTATGCTAAAATTGCGCATTTATTAAAGGATAATTTATGAATAGACAAAGTTGGAGTTCACAATTTACCTATATTTTGGCAGTGGCTGGGGCTACTGTGGGCTTTGGTGCTACTTGGCGTTTTCCTTATTTAGTGGGGCAAAATGGCGGTGGAGCGTATGTGCTAGTATTTATCATCGCTATGATTGTAATTGGCGTGCCTATGCTACTTGTTGAAAACGCTATTGGTCGCAGGGCGCATACAAACGCAATTGATGCTTTTGGCGGCGAAGTAAATGGCAAAAAAATCTCAAAGCTTTGGCGCATTGTAGGATATAGCGGTATTGTCGGTGCTTTTGGCATTATGGCTTATTATATGGTTATTGGCGGCTGGGTGATTGACTATATTTATAGCATTATTTCAGGCACTCTTAGCCTTGGGGGAGGCGTGCTAAGTGCTGATGTTACGGCTAGTTTTTATGAAGAGCAAATAAACGGCTCGCCTATTGCTATTAGCATTATGACGCTGATTTTTGTGCTTATAAATTATATTATTTTAACAAGTGGGGCTATAAAGGGCTTGGAGCTAGCTGCTAAGTATCTTATGCCGCTACTTTTTTTGCTTATGCTTGGTATGGTGGCAAGAAATCTTAGCTTAGATGGCGCATTGCAGGGTATAAAATACTATCTTACGCCTGATTTTAGCAAGATTAGCTCAGGGCTATTTATAGATGTGCTAGGACAGGTGTTTTTTGCGCTTAGTCTTGGTTTTGCTACTATTCTTACGCTCTCAAGCTTTGTGAAAAAAGATGAAAGCCTAGTTCGCACTTCGGTTTTTACAGGCGTGCTAAACACGCTAATTGCCGTGGTGGCTGGATTTATGATATTTCCATCGCTTTTTACCTTTGGTATAGAGCCAAATGCTGGGCCAAATCTAGTTTTTAAAAGCCTACCGATAGTATTTTCTAGTATGACTGGCGGGACGATTTTTGCGCTTATGTTTTTTGCGCTTTTGCTTTTTGCAGCACTTACTACTTCGCTGCCTATTTATGAGGCTATAATAACAGCCTTAGAAGAAAAAACAAAGCTTAAAAGGCAAAGCTGTATTTTGCTAACTCTTGGCGTGATTTTTGTGCTTGGCAACATCCCTTGTGCGCTCTCATCAAATGTGCTAGCTGATGTTAGGGTATTTGGCATGAGTATTTTTGATGCTTTTGATAATATTTCAGCAAATATTTTCTTTGTGCTAACTTCACTATTTTCAGCCCTTTTTGTAGGCTGGGTTTTGGGTGATGAGGCAAAAAAAGAGGTGCTAAGGGGCAGCGAAAAATACGCTAAGATAGTGGATTTTTGGTTTATTTATGTTAAGTTTATCGTGCCTTTTGTTATACTTGTGGTTTTTATTAGTAGTTTTTATAAAAGTTTTATAGGATAGAAATGTTAGAGATTTTAGTAGGAATTTATGCCATTTATACGCTCTTAGAGCTAGTTTTACACGGACTTGAGCTTGGTTTTGTAAAAAAGCGTATGAGCGGGGAGGCTGTGATTTTAAGCAAACAGCAGTTTATAGCTAGCGCAAATGCTAGCATAGCAAAGCTAAAATTTAAGCTTTTTTCGCTTTGTTATGCTTTTTTTGTGCTTATTTTTTGGCTATTTTGGGGACTTGGGGCATTAAGACAGCTTCTTGAAGTCAGTGTTGATTTGAGTGGAATTTTAGCGCAAATGCTTTATTTTTCGCTATTTTTAGTTGTCTCAGAGCTGCTGTCATTGCCGCTTGAAATATACGAAAAGTTCGTGCTAGATAAAAAACTAGGATTTAGCAACATAAAAGCCCCGCTTTTTATTAGCGATTTTATAAAAAAACTTGTGCTTGTGGCTATTTTTGCTGCGCTTGGAGCTGGGCTTTTTATGCTTTGTTATGATTTTCTTGGGCCATTTTGGTGGCTATGGGCGTGGGCTTTGGCCTTTGGGATAATCTTGCTTGTAAATTTCATTTATCCTACGATAATTGCGCCTATTTTTAACAAAACTAAACCATTAGAAAATAACGAGCTAAAAGCTAGCATTGAGAGCTTGCTAGATTCTTGTGGGTTTAAAAGCAGTGGTGTTTTTGTTATGGATGCTAGCAAGCGTGATAACCGCTTAAATGCATATTTTGGCGGACTTGGGGCCTCGAAGCGAGTTGTGCTTTTTGATACGCTAATTAGCAAATTAAGCCAAGCTGAGATAATCGCTGTTCTAGCTCACGAACTAGGGCATTTTAAGCACAAAGATATTATTAAAAACATAGTTTTTATGGGCGTTATGCTTTTTGTGTTTTTTGGGATTTTGGGGGCATTAAATGCTAGTGTGTATGGCGTCCTTGGCATTGGTTCTAGCTCTCTTGCATTGCTTGTGTTTTTCATGCTTTTCTCGCCTGTGCTGGGGGCTATTTTTATGCCTGTGATGAGTGCATTTTCGCGCTCACATGAGTTTGGGGCTGATAGCTTTGCTGCAAAAAACTCAGCCAAAGCCGATATAATAAACGCTCTAAAAAAGCTAGGCAGTGAAAACAAAGCCTTTCCGCTCTCTCATCCACTATACAGCGCTATTTATCACAGCCACCCAAGCCTTAAAGAGAGGATAAGCGCACTTGAAAATCTCTGAGGCTCTTAGGCACGCAGGGCTTAGCAGGACTGTTCTTAGGCGCATTCTTTGCGAGCTTTTGGGCTGTTCTTTTGAGAAGCTTTTTTTGCTAGCAAATGATAGCCTAAGCGCAGAACAAGAAAGGCGGTTTTTGGAGATTTGCTCGCTTTTTAGCTCTGGGATGCCGCTAGAGTATATTTTTGGGCGAGCAAGCTTTATGGGGAGAGAGTTTGAGGTTAGCCCTGCTGTGCTTATCCCAAGGGATGAAACTGAGATTTTAGTGCTAAAATGCCTTGAAATATCTAAAAACTTTAATGAGCCTGTGATTTTTGATATTTGCACAGGCAGCGGCATAATCGCTATTAGCCTAGCGCTTGCTCTAAAAAAAGCCAAAATCTACGCAAGCGACATCAGCCCTGCTGCGCTTAAAATCGCTAAGCAAAATGCTAAAAAACTAGGCGCAGAAAATATAGAGTTTTTGTGTGGCGACTTGCTTGATAAACTGCCACTAAAAGCTGATATAATCGTCTCAAATCCACCTTATATAGCAAATGATTATAAGCTTGATATTTGGGTAAAAGCTGAGCCTGGCCTAGCACTTTTTGGTGGGATTAGGGGCGATGAGATTTTAAAACGCTTGGTAGAACAAAGTGCTAAAAGGACTAAGTATTTGCTATGTGAAATGGGCTATGATCAAAAAAACTCTATGCAAGAGGCTTTAAGCAAACACAGCGCAAAATGCGAGTTTTACAAAGATTTAGCTGGATTTGATAGAGGTTTTGTAACGCAGTTTTTCTAGGAATTCTAGAATTCTAGGCTAGGAATTCTAAATTTTAGGCTAGAAATTCTAGAATTCCCACAAGCTAAAATCTCAAATCTAGAATTCCTAAGAAAATCATGCTAGGAATTCTAGAATTTAGCCCTAGGAATTTTAGAATTCCCAAGCCCTGTGTCATCCCCTGACTTGATCAGGGGATCCTTCTTTTAATAAATTACCACTAAAAGCTAAATATCCGCTAAATGCGGACATTGCAATATCTTTGCCAGTTGAGTCTTTGATTACAACTTCTCTTGTGCCGTTATTTTCTCTTGCATAAGCAAAACCTTGTCCCATAATTTACTCCTTAAATTTTATTAAAAAGCGACCATTGCTTTATATTTTTAGAATTTAAAAAATTTTTTAAGTCATCTAAAATCGCATTATCAAACAAATACTTGCTTACAAAAATAGTATTCCAAAATTTTTTGTGAGCTATGCTAATATCATTTGTTATTATTGTTCGCTTGTTCCAATAATATTTTATATCTTTGTAATACACTTTTTTTGAAAAAAATGTATATTTAGCAATTAAAAAATCATCATAGCAAAATATTTTTTCTAATTTTAATGTCAGCACAAACCAATATGGGATAAAAATAATTAACACTCCACCAATTAAATTCGGAATAATATTGTTAATGTTTAAAAATGCTACACAAATAAGAAATATAAATAAAAGCGATATTGTAAAAAAAATACCATACAGATTTGATTTAGTAGATTTTGTTTTTTGTATTGTCAAAATAGGCTCATCTACTTTTATATTATATTTATTTTCCAAATTTCTTACCTTTCTAAATTTCAAAAAACTCCGAAGTTATACTCAACTTTTACTTAATTCATACTTACTATATATATGAAGTTTAATTTAAGTAATTTAGCTTTTTTTAAATTTACTAAATTACTATAATTTATAAATTTAAATCTCGTCAGTATCGCCGATACTGAACTCTTAAATTTACAAATTTGAACTTACGCAACTAGTAAATTTAAATTTGTAAATTTGTAAATTTGTTTAAATTTAAGCTTTCAATGCCAAGTTCAGAGAGTGATTTTAATTCGTTTGTTTCTGAAACGCCGTTTGAATTGCTATCTTGCCAGATTTGGGGTATTTTTAAGAAAATTTTATCTAGGAATTTTAAATTCAGCCCTAGGAATTTTAGAATTCATAAACTCGCGCTGTCCTTTGGGCTTTGCGGCGGCCAATAAAAGCTAAGCTAGCAAACAAAATGAAACAATGAAAGAAAATTCCGCTAGGAATTCTAGAATTTCTAAGGCTGTGTCATTGTCCGGCTTGACCAGACAATCTCTATAAAAATTCCCCGCCTTGCGTTTTCTGTCATCCCCTACTTGATCCGATGATCTGATCACAAAGAATTCTAGAATTCCATACAAAGATCCTCGGATCAAGCTGGGGGATAACATGGAATTCTAGAATTCCTAGAAAATTACGCTAGGAATTCTAGATTTAAAATGCTAAAAACGCTAAAAAGGCAAATTAGGCTTGCTTTCTTTTATATTAAAAACCTCGCTCACTCTCTCAAAACTTTTGTTAATTCTAGCATTTGAAATACTGCCATTTTGCGTGGCTTTTAGCAAAATATCGGCTGCCCTACTAGCCTCTGTGCTATCGCTAAAATACATTATATCGCCACCTGCGCCTAAAAATGCATTTACTTTTTGCTCTGTGCTATATCCTGAAATCTTGCTTAAATCAGCGCTGATAATAAGCCCTCCAAAATGAAGTTTAGCTCTAATAAGCCCGCCTATTGCGTGGCTTGACAGGCTTGCTGGTGCGCTTTCATCCATGCTTTTTACCTCGCCACTGCCTAGCATAAAAATCCTAACAGACCTAGCAGCCACCGCACCTCTATAAGTATCTAGTAGCTTGCGAAACTTCTTTGTATCGCTGCTAAAATCTAGCTTAAAGGCTGTTGGCAGACCTGCGCTATTATTCATGCGCAAGCTAGCAGCCGCAAAGGCAGTATCAAGCCCAGCATTTACCAGAACTAGGTCGCTCTTTGATAGCAGCAGATCGGCGCTACTTGCGCTACTTTCAAACACCACTTTAAAGCCACTTTCCTTTGCGCTAGCACTAGTGTTTGCATCCTTTACTAGCACAATTCCAGCCTTTGAGCTTTTATCAAAATCGCTCATAATCAGCATGCAGATTTTGCTTTTTAACCTCTCATCTGGTGTGATTTGCGCAGTTATATTTTGCTCTGCGCTAGCCTCTATATTTTTGGCTATTTTTTGCTCTGCTGCCCTGCTGCTTTGCTTGTCTTTTAAAGCAGCTGTTATATCAGCAGCCCTACTTGCTTTTGTGCTATTTAGTTCAAGCTTTGAGGTGTTTTGATCTTTTAGATTTATGCTTTCATTATAAAGGCTTTTTAGATCCAAATCAAGCTCTTTAAGCACGCTATTTGCGCCAAACAGTGTTGTGCTAAAAAGCGCACAAACTACGCCCAAAATCAAAATAATTTTTTTCATTTTATTCCTTTTAGCTGCCTGCGTTTTCGTTTAGCTCTTCTGCAACCTTGGCTGCTAGGCGCAGTTTGCCATTATCAAAGTGCGTGTAAATGCGAGAGGTATCTAAGCTGGCATGACCCAAGGCTTCTTGGACTAGCACAAGGTCTTTTTGCTTTTGATAAAGCATAGTTGCAAAGGTGTGGCGCAGCATATGAGCGCCGTTTTTTTGCTTTCTTATGCCAGCCTTAAAGAGAATTTGCTCCACCATGCGACTTACATAAGCCTGCGTTAGAGCCTTACCATCTCGGTTTGTAAAGAGCAGTCCTTGATCGCTTAGCATATTTGTAGGCAGGCGGTTTAGCAGCTCTTCTATTAGGTGGCGTTTTATCATTACTACTCTGTATTTATTGCCCTTGCCACGGATTCTAAGCACAAAAAGATCGCCCTCAGCACTAATATCACGGCGTTTAAGTGCTAAGGCCTCACTTACACGGATGCCAGTAAAAATTATTATTTTTATGATTAGCTGGTTGCGGGCTGTATTTATGCGGAAATTGCTCTCATCAAGAGCGGTTAAAAATCTGCTAACTTCTTCTTCGCTCATGTACTCAGGCAGTTTTACACCCTTTTTGCCAGTGATTCCGCCCCAGTTTTTTAGCTCTATATTAAAATTATGCGCTTTGCCCTCTTCTTCGTTTTGGGCATCAAGGAATTTAAAAAAGTTAATTGTAGCTATGCGAAAGTTCTTTTTGCTAGCATCGCTTAAAGCTCCAGTCGCACTTGCTAGCACCTCGCTAAGTAGTTCTTCATCAATCTGCGCTAGGCTCTTTAGCTCGTAAAACTCTAAAATCTCATATATTTTTTTAAGTGGATTAAAATAAGTGCTAGCCCCACCAAGCCCTGCGTTTCTAGCCTTTTTTACAAGGGCGTCAAGTTCTGCTATATTTTCTACGCCTTTTGTAAGCGCAAGATTTACGCTAGCTAGGACAGCTGGGTCTTTTAGCTCTTTGTTTGAAAGGCTTGTAAGCTTGTATTTTACAAACTTCGTAAGCCAAAATAACATACTTTCTTTAAAGTTCTTTTTACAATCTAGAGGATATTTCATTGACTATAACTTTGTTTTAATTTTAATCTAGGAATTCTAGAGAATTCTAGAATTTTCTATCCATAAAGTGAGCAAATTTTAGAATATAAAATTCTAAAATTCCTAATATTTAGAGATTTTGCAAGTATCGTGCTGCTAGTGTGGCTAAACGCCTTGGTGGCGGCGCAGGGATAGAATATAAATTCATCCCAAGCCGCCACTTAAAGGTGTTTAGTCGCAATAGTAGTGCGAGACAAAGCAAAATCAATATTTGCGTCCGGCTTTGCCACCTATTATAAATCTCAAAGCATTTAACTTAATAAACCCATTTGCGTCTTTTTGATCATACACGCTATCTTCTTCAAAGGTGCTGTAAGCTGCGTTAAATAAGCTATCATTTGCACTCTCTCTGCCAATTACTGTTACATTACCTTTATAAAGCTCTAAGCGCACCTTGCCGTTTGCGTATTTTTGGCTCTCGTTTATAGCAGCTTGTAGCATTAGTCGCTCTGGGCTATACCAGTAGCCATTGTAGATTAGCTTTGCGTAGCGTGGCATTAGCTCGTCTTTTAGATGAACTGCTTCCCTATCAAGCGTTATGCTCTCTATTGCTCTGTGAGCTTTTAGCATAATAGTGCCGCCTGGAGTCTCGTAGCAGCCGCGGCTTTTCATACCTACATAACGGTTTTCTACGATATCTAGCCTACCGATACCGTTTTTTGCGCCTAGTTCATTTAGAGCGCTTAACATTTCATGTGGTTTTAGAGCTTTGCCATTTAGTGCTACTGGATCGCCGTTTTTATACTCTATTTCTATTGTAGTTACTTCATTTGGCGCATCTTGTGGGCTTAGGCTCCATCTCCACATGTCATCTTGTGGTCTAGCAGCTGGGTCTTCAAGCACAAGGCCTTCGTATGAGATGTGAAGCAAGTTTGCATCCATTGAGTATGGTGATTTGCCAGGTTTTTTAGCTATGTCAATGCCGTTTTTTTCAGCATAAGCTAGCAGTTTTTCACGACTATTTAGATCCCACTCACGCCATGGAGCGATTACTTTGATGTTTGGATTTAGTGCGTATGCGCCGATTTCAAAGCGCACTTGGTCATTGCCTTTGCCTGTTGCGCCGTGGCTGATAGCATCTGCTTTTGTAGTAGCGGCTATGTCTATTAGGTGCTTTGCGATTAGTGGACGAGCGATAGATGTGCCTAGTAAATACTCGCCTTCATAAATCGCATTTGCCCTAAACATAGGAAATACAAAATCACGCACAAACTCTTCTCTAAGGTCGCGAATAAAGATATTTTCTTCTTTTATGCCAAGGCTTAGGGCTTTTTTGCGAGCAGGGTCAAGCTCTTCGCCCTGCCCGATATCAGCTGTAAATGTCACCACCTCACAGCCGTAAGTATCGCCAAGCCACTTTAAAATAATGCTAGTATCAAGTCCACCGCTATATGCAAGGACTACTTTTTTTATCTCTGCCATTTTTGCTCCTTTTTGGTAAAAATTTCGCCATTATAGCTAAAAATGTCTTATATTAACCATTTTTTAACCTATTTTGCTTAGACTTTCACAAATTTTTTAAAAAGGATAAAAAATGAAAAACCTTAGACTTTTTGGCACGAGTGCTACTATAATTACCTTTGCGCTAATTGCTCTATCTGGCGTGGGGCTGTTTTTTGGCATTAGGGCTGGATTTATCAAAACAGCGCACGAGTGGATAGGGCTTGCGATGGTAATAGCCACACTCGCTCACATAGTAGCAAACTGGCGTGGATTTCTAGGGTATTTTAAGGGCGCAAAAGCAGCTGCTATCATCCTGCCAGTGCTGATAGTGCTAGGTGCGTGGGTATATAGCACCACTATGCCAAAAGACGCCGCAGCAATGTGGAAAAAAGGTCTAGCCTACGAAAAACTAGTTATGATGGATGTAAATACCGCTATGGACGCACTGGGCGGCAATAAAGCTGGTTTTGCGGAATTTCTAGCTAGCAAGGGCATAAATGCGCCTGCTAACATCAGCATAAAAGACTTTGCCAAAGCAAACAAGCTAAAAGAACACGAACTACTTAACGCAATGTTAAAATAAATATTTTCTAGGGAATTCTAGAAAATATTGTAGGGAATTCTAGATAAAAACTCTAGAATTCCCTTATCTTTGCTTATTTAAATATTCTTGTAGCTTCTTACCAAAAACTATACTTTTTACAAAAGAACCTGAGTTTGCTGCATGATAACTACCTTCAAGTTGCATTTTTGGGTAAGCCCATAAGTCTTCTCCAAGATTCATAATATCAAAGCCAAGTGGTTCGTAAAAGGTCTTATAAAAAGTATAATCAATCAAATATTCACCATCGCTAGTAAAAGGATTTAGTAAAAACACCTTTTTGTGTGGGCTAATTTTATTTATAGCTTCAAGTTTTTCTTTTACATTTTTAATCTGAGAGTCGGTTGTTCCTATATCTATTTCTTTTAGTTTTGGCGTAGGTATTGCTATATAATACTTTGGCAGGTGTTGTGTTACGCTAACCCCATCATTAAAATCTATAAAATATCCACCACTATTTCTAGTTTTTATATCAAACCACTCTTTATTTATGTATTTTTCAAAAAAAGCAGTATAAAACTGCGGTGAAATAAGAGAAAATCCATGCTCGCCCAAATACTCAGAGATAAGTTCGTTTATAGGCTTGCTAGTCTTGGCCCAGCTCTTTTGGTTTGTCTCTTGTGGTGCTGTTTTGCTGCTATCTAGAGATGTTTTCATACTCTTAAACTCTTCATTTAAAATAAACTTTTCTAGTTCACTATGCATGGTAATCTCATTTATTTTATAGTCTCTTGTTATTGCAAAATTATTTGAAAATATTATAATTGCATCATCTTTTAAATAGTAGTTTGCTAGGATTTTAAACATCTTTGCTGTGCGAGGATTTAGAGGCAAACTCTCATAAGCAAAAAATCTTATTTTTTTATCTTTTACAAACTGCTCTGTGATACTATGTATAGCACTCCAGCTAATAGAGCTATCGCCGATTACCAATACATCTACACTCTTTGGCTCATCTTTAAAAAGTGCATTATTTTTAAAATTTGGCATTCTATTTTTACTAACATATTTTAGCTGCTCAATGCTAAGACCATAATCGCTAGCTATTTTTTCATACTCGTCCCAAAAAGGATTTAAGATTTTATCTCCAACTACCACTTCTTCTTTTATACCAGCAAAACTAGTTTCTTGCACTTTTTTTGCTATGATTTTTTGATTTATTAAGCCTGCAAAAGCACTAAGTCCAAGCACTAGCAAAGCAAGAGATAAACTAAATGGATTTGCCCAGTTTAAACGAAATACCCTATTTTCACTGCCCTTTATATCAGCTCTAGGCACAAAAATAAAATATAGCAAAATTACAGCTAAACCTAGCAAAATAGCACTAGCTACAAGCGTATTTCGCCCTGGCATTAGCTCATCAGCACCCACAAAAAAGCGTTTAAAAAGTATTATAAACACCGCACTAACAAAAGCGATGCTAAATCCAGCTAATAATAAAACTCTCTTTCTCATCACTGCTTCCTAAAAATCAAAATAAATAAATGGCAGTGGCGAACCAGAAAAGTTTAGTGCAAAATAAAGCAATACTGCTAGCACAAAAACACTAGCAAATGACTTATTAATCACCACATTTCCTTCATCATCTACCTTATAAAATCTAAAAATATGATCAAGCACCACAAAACTAAGCAAAGCAAAAATCACAAAAACATAATAAGGTGAAAGTGTATTAAAATCTTTTGATAAAAAGCCAAACATCTTTGCAACTAGCTCACAAGCAAGAGAAAAATCCAACCTAAAAAATGCCCAAGCCACAGCCACAACTATCATCGTAATAAGCCAACGAAAAATCCTTGGTACTCTCATATAAGATTTAAAAAATAATTTCTCAAAAATTATCACAATACCATGCAACGCACCCCAAATAGCAAATCCAAGCCCAGCACCATGCCACACACCACTTAGCACAAACACTACAAAAAGATTAAAGCAGCTTTTTGATTTGCCAACTCTAGAACCACCAAGCGGGATATAAAGATAATCCCTAAACCAAGTAGAAAGCGATATATGCCACCTATGCCAAAACTCAGTGAGCGAACAAGCAAGATAAGGATAGTTAAAATTCGCTTTTAGCCTAAATCCCATAAGCAGCGCAAAACCAATAGCCATATCGCTATATCCACTAAAATCAGCATAAATCTGCGCGCTAAAGCCTAAAATCGTAGCCCAAGCCTCCAAAGTACTCATATTTCCAATGCCAAAGTCTATATTCCAATTCACATAAGCACCGATATTATCAGCTATCAAAAGCTTTTTAACAAGCCCGGAACTAATCAAAATCATAGCCAAAGTAAAGTAATGTAAAGTAAGCTTTTGTGGTTCTAAAATATTTGCAAAAATCTGCTTTGCTCTAAGTATAGGACCGCTTGCCAAATGTGGCCAAAAAGCCACGAAAAGCAAGCACTCTAAGAAGTTTTCAAAAGGTTTGGTGCGATCTTGATACAAATCCACAAAATACCCAATAACGCTAAAAGCATAAAAGCTAAGACCTAATGGCAAAACAAGCCCTAAAATATAATCATCTAGTCCAAAAACACCAAGAAAATAATCAAAATACTTAAAAAACAGCAGTGGAGTAAGAGATAAAAGTATGAAAATCCAAAGTTTAACCTTGCTTTTTTTATCGCCACAAAGCATCTTAGCAAACGCTGAAATAACAGCATAATAAATCAACAAAGCAATAGCTGGTGGATACCACAACGCATAAAAAAGCGCAGAATAAAGTGCTATAAAATAATCTTTTGCTCTTGGATATTTGATATTAAAGCTAAAAAGTTTTTCATTAAAAACCGTGTAAAAAAGCGCAAAAAAGATTAAAATCAATAAAAAAACTAGGTTGTTTGTAAAACTCATTGTCTCTCTTTTTATCAAAAATAAAAAACCAAAAAGCATTTTGGTGGCTCTAAAAAGCCCCTAGATAAAAATGCATTGCTCAAAGCATGCTAAAAATACATAAAATTTTGGCGAGAGAGTGAGAGATTTTAAAAAATCCCCCAAAGCCCCCAAACAAAATA
>CAMCEN010000008.1 GCA_945873855.1 uncultured Campylobacter sp.
GGAATTCTAGTTTAAGGAATTCTAGTTTAAGGAATTCTAGTTTAAGGAATTCTAGTTTAAGGAATTCTAGAATTCCTAGCTGTATTTTCATAAGGAATTCTAGATTTTAGACTTGGAAATTCTAGAATTCCTAGGCTTTTTGGGGTTAGGGGGTATTTTTTATCTTAAGGAATTCTAGATTGTAGGAATTTTAGATTTTGGGAATTCTAAATTCTGGGAATTCTAGTTTGCAGGAATTCTAGAATTCCTAGGCTTTTTGGGGGTTAGGGGGTATTTTTTATCTTAAGGAATTCTAGTTTAGGAATTTTAGTTTGTGGGAATTCTAGAATTCCTAGATTTTTTTGGAAAATTCTAGTTTAAGGAATTTTAGAATTTCTAGCTGTATTTTCATAAGGAATTCTAGTTTAAGGAATTCTAAATTAAGGAATTCTAGATTTTAGACTTGGGAATTCTAGAATTCCTACTTACTAGCGATTAGTTCCATTGGATTTATATGGTAGTTTTTTTGCGTGACTTCAAAGGTCAGGTCTCGCTCAACCCTGCCTATCACATAGCCTTTTTTTAGTCTTGAGCCTACTTTTATGGTTGGGGCGATTTTGCTAAGGTGCGCGTATATCGTGTGTATGCCATCCTTGTTTTCTACAATCACTACTTTTTGTAGCAAAGAGGTTTCTTTGGCAAAGACTACCTTGCCATCAAGCACATTTTTTACCACAGCATCGCTCAAAGCCGAGCGAAGCACGACTGATTCGTTGAAAATCTTGATTTTATATATAGGATCAGTATAGTCGCCAAAGGCTTGTTTTAGCGTGAATTTTTCAAGCGGTGCTATGGTTTTTGCACCGGTGTAGCGTTTGACTTGGCTCATTTGGTAGCTTGAGCCTACTTGACGCACATCGTTTTTGGCTGTTTTTTGGCTTTGGCTAGCTAATTTTTCATTATTTTTAGCTTTTTTGGCTTCTTCTAGCTTGGCTTTTTGTTGGGCTCTAGCTTTTTCTTCTTCTTCGTTTTTAGCGATTATTGCTAGCTTTTCTAGGGTTTTTCTTAGCTCTTCTTGGTCAGCTTGGATAGCGCTTAGTTCTTTTTCGTAGCTATCCTTGTCGCTTTTTAGCTGGGCTAGGTCTTTTTTTTGCTTTGTTTGTAGGGCGATTAGCTTGTCTTGTTTGCTGCGAAACTCTGCTAAATCAAGCTTTATAGCACCTATTTTATCGGTTTGGGATTTGATGGAGTTTATTGTTTTGCTATAGTCTTTGGCGATTTTGTTTACTTCGTTTTGTGAGTCTTTGGTAAGGGAGTTTAAAATTTCAGCTGAGATAATGCTCTCTTCGCTCTCTATGTAGTTTTTTGGCACGATTAGATCGTAGGCAAAACGCTTTGAGATGATAGCTAGCAAGGATGCTTCTATGCGCTTTTGTTCGGCTACTAGGTCTTTGTTTTGCGCTATTAGCGTATTTAGCGAGGCATCAGCTGCTTTTGCGCTGCTTTCTAGCTCTTTTACTTGCACGCTTAGGGCTGAGATTTGCTCGGCTGTTGTTTTGACATTTTCTTCGCCACTTAGTATGCTTTTTGCCAGCTCGTCAAGCTTTTTGTTTAGCCTTTTTTCTTGTTCAACTTTGGTTTTTAGATTTTGCTTGGTGCTTTGGGTTTTGTTTGCTGTTGTCCCAGCAGCAAAAAGAGTAGCACACACTGCCAAAATAAGTAAAAAAGCCCTAAAAATCATAAGAAGCCTTTGAGAAAAGCATTACTACGCTAACTGTGATGATAGAAATGCTCACGCTAGCAACTAGCAAAATTACTGCATCATTTACTATATCGATACTTGGCATACTAAATCCTACGCTAAAAAGCACAGATGAAAGCAAAGATGGGATAAAAATATATATAGCACAAACCAGTGCAGTCGCTACTATACTATCAGCTATGGCTAGTTTGTATAGCCTAGATGCTTTTAGCCAAAAAGAAGCCCCAAGATCACTCATAACCTCTATCCTACGCCTGTGCTCGTAAAGCCAAATGCGCATTTGCTTGAAAATCAGCGTAATTCCCATAAGCGCAATAAGTGCTGTAAAGCCCTGAGCTACAGCTTTAAATAACACTAGCATTCTATATACTTTATCGTGAGTTTTAGCAAAAGTTTCTACCTTGCTAACCCCTTCAATGCCTAGTAAATCACGCTCAATTTTTGCCATAAAAGTAGGGCTAGGCAAGATATTTAGCTTGATTGAATAAAACTTTGGCAAGGAATTTTCTAGCTCTTTTAGGTTTTTATCACTCATTTGCCCTTTTAGGCGGTCTAAAACAGGCTTAGCATCAAGTAAAATTGCGTTTTTAAAACTAGGAATTCTAGATTTAAAAACTTCATCGCTAAGCTCTTTTTGGCTAACTGCGATGATATTGTACTCATCACTCATCGAGCTTTCATAATCGCTTAAAATCTTGCCAGCTACCACGCTAAACTCTATAGCAAAAAGTAGCACAAATAGAGGTAAAATCACGCCAAAATGGTTTTTTAAACTTCTCATTTTCTAGCCTATTTCTATTACTTTGCCATCTTCTATCTCAAAGTGGCGGTAGCTCATGCGTAGGTTTGTGGGAATTCTATGAGTAACTACGATGATAGAGGCATTTAACTCTTCTCTAGCTGAGCGAAGTAGCTTCCAAATAATCTCACTTGAGTACTCATCCAAGCTCCCAGTTGGCTCATCACACAAAAAAAGCTGTGGATTGTGCGCTAGTGCTCTTGCTACTGCTACTCGCTGCTGTTCGCCACCTGAGAGCTGCATAGGATAAGCATCTGCTTTGTGAAGTAAATTTACTACTTTTAGCATTTTTTGGGCTTGTTTTTTTGATATATTTTTTGAGTAGCCTTTTATAAGCAGTGGTAGCATTACATTTTTTTCTATGCTCCACTCATCAATTAGCTTAAAGTCTTGAAAAATCAGCCCTAGCTTTTGGCGGAGTTTTGCTAGCGAGCTAGAGCTTATGTTATTTAGCTCTTTTAAGCAGACCCTTAGACTTCCACCAGCGCAGGGTAGGGCGCCATAAAATGAGCGAATTAGCGTGCTTTTACCAGAGCCACTTTTGCCTGTTATAAACACAAAGTCCTTTGCATTTATACTAAAACTAGCGTTTTTTATGATGGGCTGAGATTTTTCGTAGCAAATGCTTAGATTTTTTGCTTCTATTATTGTTTGCACAAAATTTCCTTTAATTTCTCATGCGCTTTTGCGTTTGCCTTTGTTGCTGGTGGGGCAAAGATATAATTTATGTGTTTATTTATCAGCAAATAAACATTACATGGTGCGTAAAAATCGCCCATGCTCACTTTAAGCAGCAAGCCAGTAGGCCCTACATGCAAGCTTAAAAAATGCACAAAAAAGTCATCAAATTTCAAAGTAGCTGTGTTGAAGTTGCTTTTTAGTTCGTCTTCTAAGTCCTCTTTTAAAGAGCTAAAACTAAAATCAAAGTTTTGGCATTTTTGTAATAAATCTGTATTTTTATCGCAAATATAAATCATATCATAAATATCTTTATCTTGTTCTCTCCACCTTGCTTCGTATTTGCTGACTATCTCAAGTTGGCGGTCTTTTATTATACGCAAATTAGCATTAGGTAGTTGCATAAAAAGCTCTACTGCGTCTTTAAAAAACTCTTTATCATCGCTTCTTAGCTCAAACTCTCCGTTTTGGATGAGAATTCTGTTTAGTTCTTGGACAAAATTTTCATTTAGAACACGGCGGCCCCGGCTTTCATTCCATGGCACTGGAAAATGCATATAAACTAGGCTAAAAAGGTCGTTTTTAAACATCTCGCTTAGCTGGCG
Organism: uncultured Campylobacter sp.; assembly: GCA_945873855.1. Classification (GTDB taxonomy): domain Bacteria; phylum Campylobacterota; class Campylobacteria; order Campylobacterales; family Campylobacteraceae; genus Campylobacter; species Campylobacter magnus. The sequence continues at coordinate 3,824 of CAMCEN010000008.1, forward strand.
GATATCAGCGTTTGTAAAAAGCACATTTTTTAGTCCCATTTCATTTGCTATTTTGCTGGCTTTTGCGACACCTGGGCGGTAGATTTCTACACCTACAAAAAGCACATTTGGCATTTCTTTTGCGCGGTAAAGCAGGTGAGAGGCAGTCCCAAAGCCGATTTCTAGGCGAATTTCTTTAAAATACTCTAAATTCCAAATCCCAAAAAGAGTAGGAAAATCAAATCCATGCCCATTTTCATTGCCGTTTAGCACATTTGCTAGTCTTTCTGGCTCTAGCACTAATGGCATTTTTACCGGTGTTTTGTTGCTTGTAGTATCACTGATGATATCAAGGGCATAGTTTTGCTTAAAGGTATTTAGTGCCATGTGAAGGTGGCTAGTGTTTGTTGGCTTTGTATTTTTATCGCCTTTTACCACATATTCACCATTTGCTTTTTTTGAGATACTTATGAAAAAAGCACTATTTTCAAAAGCAGTAAGAACTAAAAAATTCCCAGTATTCTTGCCATCTCTAAGCTCTTCAAAAGAGCTTTTAAACTCACAGCCATTTATGTTAGCTGGGAATTCTAGTTTACTTAGTTTTTTACAAACGAAATTTGGCATTATTGTAACTCTACTTTGGCAGCTTTGCTTTTATCACTTTCCAAGCCGTATTCATCTATGGCTGAGACTTCATATTCATATTTTTGAGAGCTTTGAACATTGCTATCAAAGTAACGGGTATCATTTACTTCTATAGCCTCATTACCTAGGTTTGAGCTTTTATAGATTATGTATTTTTGTGCTCTTGGGACTGGATTCCATGCTATATCAATGCCTCCGTTTGTATAAGATGACATTATTATATATGGCTGTTCTGGTGCGCTTAGGGTTGTTCCCTCTACGCTAGAGCTTGGCTTTTGCCCCTCTAAGCCACTAGTATCTACAGCTGTCACCTTATAAAATCTAGATGAACCATTTGCGCTTATATAATCATCATAGCTAGTTTCTTTTGTGGTGCCTAGCTTGGTTACTGGCAAAAACTTTGAGCGAGAGCTGTAAATTACATAGTGGTCTATATCATCTTGGGCTGGGGCTTGCCAGCTTAGTGTGATTTTTTTAGGTTGATCTAGACTTGCGCTTAGATTTGTTACTGGTAGTGGTAGAGCCTTTGTAGTAGAGTTTTGCGCTCCACTTGGTTCGCCTAGCACACCATCACTTGATTTTGCTCTAACTCTGTAATCAAAGCTTTCTTCAGGCTTTAATCCGCTATCTATATACTCAGCACTTAGTCTGCCCTTTACTTCAGCGATTTTGCTCCAGTTATTTGCGCCTGCTTTGCTACGCTCTATTACATACGAACTTACCCTTAAATCCTCATGCGGAGACCAAATGATTTTGGCTCTTAAAGGTAGGTTTGTGATAACCTGAGTAAACTCCACAGCAGAAAAAGCTGAGAGAGTTTGTATAGTGTAAATGCTGCCCATTTGCGAGTGAGCGCCGTCTTTGTCATAAGTACTCATAGCATACTGATAGCTAGTGCTTGGCTCAAGCCCAGTATCTACATAGTGCGTGCTAAATCTATCTTTTATGGTTGCGATTTTTTGTAGTTCGCTGCCGTCTTTGGCGCGGTATAGGTTGTATCCAGCGACTTTTGGATCTTCACTTCTCTCCCACTCAAAGGCAATCTGCGTCATTTCACTAATTGTATTGAAGTTTGAGATAGTAGCAAGCTCTGCATTTAGCGTCTCTTTCTTGCTTGCCTGCAAACTAGCTGAGGCACAGCCACTGATTAATAGGCTCAAAGCAAGAAAGCACAAAGTTTTTAGTAAGTTTTTCATTTAAAGTCCTTGTATCCACGCCAGTAAGCGCGGCAAAATCATCCTCTAAAGGTGCGCAAAAGCTCATCATTTGCCCTGTGCGTGGGTGTTTTAGCTCTAAAATATAGCCGTGTAAAAAAACTCTCATTATATCGCAAGAGCCCTTAAAACCATATAAAACATCGCCTAAAATATGGCGATTTATGCTAGATAAGTGAACTCTTATTTGATGCGTTCTGCCTGTAAAGAGCTTTGCTGCGATGATATTTGGCATGTTTTTTTTTGGTGAGTTTTGCGAGTTTTGAACTTCATCTAAAAAAATATTGCAAAAGGCTGATTTTGCGTATTTTGCGCCGTTTTTACCTAGCGGATAGACAGCCTTTTTTAGCCTGTTGTTTTCACATCTGCCGATGGCTCTTTCTACTACGCAATTTTGCTTAAGTGGCAAATCACAAAGTGCGATATAGATGCGAGAAGCAGTCTTTTGCTGCAGTTGTGAGCTTAGCTCTGCGCTAGCAAAATCGCTTTTTGCTACGACCATTACGCCACTTGTATGGCGATCAAGCCTATGGACAATCCCAGCTCTAAACTCTCCGCCAAGCGTGGCTAGCTGCCTGCCGCTTTGCTTTAAAAAATCCACCAAAGTACTCTCGCCTTTTAGTGAGCTAGCCTCGTGGACTACTAGCCCTGAGGGCTTTGAGATTACCAAAATATCATCATCTTCATAAATAATCTTGATTTTTTCAAAAAGCTCATTAGAAATTCTAGAATTCTCACTAGGAATTCTAGAATTCTCACTAGGAATTCTAGAATTTTCACTGGGAATTCTAGATTTTTTTACTAGTACTTCATCGTTTATTTTTAGTTTATGAGCTGGCTTTAAAACAGCCTTTTTATTTACGCTTACAAGTCCTGCTTTTATCGCTGCTGCAATGCTAGAGCGAGATGCCCCGGGCAAAACCTCGCCTAAAAACCTAGCCAAAAAACTATCAAGCCTTTGCGCATCATTACAGACGATTTTTTGAAATAAAATTTCATCACTCACAATAAAATCCTAAATTTTTGCTACAATTCTAGCTAGTTTTTTAGAATTTTTTGCTTTAAGGTAATAATTTTGATTTTGCTTGATAGAAGGCTTTGGTCGCATTTTGATTTTATTTCGCCTTGTTTAATCATACCTATAATCATACTTTCGCATATGCTAATTAGCGATAGTAGCGAGTTTTTGGCTAGCAAGCAGCTTGTGTATTTTGGCTTTGGGGCGGTGGCTTTTTTGGCATTTTTCTTGCTGCCGCTGCGCAGGTTAGAGTGGCTGATACCGCTTTTTTTCTGGTTTTGTGTGGCGCTGCTTTTGGGGGTTGAGTTTTTTGGCGTTAGCAAGCTTGGCGCAAAGCGCTGGCTAGAAATCCCTTTTGTACATTTTACCATCCAGCCTAGCGAGATTATGAAGCCAGCGTTTATAATGATGATTGCTTATCTTATTAAAAAGCGTCCGCCAGGCCCAGATGGCTATGGTTTAAAAAGCTTTGTGAAATTTAGCTTTTATATTATGGTGCCTTTTGCGCTGATTTTAAAAGAACCTGACCTTGGTTCAGCGTTAATCTTGCTTATTAGTGGATATGGAATTTTGTTTTTAGTTGGCGTAGATAAGCGCATTTGGATCACGCTAGCAGCGATCATAGCTATCACTGCGCCGGTGCTTTATGATTACGGGCTTAGAGATTATCAAAAAAAGCGCATTGCTGATTTTTTGGGCGAGCCTAGCTATCAGGTGCGCCAAAGTGTGATTGCTATCGGCAATGGCGGACTTTGGGGCAAAAGCGAGGATGAGGCTACGCAAAGTAAATTTAAGTTTTTGCCGATTTCTACTAGCGATTTTATTTTTGCTTATACGATTGAGAGGCACGGTTTTGTGGGTGCGCTTGTGCTTTTGGGGCTTTATGGGGCGTTGATTGCGCATTTTTTATCCTTGGTGTGGCGTTTTAGGCGCGATCATTTTGCTAGTGGAGTTAGTGCTGGTATTGCGATGCTAATTTTTATTTATGTTAGCGTAAATGTGCTAATGACTATCGGCTTTGCGCCGGTGGTGGGTGTGCCGCTGCCGTTTTATAGCTATGGTGGCAGTAGTTTTATTACTTTTATGTGTCTTTTTGGGATAATACAAAACTTAATTACATTTCGCTATGATCCTGAATATAATAAGCTTTTAAAAATAAAATTTTAACTCTAGGGAATTCTAGTATCGTGGTTTTAGTGTGGCAAAAAATAGGCTCCAATTGTGCGGTGATTTTTTGTGCTCGCAGCGTAGTGTTAGGGCTGTGTCCGCAGTAGCGGCTGGCGAAATTTCGTGCTGATTTTTTAAGGCGGTAGCCGCAGAAAAACGCTGCGAAAGTTTCGCTAGGACAAGCTGGACTGGCTCAGCTTGTGAGTACAGCCAAGCTTTTTAGTACTTTTTGCTCAAAAATCTTAGAGCCTGATTTTTACTGCCGCGTAGCTAAAAGCCCTAAGGAATTCTAGAATTCCATAGAATTCCTAAAATCTAGAATTCCTAAAAACTAGAATTCCATAGAATTCCTAAAAACTAGAATTCCATAGAATTCCTAAATCTAGAATTCCATAGAATTCCATAGAATTCCTAAAAACTAGAATTCCCTAGAAAAATTCTAGAATTCCTAAATCTAGAATTCCATAGAATTCCTAAATCTAGAATTCCATAGAATTCCTAAAACTAGAATTCCCTAGAATTCCTAAATCTAGAATTCCCTAGAATTCTCTAGAAAAATTCTAGAATTCCCTATTGAAATTCCAAAGCCTCTCTAATGGCAAAAACTTCTTTTAAGCTTTGCTTTAATTGCGCTGGTGTAAGCATATTTGCCCCATCGCTTAGAGCGTCTTTTGGGCTTATGTGCGTTTCATAAAAAAACCCATCCACGCCCACAGCCGCAGCAGCCCTAGCTAAAATCGGCGCAAAGCTAGAATCCCCGCCGCTAGTCTCTCCAGCCCCTGCTGGCATCTGCACGCTGTGAGTGGCATCGTAGATTACAGGTGCATACTCACGCATGATAGCTAGGCTTCGCATATCTACTACTAAATTGCCATAACCAAAGCTGCTGCCTCGCTCGCAAAGGCAGACTTTGTTCTCAAGGCAGATTTCATAGCTAGGTTCCCCTTTAATACCACGAGTTTCTAGCACTTTTTTTAGGCTGTGCTTCATGGCTTGTGGGGCTAGAAACTGACCTTTTTTTATGTTTATAAAAGCATTGGTCTTTGCAGCTGCTACAAGCAAGTCAGTCTGGCGGCACAAAAACGCTGGAATTTGTAAGGCATCAGCGACCTTTGATACAGGCGCAGCCTGGTAGCTTTCGTGTATATCTGTTAAAATCTTATAGCCAAATTTTTCTTTAACCTCGGCTAGTATCTGGCAGCCCTTTTCAAGTCCAGGACCACGAAAGCTTGAAATACTCGTGCGATTTGCCTTATCAAAGCTAGATTTAAAGTAAAAATCTATATTTGGTAAACTAGCAATTTCTCTTAGTTCTTCTGCCATTTGTAAAATAAAATCACGGCTTTCTATTACGCAAGGCCCAGCAATTAAAATCATTTTCTATCCTTTTATTTTTTTGTGATTATAGTTTATTTTTGCTTAGCTAATAGCACGCCACTAAGTGCAATTACAAAAATTCCGCAAAGTGCGATGAAATTTGGCAAAGCCTCACCCAAAAACAGCCCAAAAATCATAGCAAAAATAACATCGCTATAACTAATGCTAGCTATTATCCCAGCTTTTTTTGAAGCAGCAAAAGCCTTTGTAAGATAAAGCTGAAAATAATACCCACCAAGCGCCACAAGCCCCAAAAGCAGCCACTCATAAGCATTTGGAAAACTAAATTTCACGCCTTTTAAAAGCCCGCTACCCTTTGGATAAAGCTCGCCTAAAATCAGCAAAATCGCCATTAGCAAAGTCCCTGCTATCATGTATGAAAGCACGATTGAGTTTGCTTTGTAGTATTTACGCAGCTCATGGACGCTTGCTAGTGCTGCGCCTGAGCACAGACCGCCTATGATGCCAACAATATCAGTTAGAGCAAATCCGCCGCTTGGCTGCGCTGTTAGCAAAAAGCCAACAAAGCCAAGCAAGATAGCAAACCAGCTAAGGGCTCGTAGCTTTTGCGCAAAGAAAAATCCAGCAATCAAAGCTGTAAAAATCGGTGCTGTCTTGTAAAAAGCAAAAGCCATAGAAAGCCCAGCATTTGCGATATTATAAAAAAACGCAGCCATACCGCAAACGCCGATAAATCCACGAAATAAGAGCAACCACATATGCCCACCACGCAAAAAATCGCACTCACCGGCTTTTTTAATCGCCCAAAGCACGATAAAAAGCCCTATTAGATTGCGCCAAAAAACTATTTCAAAGCTATGAAGATTTTGACTTAAAATTTTAGCCAAAAATCCAAGGCAAGCATTGTAAAAACTAGCAATAAGCATATAATAAATACCAAGGTGGCGAAGTAAAAATGGATTAAACTCTCTCATTATTTCTCTTTTGCTATTAAAAGTCCGCTAAATATGATCACGACTATACCAAGCAAGGCAAAGCCCATAGGTAAAGCATCGCCTAGTAAAACGCCCAAAATCATACTAAATACGATATCAGCGTAGCTAACAGCAGCTGGAATTCCTGCTTTTCTAGTAGCTCTATAAGATTTTGTCATATATACTTGGTATATATAGCCTAGCAGCCCCACACCAAGTGCTAAAAGCAGTCCAAAAGTATCAGGCATTACAAAAGCAGGCAAACTCTGGGTATATTCGCCAAGTGCTAAAATAACAGCCATAGGAATAGTACCAAAAATCATAAATGATAGTATTATCATATCAGCCGAGTAGTATTTTCGCATTTTTCGCACGCTAGTCATAGCAAGCCCCATACACACGCCACCGCTAAGTCCTATTATGCTATCAATTAGCCCCATATCTCCGCTTGGTTTCATTATAAAAACAATACCGATAAAACCTAGCAAAATCGCTACCCAGCCAAGCTTTGATAGTTTTTCTTTTAGCGCAAAATATGAAAAAACAGCTATAAAAATCGGTGCTGTTTTTTGAAAGGTAAAAGCTGTGCCAAGCTCGATGTGAGCGATATTATAAAAAAAGCAAAGAAGTCCAAGTGAGCCAATAACCCCACGAAAAACAAAAAGCCACGGCGCACCACCTTTGCCAAAATTGCGGTGTCTATATAGCGCAGCTAGGATAAATGCTAATCCTATAATATTACGAAATAGCACAATTTCTACGCTGCTTACTTGCTCGCTAAGTAGTTTTGAGGCAGCCCCCATCAAAGAAAACGCAAAACAAGCAATAAGCATGTAATAAACGCTTAAATGCCTGATAATAAATAATCTTAGAGTATTCATAGCCTTGCTTTTAAAAAATAAGCGCAATTTTAACATAAAGTTTTAAATTTATTCGTAAACTTAAGGAGAAAATTCATTTTTAAATATATTTTCAATAATTTTTTGCTAAAATGACAAAGCAAAATTTTTTACAGGTGAAAACATGAAGCACACACTACTTTTAGCAAGCGTACTTCTAGCTTTTATCGCATGTAGCGACAAAGAACTAGAGGAAAAAGAACGCTTAGCTCAAAGCGCTGTTCGTGGGAAAGTTCTTTTTGAACAGTGCGTAGTCTGTCACGGAGAAAGAGCTGAAAAATCATATATGGAAGAAGTCCCACCAATCAAGCTTATAGACTATGGTATGAGAGCGCAAATGATGAAATCATATCGTGATGGCACTCTTGGCAAAAAGGGAATTTATGGTCTAGCTGACCTTAAAGGGGAGGTTATGCTGCGTCTTAGCGATCAAGACATGGCTGATATTGATGAGTATATCGAGAGTATGAAACTAGCCGATGAGGCTGCGGAAGAGAACACAAAATAAAGAAAATAAATGAAAAAAATAGCAATTAGCCTAGGTGATCCAAACGGTATAGGCATAGAAATAGCTTTAAAAGCTCACGATGAAATTAAGCAATTTTGTAAGCCACTTTATTTTATAAATAAAGCCTTACTTCAAAGAGCAGCTAAACTGCTTGAATGTAGAATTCCTGATGATTTTATAACCTGTGAGTGTGGCAAGGACTTTGAGTTAAAACCAGGCAAACTTAGCAAAAAAGCTGGCAAGTTTTCTTTTGTAAGCTTTGCAAACGCATTTTTAAATGTAAAAAATCATAAAGCAGACGCTCTTGTAACCTTGCCGATAAATAAACAAGCTTGGGCAAAAGCAGGTATTAAATACCACGGACACACAGAGGCACTAAGTGATTTTTGTAAGCGTGATGCTATTATGATGCTAGGCTGCGAGGAGCTTTTTGTGGGGCTTTTTACCGATCATCAGCCTTTAAAATCAGTCCCAAAAAGCGTTAAAAAAAAGGCTTTAGCAAGATTTTTGCTAAGCTTTGCTAAAGCTAGCGGGTTTAGCAAAATCGGCGTTTTGGGGCTAAATCCTCACGCAGGCGATGGTGGCATTTTAGGGCGTGAAGACGAAAAAATCGTAAAAGCCATAAAAATCGCAAACAAAGTTCTAGGCGCAAGGGTTTTTAGCGGTCCACTCGTGCCTGATGTAGCCTTTAATCCACTTGCGCTAAAAAGGACAAACCGCTTAGTAGCTATGTATCACGACCAAGCCTTAGCACCGCTAAAAGCTTTGTATTTTGATAGTGCTATAAATGTAAGCCTTGCTTTGCCTATTATCCGCACTAGCCCAGATCACGGCACGGCTTTTGATATTGCTTACAAGGGCTTTGCAAACATCACAAGCTATATAAATGCTGTAAAATACGCAGTAATACAAGCTAATAACAAAAAACGATCTAAGTAAAAAAGGAGGAAATTTTGAGTGCAGGCTTTTTAAAAGCAAAAGATAATGTTTTTGCTTTAATTTTCTTTATTATTTCAGTTTGTGCTTTTTTTGTTTGGGGCTATAACTATATACCTAGCAATCACTTATTGCTTTTCATGCTAGCTAGTGTTTTTGGTATTTTTATGGCTTTTAACATCGGTGGAAACGATGTGGCAAACAGTTTTGGAACAAGCGTGGGTGCTAAGACGCTTACAATCAAGCAAGCTTTAGTGATCGCTGCTGTTTTTGAACTAAGTGGTGCGATTTTTGCTGGTGGAGAAGTAACAAATACCATTAGAAGTGGAATTATTACCATTAGCGATAATGTGCCGCCTATGTCTTTTGCAGCTGTTATGATGGGAGCTTTGTTTAGTGCTGGTGCGTGGCTGTTTATCGCTACGAAGTTTGGTATGCCAGTAAGTACTACTCACTCTATCGTTGGTGGTATTTGTGGTGCTGGAATTACCATGGGTATGATGCACTTTGGTGGCTGGGTGGAAACATCTGGGATGATAAATTGGAGCAAGGTTTTAAGCATCGTTGCTAGCTGGTTTATTAGCCCTGCAGCTGGACTTATTATAGCTTTTCTTATCTTTGGCTTTGTAAAAACTAAAATCATCACTCCAAGTGAGAAAAAATACGAACAAGTCCGTGAGCTAAAAAAAGAGCGCAAAACATACAAAAATCAATACTTCAAAGAACTTCGCTCTAAAAGCGAAGCCGAACAGCTTGCAACACTTAGAAAAATAGCTTCAGTAGATGATGATGACGAGGACGACCCAGAAATGTCAGTATCTACAAAAAGCGAGTATAGAAATCAAATCCGCAAGATGAAAAAAGCTGAAAAAGAAATAGATGTTGGCAGCCATATGAGATTAAATATCCCGATTGTAGCAGCTTGTGGTGCTATGGTTATTGCTTCATCTTTGCTATTTAAAGGACTTCAACACCTAAACCTTGGCTTTAGCCTTTTTGAGACGCTTTGGATAATCTTTGTTATCGGGCTTTGTGCTTATCTTATTATCTTTGCGCTTGTAAATATGGTAAAAAGAGATAATCCTAAAAAAAGCATTAACCGCATTTTTGGCTGGTTTCAGATCTTTACAGCTTCAAGCTTTGCTTTTAGCCACGGCGCAAACGATATCGCAAACGCCATAGGTCCATTTGCAGCGATTTTGGATGTGCTAAAAACTAGCTCAATCAACTCAGAATCACCAATTCCATTTATTGCAATGGCTACTTTTGGTGTCTCTCTTGTAGTGGGGCTTTGGTTTTTAGGTAAAGAAGTTATCACAACAGTGGGTAATAAACTTGCAAATATCGAGCCTTCAACAGGATTTAGCGCAGAGCTAGCTAGTTCTATTGTTATCCTAGTAGCTACAAAAATGGGCTTGCCAATCAGCTCAACACATGTGCTAATCGGCGCAGTTTTAGGCATCGGCTTATACAACAAAAGCGCAAACTGGGCTATGCTAAAACCAATAGGCCTAGCATGGGTTATTACAGTGCCAGCTGCTATGCTAGGCTCTGCGCTTTGCTACGCTGTTATTGCTTATTTGATGGGGCTTGCGTAGCCAGGCTTGCTAAGAGAGCGATTAGGAATTCTAGATTGTAAAAAATCTAGAATTCCTAATTTAGAATTCCTCATCTAGAATTCCTTATAAATTAACCACCATTAACCAAAGTTTATTATAATTTAGACATGAATACAAGTCAAAGTAGAGTTTATCTTATTTTTATCTGTATTGCGTTTTTTGCAGCTGTGTTTGCCGTCTTTACGCTCTACCGAGTAACGCTTGATCGCTCACTACCAAAGCTAAACACCTCAGATGAAGACACAGCTCTTAGAGGCGATATTATTACAAGCGATGGATTTAGCGTAGCAACAAGCCAAAAGCTCTACTCAGCTGTCGTAAACACTCGCAACATAGACCCAAACAAAAAAGAGCTTTTTATAAATTTATATAGCCTTTATAGTGGGGCTGATCCTAAAAAAGTAGAAAAAATCCTAAAGAGTAAAGGCTCAGTCACGCTCTCAAAAGACCTAAATGCTAAAGAGGCAGCTCACCTTAGAGAACTAGCGCGCAAGCTTTATCGCAAAAAAGTCTTTATCCCCTATCAAGACCCAAAAACTGGCATAGTCACCACCCAAGGTCTAGATGTAACAGAAAGTGGCGAAAAACGCAGCTACATAGCAGGCGATACACTTACGCCACTAATAGGCTATACAAGCAAAAAACAAGAGGGCAAAATCACCAAAGCAAGCGGCGTAAAAGGTATAGAAAAGTTTTACGAAGACCAGCTTGATGATATCACAAACGAGAGTTTAAAAGGTCCAAGAGACCTCTCAAATACCATAATCCTCTCAGGCGAGAGCAAACTAAAACGCCGCAAAGACGGCTATAATGTAGTGCTAAACATAAATCTTCGTCTCCAACAAATGCTGGAAAAAATGATAGATGAACGAGCCAAAAGTCTAATCGCAAAAGAAATAGTTTTGGCTGTCATGGAGGCAAAAACAGGCAAACTTCTAGCCCTAGCATCAACCAAACGCTACAACCCAGGCGCAATCACGCAAAAAGACTACGAAGCCCTAAACTCATCAGCTAGCGAGTATGCTTATGAAATGGGCTCAGTTATGAAGCCGATTATATTTTCACTTGCCTTACAAGAAAACAAAATAAATCCGCTTGAGAATATAAATGTCTACGGCGGCAAATATAAGCTAGGCACACGCACCATCACAGATAGCCACAAAGCAGACAACCTAAGCGCTGAAGAAGTCATCATCCAAAGCTCAAATATCGGTATGATAAATGTCATTGAGCGCCTTGATGATGCTAGCATTTATAATGGTCTGCGCAACTTCGGCTTTGCGCAAAAGACAGGCGTGGATCTAAGCCACGAACAAACGGGCAAAATCCCGCAAATCCGTGACCTAAAAAACCGCACTTATAAGGCAACTTTAAGCTACGGCTATGGAATTCAAGCTACTTTTATGCAACTTCTAAGTGCGTATAATGCTATAAATAACGGCGGCGTGATGATGGAGCCAAGGCTGTTTTCGCACCTTGAGCGTGATGCTAAAAAATACTTTTTACAAAACAGCGAGCCAAAACAAGTGCTTAGCAAAGAAGCTGCTGATAAAATGCGAGCTATACTAGTAAAAGTAGTAGATAGCCCAAGCGGCACAGGTAGAGCGGCAAAAATCCCAGGGCTAGTGCTAGGTGGTAAAACAGGCACCGCACACATAGCCACCACAGGCGGATATAGCGACAAGCGTTATAACGCAAGCTTTTTTGGCTTTGCTAGCGATGATGCGGGACACAACTACACAATAGGCGTTTTGGTGCGAGAGCCGATGCGACCTTATCCTTATTATTTTGCTAGCTGGAGTGCTTTGCCAGTGTTTAAGCAAGCTGCTGAAATTCTAGTAGAAAACGACTATCTAAGTCCAAGCGAAGCCTTTAGCAGAAACAAAAACGACATCGCAGCTACAGCACTTGATTAAAAATCTAGAATTTCTAAACAAAATCTAGAATTCCTAGGGCTAAATTCTAGAATTCTTAGCAAAATCACTTAGGAATTCTAGAATTCCTTAGCCTTGTGTCATCCCCCGACCCCTTCGGGGGATCTCATCACAGAGAATTCTAAAATTCCTTAGCATAGAGATCCCCCAGTCAAGCTGGGGGATGACATAGTAGGGAATTCTAAAATTCCGTCATTGCGAGGGAGCAATGCGACCGAAGCAATCTCATTCAAGGCTTAATAAATGAGATTGCTCCCTCTTTTTTCAAAGCCTCGCAATGACGGAATTTCAGCAATGACGGAATTCTAGAATTCCTAATGCTTTTTAAGATTATAAATTATATTTATTGCTAAACTTGCCCAAATAAGCATAAAGCTAGCAAGTTTTAGCATGCCAAGTGGCTCATTATATAAAAAAATTGCCACCAAAAAGCTAATGCTAGGGCTTAAATACTGAAAAAATCCCAGCGTGCTAAGGCGCAGGTATTTTGCCGCGCTATTAAAGGTTAGCAGCGGCAGTATGGTCACCACCCCGCTAAAAGCCAGCAAAAATCCTGTGCTATCAAAATCCAGCTTTGCTTCTCCCACGCTCCACAAATACAGCAAAAACCCAAGCGCAAAAGGCAAGGTAAGCATAGTCTCTACAAAAAGCCCATGCGTGCTAGGCACTCGCACTTTTTTGCGAATTAGCCCGTAAAAAGCAAAGCTTGCTGGCAGTATGAGCGAGATAAAAGGCAGGCTGCCAAGGTCGTAGATTTGAACGCAAATTGCGATAACTACGATAAAAAGCGAGATTTTGCTAGCCTTGCTAAGTCGCTCTTTTAAAAAAATAGCGCCAAGCAAAATGCTAAAAAGCGGATTTATAAAATATCCTAGGCTGGTTTCTAGTATCTGCCCACGCTCCACCGCCCAGATGAAAACTCCCCAGTTAATGCTAATTAGCACGCCGCTTGCTAGTAGATTTAGAGCTACTTTTTTTATAGAGAGCAGGCGAAAGACTTGGCGTAGTTTGCTACTAAAATAAAGCAAGGCAAAAAGAATAATCGCTGACCACACGATACGGTGAGCAAGCACCTGCACTGCGCCCACATCTGCTAAAAGCTTGAAATATACAGGAAAAACGCCCCACATAAAAAATGTGCTAAGCGCAAAGGCAATGCCTTTTTGCTCCTTATTCATTTTTTATCCTATTTGTGCTTTGCGTAGCTTATTATATAAGTAGCGCCTGAGTAGAGAGTAAGAGCCACCGCTATCCACAGCAGCAGCTCACCAAAGACCCACTGCATGGTTAAAAACCCCACAGCTATCATTTGAAAAGTAGTTTTTAGCTTGCCAGCAAAATTAGCTTTGATGCTGATATTCTCGCTTGCTAGGACCACACGAAAACCTGTTATAAAAAACTCACGCACAAGTATGATATAAACAGCCCAAACATTTGCCCTATCAATCATCGCAAGTCCCAAAAATGCGCCCAAAATCAGCATTTTATCAGCCAGCGGATCTAAAATCTCTCCAAGCTTAGTTCGCTGATCCCAGGCCCTAGCGATATAGCCATCAAAAAAATCGCTTATACTAGCGATGCTAAAAACGAGCGCAGCAAAATAATTTAGCCACGAAATCGCCCCAGCATCATCTGTGCTTTTTGTTTGAAGCAGCAAAAACAAAAACAAAGGCGCAAGTAGTATCCTAATACTTGCTATTGTGTTTGGTAGATTAAGGTTTTTCATTGTTTAGCTTTTATCTTTTAGATTAAAAAGCAAATTTTACTTTAAATTTTAGAATTTTGAGTAAAAAAATACAAAAAAATAAAAATTTTTACGCATTAGCGCTCAATGCTTTTGCTTAGTTCATTTAAAGCTATTTTTATATTTTTGTGCCAAAAGGAATTCTAGAATTCCTTAAAATTCGTCATTGAGGGGTGAAGCGAAGCAATCTCTAGGAATTCTAAATTTATTCTTGGAATTCTAAATTTATTTTAGGAATTTTAGAATTTTGCTCGCTTTAGTGGGGCAAGCCCCACTGCTCGCAAATTTTATAAGGGCTACGCCCTAAACCCTTGGGAGCCCTTAAAACCCCGCTAAAATTTAGAATTCTCTTGCTTTATCTGCGTTTTTTGTTTCACATCCGCTGGTTGGGGGTGCGGGGATCTCTATAGGGAATTCTAGAATTTCCTATAGAGATCCCCTAGTCAAGCTGAGGGATGACACTAAGAAAAAAACTCACCTTAGCCACTTCTGTGAGCAATTTTCTATATTTTCTCTCATTACTGAGATGCCGCCTGCTATGTTAAATAGCCAGTTGCCTTGGACGCTTACCCAAAGAAAGAGCTTTTCTCGCTTTTCTTCTAGTGTTTCACTGGGTTTTGCGATGATAGCAGCAAACTCTAATTCTTGGTGCTGGATAAAAGAGTTTAGCACAGCATAATACGAGCTTAGAAATCTCTTATCATCCAAACTAGCCTTAAAATCGCCGATTTCAAATGAGAGCTTTTGTAGCTTGTCATAGTTGATTTTTTCAGCTTTGCCTTTTTCTTTTAGCTTTTTGCCACGTTCTACTTGCTTAGCTAGTTTTAAAAATAGCTTTTCACATTTTTTTTGTAAGCTCTCGCCGTATTTTAAAGTGGCTTTTATGCGCTTTGAGAATTTTTTATATTTTACTTCTTTTTGCCTATCATTTAGCCCCTTTGGCAGTGGTAGCTGCACCTTGGTCTCGTTAAAGATCTCTTTTTCTAATAGTTCTTTAAAAGGCAGTTCTATCGCACCTTCTATTCTAGCGCCACCTTCGGTGCAGTTATAAACGCTTATTTCTTTGTGGTCTTTTTTGGTTAGGGTGATTAACACCTCAAAAAACTGCCTAAACTGATTCCATACAGTCATGGTCTCTACCTCGCCATCCCCACCGTAGGCTGGGGCGTATTCTGATGGCATGGCTTCTTCTAGTTCTGTGGTGGTTACATGGCCTTTTGCGTGTGTGCTTCTGCCTTTACCATAAGCTAGGTCTTGTCCTATTAGCACGATTTTTTCATGCCCTAGCTGCACACTTAAATCAAAGGCTAAGTGCGCAGCTGATTGCCCACCGCCTATGTAGCCAAAGGTAGAGTCGCCAAAGCCCTTTTCATAAGAAAGCGGTCTAAAAACATAAGCTGTATTTCTGCCTTTTAGATACTCTACTGTGTTTGAATGAACTAGCGTAGCAACTACAAAGATGATATTTTCATCAAACTCGCTTGGCTTGCTAGCAAAAAACTCAGCTGTGAGTGGCTCTCTTTCTATACAAGCTACATAATCAGGTTTTATTCCGTGTTTTTTTAATATAGGATAGCTTGCATCTATGCTGATTATAGTAGCGTGAGATTGTGCTTTTTTAAGTAGTTTTAGTTGTTTGTTTAGGCTAGGGCCTGTTGAGACTATGATAGAGGTTTTGGTTCTTTTGTTTCTTTGTTTTTTGATATGGCTTAGTGGGATGCTTTCTAGCATATCTGGGATATGTTCTGTGGTTTGCCTCACTCCTATTAGTGAGTCTACGCCGTCGTTACCAACTTCTCTTAGAAGCTGCATTATAGCCTTTGAGATACCAGCGGTTACTTTTTGCATATCGTCTTTGTAAATATCATAAAAATTGCTTGTTATATATAGATTAAAAAGCCTTGCACTTAGTAGCACATCTTTCATCTTTGCCATTATATAGTAGTGTGGCATATCCAAAATATCGCTTTGAAATATAACTAGCCTATTTTTAAATATCTGCGTGCTAAAATCAAAAAAGTGAAAAACTATATAAATAATCTCAATTTCTGGTTCAAAAACAACAATAGTTTTATGAGTTTGGTTTCCTAAAATTCCTTTTAAAAGCACGCCGTTGCCAAGTCCGTATAAAAAAAGCGCACCATAGCGAGAATACTCTTTTTCAAAGCTATCAAGTTGTTCTTCTATATCTTTTAGCGGATTTTCATACATGTAGCGTGAGCCATCTTTTGTGATTAGATTTATATCTAGTGGGTCTTTACCAGTAAAGACATTGATTTTTTTGTTGCCTTGTAGTTCTAATAGTCTTTTGGCTAGTGGGGCTGAGTAGACAGCAGTTGCTATTAGATTTTTTTCAAACTTTGATATCGTGCCTTTTTTCTTTGCTATTGCTTCTATTTGATTTGAGAATTCTTCGTTTGTCATTTTTATCCTTTTGGATTTTTTAGGATATAAGCAATTTTTGTACCAAAAGCATGGAATTTTAGAATTCCTGAGGTAAATAAAAAAAGGTTAGGAATTCTGGATTTTAGAATTCTAGAATTCCATAGCTAAACAAGGCGTACTATGTCATCCTCGGGCTTGACCCGAGGATCTCTATATGGAATTCTAGAATTTTCGTCATTGCGAGCGAAGCGAAGCAATCTCTAGGAATTCTAAATTTATTCTTAGAATTCTAAATTTATTCTTGGAATTCTAGATTTTTGCTCGCTTTTAGGCTAGATAAATCTAGCCTAGCTCGCAAATTTTATAAGGGCTACGCCCTAAACCCTTAGGGGCTGCTGCCCCTGAAGCCCCGCTAAAATTTAGAATTCTCCATCGCAATGACGGTGATTTAATGAGATTGCTCCCTCTGCTTTGCCCTCTCACAATGACGCAGGGAATTTTATAATTCTCGTCATTGCGAGCGAAGCGAAGCAATCTCATTTATTAAGTCTTTTTATTAAGATTTCTTATTAAGCTCCCAGCGAGATTGCTTCGTCGTTCGTTTCACTCACTCCTCGCAATGACGCAAGGAATTTAGAATTCCCTAAGATTTAATTAAAATTATTTAAATGTTGTGCCACCATCTACTACTAGCGAATGCCCAGTTATCCAGCTAGCCGCCTGTGAACACAGAAATAGACAAGCCCCACTCATGTCTGTTGGCTGTCCCATGCGAGATAGTGGGCTTAGGCTAGCTGTGGCATCGCGCACTTCTTCGTAGTTTGTAAAGGCTCTTAGAGCGTCTGTTTCAATGGGTCCGCCGCACACGGTATTTACACGGATATTTTTCTCTCCAAGCTCAGTAGCTGCGTAGCGAGCCATCGCCTCCACAGCAGCCTTTGCTGTGCCATGACCGCTGTAATGCTCTATATATACCAAATGCCCTGTGCTTGAAAGTGTGATAATAGAGCCGCCGCCTACTTTTTCCATGCGCTTAGCTGCCTCTTGGCTGCCACAGACAAAGGCGTTAATGGTAGCAGTGAAGATATTGTTTAGCCCTTTTGGCTTTAATTTCATAAACTTAGTATATCCACCAGCTACTGCTCGCCCTGAAATAATCGCATTTGAGATAAAAAAATCCACTCTATCAAAGTCTTTGTCTATTTCTTCAAATACTTCTTTATAGCTCTCAGGCTCTAAGATATTTAGAGCGTAAGCTCTTGCTTTTATGCCATACTCTTTTTCAAGCTCTTTTGCTTGTTGCTGGGCTAACTGGGCGTTTGAGTTATAAGTAAATGCTATATTTACGCCATTTTTAGCAAAGTCAAGCACGATAGCTCTGCCTATGCCACGAGTACCACCACTAATAACTAAGGTTTTGCCTTTAAACTCATCTCTAAAATCCATTTAAAATCCCTTTATTTCGTAGTTTTTAAGTGTTTGTTCTATTTTTTTCATATTCTCATTGCTTGGAGCGCAAAGTGGCAAGCGGTATTCTAGCGTAGGGATAAGACCAGCTATATACATCGCTGCTTTTACCGGTATTGGATTGCTCTCGCAAAACATGATTTTATTTATCTCAAAAAGTCTTTCATTTATCTGCCTGGCTGCGTTAAAATCGCCTTTTAAGGTAAGGTGGGTTAACTTGGCAGTTAAATCAGGCAAAAGATTTGAAGTTACAGAAATCACGCCCTTGCCGCCATTTGCTAGGATAGGGAAGTTTATCGCATCTTCGCCACTTATGACGCAAACTTCGCTACTATGAGCTAGTAAATCCACGCAACGCTCCATATTTCCGCTAGCTTCTTTTACTCCATAAATATTCTCACACTCGTTAAATAGCCTAATAGTAGTACTTGCTGCTATATCACAGCCTGTGCGACCTGGGACATTGTAGAGTAGAACTGGAATTTCTACGCTATTTGCTATTGCTTTATAGTGCTGATAGAGGCCTTCCTGCGTAGGTTTATTATAGTATGGAGCGACTGAGAGAATGCCGTCTGCGCCGCAGTTTTGCGCAAACTTAGCAAGCTCAATTGCTTCGTGTGTAGCGTTTGAGCCAGCACCAGCTAGCACTTTTACAGCTGTATTTTTACACTCATTTACAGCTATTTCAATACACAGCCTATGCTCATCATGCGTTAGTGTCGCACTCTCGCCAGTGGTGCCAACAGGCACTACCGCATCTATGCCAAGCTTTATTTGGCGTTTTATAAGTTTTTCGTAGCTTTCTACATCTACTTTACCGTCTTTAAAGGGAGTAATTAGCGCAGTCATTGCGCCGGTTATTGTTTTTTTCATTATCTTCCTTTTAGTATGACTGAGGTCATTTGATTTTGATTTAGGTATTTTTTTGCCATTTTGTTTATATTGGTGCCTGCTAGTTTTGCGGTGCGCTCTTCTAGGCTATAAAGCGGCGAAATGTCGCCATTTGCGATATACTCGCCTACTAGCCTTGCTGCGCTAGAAGCTGAGCTTAGCTGGAATTCTAGATCGATTTTTAGCGAGTTTTTGATCTTTTCTATATAGCTTTCATCAATATTTTGGCTTTTTGTGCTTTTAATTAGCTTTAAAATCTCGCTTTTTAGCTTGCTAGCACGCACTTTTGGATTGGCAATAGCAATGATTATAAAAAGCCCAGCATCTTTTAAAGCCATGTTAAAACAGCTTATGCTAGTGGCTAGTTTTGCGCTATCAACTAGCTCTTTTTGTAATAAAGAGCTTTTACCATCGCCTAGATACTGAGCCAAAGCATCCAGCGCAGGCACATCAGCGTGAGCAAAATTTGGCGTTTTAAAGGCTAAGGCGCAAATCTGGCTATCATTTGGTTTTATTATTGTAATTTCTTTTGCGCCTTTTTGTTCTGGTTCGCTAAAAGTGCGCTTAGGCAGTTCGCTTTTGTTTTTGATACTGCCAAAGTGCTTTTTAGCCACGCTAAAAGCTGTTTTTGCATCACTTGCGCCGCTTATCATCAAAAAAGCATTTTGCGGCTGATAAAATCTTTTGTGAAAGTCTTTTATATCATTTATATCCCAGTTTATGATATCATCATAAAAGCCAATTGGTAGCCAGTGATATGGATGATAGCCAAAGGCACTCTCAAAAAGCTTAAAATACAAAAAGCCCATAGGATCATTATCAGTGCGCCATCTGCGCTCTTCTGCTACTACATTTCGCTCTGGTTCAAACTCGCTTTTTTTAAGCGCAAGATTTTCCATCATATCGCTAAAAAGCTCCAAGCTTTTATCTAGATTGCTTTTTTCACATTTTATATAATAATGCGTAAAATCAAAGCCAGTGCTAGCATTATCCACGCCACCAAAGCTCTTTACAATGCGGTCAAACTCGCCAGCTTTATGCTTTTTGGTGCTTTTAAAATTCATATGCTCTAGCATGTGTGCGATGCCTGTTTTGCCAAGTGTTTCATCACGCGAGCCTACTTTGTAGTATAGATCTACGCTTATTACGCCACTTTTTTCATTAACAGGGGCAAAATACACCTCAAAGCCATTTTCTAGTGTGATTTTCTCGTATTTTGGTATCAAAGCTTTCCTTTTTTTTAAGCTGCGCATTTTAGCGCATTTTGTCTAGATTTTAGCTAAAAAAAGGATAAATTTTACTTTTTATAAGCAAATCTAGAATTCCTAGTTAAATTTTAAGAAAATTCCGCTAGGAATTCTAGAATTCCTAGAGTGATTTTAAGAAAATTCCGCTAGGAATTCTAAATTCCGCTTATTTTTTTAGCGCAGAGCCCACGGCCTGGCTTATGTTTTCAAAGCCTTCGATTTTTAGCAGATTTGCTAATTCTTTGTTTAGATTTTCTATCATTGCTGGGCCTTTGTAGATAAGGGCTGTGAAAATCTCTATTAGGCTAGCACCATGCTTTATGCGCCACAAAGCCTCTCTTGCATCGCTTATGCCGCCGCAGCTTATTAGCACAGCCTTGCCAAAAATCTCGCTTGCTACTGTGCTAAAAAGCTCACGGCTTTTAGCACAAATTAGCTCGCCGCTTAGCCCACCTATGCTTTTTGCGGCTGGATAGAGTGAGTAGTCTATGCTGGTGTTGTTTATTATTATAGCATTAAAACCACTTTCTATGGCACACTGACACAAGGCTACAGCAGCGTTTGGCTGCATATCAGGGGCGATTTTTAGCACAAGTGGATTATTAGTAATTTTTCTTAGTTCTTTGCCAAGAGTGCTTAAAAACTCATCATTTTGAAGCTCACGCAGATTTGGAGTATTTGGCGAGCTGATGTTTATCACAAAGCCATCGCAAAGCTTTTCAAAACGCTTTGTAAGGTAAATATAATCATTTATCGCACTTTCATTTGGAGTAGTTTTGTTTTTGCCGATATTTGCAAAAACAGGCAGTGAAAGTGGAAAATACTTGGCGATATTTTGCTGCACCGCAGCTGAGCCGTCGTTGTTAAAGCCCATTGCGTTTTGAAGGCTATTATGCTCTTTTATGCGCCAAAGCCTTGGGCGAGGATTGCCACTTTGGGGGCGGGGAGTAAAGGTGCCATACTCCAAAAAGCCAAAGCCAAGATAGCCGAGGCCGTAAGCCAAATCA
Source organism: uncultured Campylobacter sp. (assembly GCA_945873855.1). Lineage (GTDB taxonomy): Bacteria > Campylobacterota > Campylobacteria > Campylobacterales > Campylobacteraceae > Campylobacter > Campylobacter magnus. The sequence goes on from CAMCEN010000008.1 coordinate 24,796, forward strand.
GCATTTTTATCAAAACCACCGCCTATGCCGATAGGATTAGCAAAACTTAGGCCTAGCAAGTTTTGGCTCAAAATTTCATCTTTAAAATCTTTTTTAATAAGATTTTTGATAAGTGGCGTTTTTATCCCTAGTTTTAGCCCCAAGCTAGCTAGGTGATGAGCGCACTCAGGGGGCAGGGTAAATAGCAGTGGTTTTAGCGTTTCATACATTTTTCTCTCCTTATTCTATATGGCTTAGTTTTTTAAAGGCATCGCAGTTTTGAAGTAGGGCTTCTTTGTTATCAAAGCCTACTACTTTGCCGCCACCCAAGACTAGAATTTTAGTAGCGTTTTTGATACTGCTTTGGCGGTGAGCGATGACAAAGATTATGCGACCTGAGCGAATGCGTTCTATGACATCTGTGATGATGCGCTCGCTCTCAAAATCCAAAGCACTTGTAGCCTCATCAAAGATGAGAATTCTAGGTTCGTTGTATAACGCCCTTGCTATGGCGATGCGCTGGCGCTGTCCACCGCTGAGATTAGCTCCAAACTCATCAAGCATAGCATGTACTCCACCTTCCATATTTTCTACAAAGTCCCAAGCATTTGCTACTTTTAGAGCGTTTATTACTCTATTTTCATCAATTTCTTTTGCGCCATAAGCTACATTTGCAGCGATTGTGTCATTGAAAATATATATGCGCTGGGTTACTATACCGATATTTTGGCGCAAAGATTGTAGTTCAAAGTCACTGATTTCGCTTTGATTTATTAGGATTTGTCCGTTATTTGCGTCATAAAAGCGCATTAGCAGATTTATTATAGTGCTTTTGCCACCACCGCTTGTGCCTACTATACCGATGATTTCATCGCTATTAGCCTTAAAGCTCACGCCTTTTAAAATCTCGTTTTCATCATAGCCAAAGCGCACATCATTAAAGCTTATGCTAAGCAGATTTTTAGGGAATTCTAGATTTCCGCTGATTATGCTAGGGCTTTGATTAAGCAGTTCAAAGGTGCGCTCAGTAGCAGCGAGGGCGTCTTGCATTTTGTTATATAGATAGCTTATGCGCTTAATAGGCGTATAAAGCATAAAAAGCGCTGTTGTAAAACTAAAAAATCCACCAACGCTAAGAGTGCCAGAAATAACCTCTGAACCGCCGATTATAATTACTATTGCGATGCCCACAGCACCTAGCGTTTCCATGAGCGGATTTACTAAGGTGCTGGTTCGCTCAGCTTTTATATTTAGATGAAAAAAGCGTTCATTATGGCTTTTAAAACGCTCTAGTTCCTTGTTTGCAGCATTATTTGCTTTGATTATTTCTATATTTGTAAAGATTTCAGACAAAGCTGAGGTCATATCGCCGATTTTGGCTTGGCTTTGGTGAGAGTATTTTTTGATTTTTTTAGCTAAAAGCGAGAGCGGATAAATCGCAGCTGGAAAGACCACAAGGGCAAAAAACGCTAGCTTGGGACTTTGGTAAATCACCACTGCTAGCAAGCAAATAGCAGTAATTACCTCTCTTACAAAATCAGGAATCATACTTGAGACTACATTGCGAATTCTATCTATATCGTTTGTATTTCGGCTGATTAGCTCGCCAGTTCTAAGGCGGTTAAAAAAGCTAAGATCTAAGCGCAGCAGGTTTTCAAGTAGCATAAAACGAAAACGCCGCACCATATCATGCCCGATATAAGCAGTAAAATACTGTTGTAAATAAGTGCCAAGGGCTTTTAGAAAAAACACCGCCACCACGATATAAGGCAGGATATAAAGCAGGCTTTCATTTTTGCTTATAAAAATCTCATCAAGCACATCTTTTATAAGATACGCACTGCCTGCTGTGCCAATAGCTGCCATTATCATACCAAGCACAGCTATACAAAATTGCGGAATATAGTCTTTTAAATAGCCTTTAAAACGGCTAAAAATTATTTTTATGCTATTCATAATTTAACCTAGATTTTTTTGTAAGCTAAATTTTAGCAGAATTTCAAGGGATTTTAGTAGGAATTCTAGATTTTTTAGGGAATTCTAGAATTTCTTAGGGAATTCTAGTTTAACGAATTCAAGTTTAAGGAATTCTCTTTGGGAATTCTAGATTTTTTAGGGAATTCTAGAATTTCTAGAGTTTTTGGGGGTTAGGGGGTATTTTTAGGAATTCTAGTTTAGGGAATTTTAGATTATGGAATTCTAGATTTTTAGGGAATTCTAGTTTATTTAAGGAATTCTAGTTTAAGGAATTCTAAAATTCCTTAGTGAATTCTAGGGAATTCTAGAGCTTCTTTACACCCTTGCACTCGGCGCAAAGCTCGTTTAAATCAGCATCCAAGCCCTTGTATCTATCCCAAAATGGAAAGCTTTTGCACTGCTGTGGTCTAGCAGCATAGACGCTACAATTTTTGTTAATTTCATCAAAAAACACACAAGCAGCGCCGCCATTATAAGGCTTTTCTGCTATAGAGTAGCGACCATCAAGGCGGTATAAATATCGCTCTTTTAGCTCATCTTTGCTGATATTTAATAGGCTTGCTAGGGCTGTAATCTCGGCTTCGTTTATCCATATAAAGCCGCTTTCTCCTGTGCAGCATGCCCCACCACAGCCACCGCAAGCACTCTCATCAAAGCTAAAATTAAAGTTTTCTTGTCTAATCATTTTAAATCTTTGAAAATATCTTCAATATTACTAAAAGTATATTTTGCTAGTTCTTTATCACTTTGATAGTCTTTATTATAGTAACACAACTTTATTTTAATTTTGTAATCTTCAAATGATAATTTTTTTGAAAATATATCTTCAAATCCTTGAATTTTATTTTTAGGATTTGTTTGATGACTTAGTCCTTTTGGATCAATAAAAACTATAAAGTATTTATTATTTTTTTCTAACCAAAATATAAAATCAGGATAGAATTTTCTTTTGCTTTGTGCCATTTCATCAAAGTATGGTATATAGATATCATCTACATTTTCTACTAGTTTAGAAAAACACCATTTATAGCCATCTAAGATTTTTAAATTATTTTTTAAATCATCTAAAAAAGTTATTTCACTTTCATTATTTATAGCGTATTTTATATGTCCTTTATTTTCTTTGTCTATAATGATTGGTAAATAATAATGTTTGCTAAGATTTGCATCAAAAATATATTCGTGTTTTTCTAATTCTTTTTTAATATTATGTTTTTTATATTCTTCTTTTGTGATTTTTCCACTTATTAAATCATCTAAAAGTTCATCTTCATTTTTAGTATTTTTAGCATTTTTTACAAGTTCTTTTATGCTTTCATTTAGTTTTTGTATTTGTCCATCGTCTAAAATAGAGCTTGAAAAGTTATTAAAATGAGTTATTTCATCTTTTAGAATTTTATATTCTTTTAATTTTTGCGTTTTTAAATTAAAGAAGCTATGAATTGTTTTTATCGCTTGTTGCGGTTCTTTTATATTGTTTTTATCACCGCTGATTTTTATATTTTTTTTATTTTTAATATTTTTTATGCTTTTTAACCCAAAATCATCTCCTTTTAGTTTGCAAGAAAGCAAAAGTACATCTTCATCAAAGCTATTAATATATTCACTTAAAGCTTTATAATCGCTCTTTGAAATTATATAATCACGTTTTAGGTTTTGCTCATCTTCATACTTTGGTACTAAAAGCTTTAAATTGGTTTTATTTTTTATAACATTTATTTTACCTGAGCTTTGTTTGTAGCTTTCTAGCTCTTTTAATACAACTTCTATCGCTTTTGGGTCAGTTGCTAATACAAAGAGTGTTTCAATTCCGCTTTGAAGCTTAAAAGAATATTCTGTATTTAAAAATTCTAGTCTTTTTCTTTCATTTTTAAATGGCTCTATTCTTACACCGCGTCCTATTGTTTGTGTTATATATTTTTTAGCACCTCTTGAGCCTATGTTTAAAAACATAGCTATATTTACTCTATTGCTATCCCAGCCTTCGCTAAATACCTTACTTCCTATCATTATATTTATAGATGATTTTTCGTCATTTATATTGGCAAAATAGCTTGTAGTTGCTATTTCTTCACTTTCTATTACGCCAAGCTTAGCTAAGAAATTTTTACTCCATTCTTTGATATCGCCTATATTTAGTAGCATAAAAGGCTTATTTGCATTTTTGCTTTTAAATGCTATTTCTTTTTGATTATTTTGTATTTTTAAAGCTTCTATTTTTGAAGTGCCATTGGCATAAAATAGCACTTTTCTTAGCTCATTCATGCTTACATTTTTTACTATATCAATAAATTCTGTGCTAATGTCTTTTTGTGAAAAAATAGTATTTTTATTTTCTAGTTTTTTGGCTAAGTTTTTTGCTATTTGGCTTATATTAGAAATATTATTTTCTAAAATATCATTTATGCACTCAAAATATAGCTTTATTCCAGCATCTTCTGTATTGACCTTATCAGATACTGCGATTATTAAAGGATTATGATACAAAAACTCTTCTTTAGCATTTATTAACTCATCTTTGCTAGATTTTATAGCCCAAAACAAAATAAAGCTTTCTAAAATTGCTCTTTTATCATCTCTTTCTTGTTCTAAATTTATATTTTCATCAAAAACAAAGATATTTTTACCATAACCATTTTGATTGAATTTTTCTAAATTATAGTTATAGCAACAAGTGCTTAAATCTATATTATCGCTAAAAGTAGCCGAAAAGTTAAAGATAAAACCATTTTCGTATTTAGTATTTTTTGCTTTGCTAAGTTCTTTTATGTATTCTTTGCGGAGTGAATCGCCAGTTTCGCCTTTATGAGCTTCATCTAGAAATATATACCAACCCTCATTGCTAAAAAAGTTTTTGTATTCTATTCTTTTTGCGTTTTTATCCTTTGCTACATTATCACCAGTATCTAGCAAATCGCTTCTATAAAAATAAAGCTCGCAAATGCTATTGTCAAATAAACCATAGCTACTTTCATATTCTTTTATATCTTTTAGTAGAATTTCAATATTTGATTGCTGATTAAACTCGGCAATCTGAGCTTTAAATTGTTCTAAAATTTGCTCATTTGGCACAAGTAGCAAAATAGGCTTTTTAGGGAATTCTTTATTTTTTATAAGCTCGTGTAGTAGCGAAATTAGCTTTATTATAACTAGCGTTTTACCTGAGCCTGTCGCCATCCATACGCTAGCTCTATTTATATACTCATCATTTACTTTATTTCCATAAATGTCATTAAAGTCATATTTTAAAGATTTTTTATAATACACACTTAGGGCTTTTAAAGCAGATTTTATAGCTATTTTTTGATATTTTTCTAGTGTTTTTGAGCCAAATTTTTCAAAGTCTAGTTTAAAATTATCAATATAAGAATCCAGGCTAGAAATGTTTTGGACACTATTTAAAAAATTTTCTAATAAAAATCTTTGTTGTTCTTTCATAAGATTGCCTTATATTGCTTTGGTGTTACAAAATTTATTCATTTTTGTCCCACCAAATTAGATTTATTAGCTTTTCATGTTGGCTTAGTGATATTTGCTTATCATTTAGTACTTCGCCGTTTTCGTATTCGCAAAAGTTTTGATTGTTTTTGCTAAAAATTCTTTTTATTTTTAACCCTGAGATATTAGAGTAGCTAGTAAATATATCAAAGTCTTTTCTATATCCGCTCATTTCTAAATCTATGCTTTTTTCTTTATTTAGCTCTTTTATTAGCTTTTTTGATTTTCTATAATCTAAAATTTTAGAGCTATTTACCTCATATTCGCAGTTATTTAGAGCTTCTTCATAGCTTTCAAGTTCGTAGTATTTAAAAGCTCCGCTACCTTTATACTCACATTCTTTACTTATACCGCTTTGAACCCCTGCTAAGCATTTTTTTATCCTTGGTATAATTACAGAATAAAAATGCTCTCCCATTTCTACGCCTATGAATTTTCTACCTAGTTTTAAAGCAGTAGCACAAGTAGTGCCAGAGCCTAGATGATAATCTAGAATTCTAGAATTCTCATCGCTACTAGCCTTGATAATTCGTGCTAATAATGCTTCTGGTTTTTGAGTTAGGTTTTCATTAGATTTAATTATTTCACTTAAATGAGATTGTGATTCTTTGTAAGCTCTTGGATCAGCATAAACTTGCTTAATGTCTGACCAAACGGTGGATAGTGGAATTCCTTTGCTTTCATCTAAAAATTGTTTTTCCCAAATAATTTCGCCTTGTTCATCTCTACCACGCATTCTTCTTTGATATAGGCGACCATCATTATCAGTAAATTTAAACCAATCTTTTATGTATTTATCACTATATGGTATATAAATTTTATTTTGAATTCTTTTTTCATAGTTCTTTGTATAATGCGTTATTATGTCGTGTATATTTACAGGTTTTGCGCTAGCTGAGCGACCACCACTAGGTGAACCATAGCACCATATAATTTCATCGCAAAAATTCTCTTTACCAAAAGTATCATTAAGTAGAATTCTGCCATAATAATCAGCATTATGATCTAGATGTAGATAAAATGAACCTTTATCACTTAATAGATTTTTGGCTATTTCTAGGCGGTTATTCATTAGAGTTAGCCAAGTGCTATCTTGAAACCTATCTACATAGGCAAAGTCTGAGCCTGTATTAAAAGGTGGGTCTATGTAGATAAGGTCAATTTTACCTTTATATTTTGGCATTATTGTATTTAGTGCTTGAAAGTTATCTGCTTTTATTAGCTCTCCATTTAGTGCTTCATCGATGTTGTCAAATTGACTTAAAAGCTTTATTTTGCTTTTTTCATCGAGGAATTTTGTATCTAATGGCAAAAAAGGATTTTTGCTATAATCATCACCAGTGACCAAGCCTAAATCCTGCCATTCTTTTATTTGTTTATCGTTTATAAACTCACTAGGATTTTTTATCATATTTAGAGTAAAAACAAAGTTTGTTTGCTTGGCAAATTTTGGTTTTAGCCAGATTGCTTTTAACTCATTTTCAAAGTCAGCAATTTTTTCTATTATAAACAAAGCTATGTTTCTAAGTGCTAAAAGCTTGTTTATAGCACTATCTTCCCAGTTTTGAATCTTTGAGTCTTTAAAAAGATAGTTGTAGAAAAACAAATCAAACTGCTCTTCTAAAAAGCTTTTAGCATTTTTATGTATGAAAAAATCTATTTCATTTTGTCTTTTATAAGCTCTAAAAAGCTTTTTTACTTCATCCTCGTTTAGTTTAAACTCTTTTAGCTTTTTGCTAAACTCATCGCTAAATTCAGAGCTAGATTTTTTAAAAACTGGAATTTTAAACTCTTCCATTTCATTTTGATTGCTTACTTCTATATTTAGTTGTTGCGTGCTATTATCAATATTTTTTAAGTAAAAGTATGTTTTGTTTTTTTGATTATCGCTTTTTGGGATAAAATTACTTGTATTAAAGCTTAGACTAAAAGTTTCAAATTCATTTGTTAAAATCGCATCCTCGTAAATACTATCTGATTTTATATAGTATAAATCAGAAGTTTTGTAAAATAAAGCCGTGTCTTTTTGATTTGAATACACTTTTGCGTGAATATTTTTAAAGTATGGGGTATCTGCAAAATATGGTGTGCCGCTTTCATTTAAGTAGCTATCAAAAAATGTAAAAAGCTTATTATAAATATCGCCTAGATCATCGCTATCAAGACCGCTTTTTTTAAGTTTATCCATTATATCTTGTTTAAAGTTTTTGAAATATTTTTCTTTTATATCTAAGATGTTTAAAAAGCCATTTTTGTTTTGAGTTGAGATTTTTGTGCCCAAATAAATGCTTTCTAATTTGCTAAAAAATTTTTGTCTATGTGTGATATAATGATCCATAAAAGCCCTTTAAAATTTCTCTAAATTATAGCTAAAATTATTTGAAATCCTTTATATTTTTGCCTATTTGGATAAATTTTCTATTAAATAACAGCATTCATCATATTTTTTACTAATTATTTTTACAAAATTTTTTTGTGATAGTCTGCCCCTAAGCCCTAATTTAACCGAATTATTAGTGTAGAATATATCTAAATGATCTAATGGATGTAATTTTCCATTTTCATTTTTGGCATCATGATCGTATCTTAAATATCCATCATCTAATAAAAGCATTGCTATTATAATTTCTTCTATTTCATCTTCGTTTATTTGCTCATATTCTGTTTCTATTTGACGTAAAATATCTCGAATACTATTTGAGATATTCAAAAAAGCATATCTTATAGCAGATAAAATTATTGAATTTAATTCAATATTATTTATGTAAAATTTGATTTCTTTCTCTTCTATTTTTATTTGAAAAGGAAATTTTATACTAAAATATTTATTTTCTAAAAATACAAACAACCTACCATTTTCTAGCAACATAGTATTATTTTGTATTTGTTTTATTGCTTCATTATGGTATATAAAATTTTCTACAGCTTCTAACAAAATACTTACGCAATCATTTTTATTTCTAATTGGTTTTGAAAATATATTTATTTTATATTGTGGTATTTTAATACACAAGTCGTTATTATTCATAGTACTGTTTATTAGATTTTAAATATTCTTCGGTTTTCAAAAGATCTTTTTCTTTATAAAAATTTAGCTCCTCTATTGCTTTTTTAGCTTTTCTTCTAGCTTTTCCTGTGTATTTTAATTTAGCAAAAATTTTATCCACTTCTTCATCAAATGTAGAAGATAGCTTTTCTTTGAATAATTTTATGTTTCTATCAATTTCTATACGTTCTTCTTTTGTAGGTTTTTTGCTGATTATTTTATATTGTTTGTTTATGTTGTCTAATCCTTTTTTAATATTATCAACATCTTCATACTCTGAATCTAACAATAAATATGTTTGTAAAAAAGACCTAGTAATACTCATATAAAGAGCATTTCTAAATGATATATTTCTATTGTTCATTATATTTTGTGCTATGCAAATAACAAATGGGAATTCTAGACCCTTTACATTGTTTTGATTTGTGATAAAAACTTTATTATTTTTCATTTGTTTTGTTTCATATGCTCTATTGCATTCAAATTTGGTTTTAGAATAAATTTCCTCTTCCAAAATAGGCACGAAATCATACATACTAATGTCGTTAAAAATTATACATATATCGTGAGCTTCCAAATCTTTATAGGTATCTTTTAAATTCAGTATTATCTTTACAATGCTATCTTTAAGGTCTTTACTAGTTTCTAAAAATATACTTTGTTCTTGATCTATCCCTGCTATTCTTTTTAATGGCTCTCTAGTTAATTCTATTATGTCGTTTTCTTTGCAATTATATTTGTATCCGCATTGCTCCCATTGTTTCTCTTCTAGCCAATTAATTTTTTTATCTTCAAATAAGCCCATTCCTATCGCATGTCCAAACATTAAAGTTCTAGCATCTGTTCTATAGCATCTGTTTAGAGAAAAATCTATCTCATCAGTATTTATCTCTGTATCAAAAATATTTTGAAAAATATCTCCTGCGATATATATTTTTTCTTTTGTTACCTTGCTACATAGTTCAAAAAAAGATTTGGGAAAATCTTGACTTTCGTCTATAAATATATAATCAAAAAGATAGCTTTCTATATTTTTTGTAGACAAACTTTCTAAAGCATTTTTACATACTTTATCAAAAGTAATATTTTTAGACCATGCCTGAAATGGAATTTCATAATGTTTGCAAATTGCCGAATAGACACCTTCCTCGTATGTAATTGAGCCCCAGGCTTTTAGGATTTTTAACTTTTCATCATCTATTTGCTTTTCAACTCTCATGCAATCAAAAAAAATTCTAATTCTTGTTTTTAAATGATTTGCCAAGACATTACTATAACAAGTAAAAGCTATTTTGTATTCAGTAGATGCCAAATAAGTATCTTTTAATTTATGAAATAATAATTCTGTTTTTCCTGTGCCTGAGAGACCTTGTATTGCTATTTGCTTTTGTTCTTTATTTTCATGTATTATATTTAATTGCTTACAATCAAACAATTGTATCTTATTTTTTATTCTTGTTAAGTTGTTATCTGCTTCTAATGTTTTAATATTTTTGGTATCATTTGGATTATTTATAAATAATGATATTAAAAGCTTGGTCTTTTGAGCTTCTAGTCCATCAATCTCAGTTAAATGCATATTGAACTCTAAATCATCTACAAATTCTTCTATGCTAGATTTATATACAATATTTTCATTATTCCATTCACGCTTTCTTCCAATTAAAGGTTTGTAATCAAATTTTGTTGATAAATGATCTATATTTTGCAATATATCATCGATAAAAATTTCAAATTTTTCTTTATCATTTTTACAATCAAGAAATATAATTTTATGTTTAGGAGATAATACAATAATACATCCATCGTAATCATATTTTTCTTTATCATTTAGCAATCTATCTAATATATAAGAATTTATTTTATCGGCATTTAATAAATTTTCTATTTTATTTATAAACTGCTCTATCCTATCATCATATTCACATTGTAAATGCTTAAAACAATAATCACTCACTAAAGTATTATTCATATTTGTCCTTATAAGAACTTCACAAAGATTGATTAATCTCTGTGAAGCAATGAGTTTAAAAAAATAATATTACACTTTCAAGCAAATTTTACGCTTTTGGTGCTATCATGTCTTCTGGCACAACCCACTTATCAAACTCCTCAGCGCTCAAAAAGCCTGAGTTTATAGCCTCTTCGCGCAAAGTAGTGCCGTTATGGTGCGCAGTTTTAGCAATTTGCGCTGCTTTTGCGTAGCCGATGTGTGGATTTAGCGCAGTTACAAGCATTAGGCTTTCTTTCATTAGTTTTGAGATTTTCTCTTCATTTGCGCTAATTCCGCTTGCGCAGTGCTCATCAAAGCTGATTATGCTATCGCTTAGCAGTTTGATTGCTTGAAGTAGATTATAGGCGATCACTGGCTTAAACACATTTAGCTCAAAGTTACCTTGGCTTGCGCCAAACGCCACGCTTGCGTGATTTCCAGCTACTTGGACTGCTACCATTGTTACAGCCTCGCACTGAGTAGGATTTACCTTGCCTGGCATGATTGAGCTGCCTGGCTCGTTTTCTGGGATGTTGATCTCGCCGATACCTGAGCGAGGTCCGCTAGCTAGCCATCTTATATCATTTGCGATTTTCATCATATTAGCAGCAAGTCCGTTTAGCGCACCGCTTAAAAATACCTCTGCATCGTGGCTTGTTAGGCCGTGGAATTTATTTGGGTGTGAAACAAAGGCGTATTTTGTGCTGGTTTGTTTGTTTAGCTGAGCGCTTACTAGCTCAGAGAATTTTGGGTGGCTATTTAGTCCTGTGCCAACTGCTGTGCCGCCTATGGCAAGCTCGGTTAAAAACGGAATGCTAGCGATGATTTGAGCTTTGCTGGCTTTTAGCATGTGCGCATAGCCGCTAAACTCTTGACCCAAAGTTAGCGGAGTAGCATCTTGAAGGTGAGTGCGGCCGATTTTTACGATTTTAGCAAACTCAGCCGTTTTTTTATCCAAAGTTTTTTCAAGTCGCTCAATAGCTGGTAGGATTTGCTTTTGAAGCTCCAAAACAAGTGCAATGCGAAGCGCTGTTGGATAAGTGTCATTTGAGCTTTGACCTTTGTTTACATGGTCGTTTGGGTGAACGAAGTTTGGCGCGTCAGTTGCTGGCTTAGCTCTAAAATCTGCTCCCATTATCTCCATAGCGCGATTTGAAATAACTTCGTTCATATTCATATTGCTTTGTGTGCCTGAGCCTGTTTGCCACACGACTAGCGGAAAGTTTCCATCTAGTTTGCCCTCTAAAATTTCATCGCAAGCCTTGGCAATTGCATCAGTGCGTGCTTTATCCATTCTGCCAAGCTCATTGTTTACAATAGCGCAAGCTTTTTTAAGCTCGGCAAAGGCGCTGATTATTTCACTAGGCATTTTTTCAATACCGATTTTGAAGTTTTCAAAACTACGCTCAGTTTGTGCTCCCCAATACTTATCGTTTGGGACTTTGATCTCACCCATAGTGTCTTTTTCTATGCGGTAATCCATCTTTGCTCCTTTTTTGTAAGATTTAAATGCGATAATTATATAAAAAATATCTAAATATTTGAGTGATTTTATAGAAAATTTTGTAAAGATTAAAAAAGCTTTGAAAAATCTAGAATTCCTAGGGCAGGAATTCTAGGGCAGAAATTCTAAGGTAGGAATTCTAGATGAATTCTAGAATTCCTAGAAAAAGGCTAAATCTTAGCCAAAAATAGCAGTAGCTAAAAAGCCTAGAGCAACGCTAAATGCGATTGCTAGCACGCCTGGGATAAAGAAAGCGTGGTTGAAAACATACTTACCGATTCTTGTTGTGCCAGTATCGTCCATTTGAACAGCACCAAGTAGAGTTGGGTAAGTAGGCAATACAAATAGCGCAGAAACAGCCGCAAAGCTAGCTACGATCATATAAACATTGCTTGTGTCGCTAGCTGTGATGCCAAGTGCTACGATAACAACCGGAGTGATGGCTTTTGCAGTTGCAGCTTGGCTATATAGCAGCATCGCTGCAAAGAAGTAAACTACCGCAAGTAGAGCAGGGATCGCTTTTACCCACTCTTCGCTTAGAGCTTTGATCTGATCAGTGTGGCCACTTACAAATACAGTTCCTAGCCAAGCAACACCGATTACACACACAGCAGCAGTCATACCGCTTCTAAATACGCTAGTCTCAGGGATTTTGCTAGCTTTGATTTTGCATAGTATTACGATAAGCGCAGCTACTGTTAGCATGATACCAACGATAGCTGAGTCGCGGTTTACTTTTACATTTTCAATTAGCACTGGTTTGCCACCGATTTTTGAAATTGCAGTAGCATAAAGAACAACCACAATAACGCCGATGATGAAAAGTAAAACAGAAAGTTTAGCACTTTTTGTAACTTCCATATTTTGCGCACCTTTTGGAGCTGAGACTAGGCCAGCTGCTAGGCGCTCTTTGTAAACTGGATCGCTGTTTAGATCAAGATTGCTAACCAAAGTCATGATAAATGCTGTGATCATACAACCAATAAATGTAGTTGGAATCCAAATCGCAAGTAGCACTGGATAGCTCCAGCCAAACGGCTCTAAAGCACCTGTCATATACACAACAGCAGCTGAAACTGGGCTAGCAGTAATTGCGATTTGGCTAGCTACAACTGCGATTGATAGTGGCGAGCTTGGTTTGATACCTTGTTCTTTTGCCACCTCTACGATAACTGGGATCATAGAAAATGCTGTATGTCCAGTACCTGCTAGGATAGTAAGCAGATAAGTTACAGTTGGGGCTAGGTAGTTGATGTATTTTGGATTTGAGCGCAGGATTCTCTCTGCGATTTGAACCAAATAATCAAGTCCGCCAGCAAGCTGCATAGCAGAAATGCATGAAATAACCGCCATAATGATAACAACGACATCCCAAGGGATCATCTTTGTATCTACATTCATGCCAAGCACAAGGCCAAGCACTATAACGCCTAGACCACCAGCATAACCGATACCGATGCCGCCAAGGCGAATACCGATGAAAATCGCACCAAGAAGCACGATAATCTGTAAGATTAACATAATGTCCATCTTAACTCCTTTCTTTTTGGTTTTATACTTTTAGGGAATTCTAGAATTCCTAAATCTAGAATTCCCTAGAATTCCAGCTAGTAAGCAAGTTTATTTTGTCATTCTTGGATCTAGCATGTTCTTAGGATCAAGAAGTTTATCTATCTCCTCACGGCTTAGATATCCACGCTCAAAGCAGATATCGCCCACGCGTTTACCAGTTTCAAGTGCTTCTTTTGCTATGCTAGCTGATTTTTCGTAGCCGATGGCTGGGTTTAGCGCAGTTACGATGCCAACTGAGTTTAGCACATGGTTTAAGCAAGCCTCAGGGTTTGCTTTAAGTCCTACGATAGCACGCTCTCTTAGTGTTCTAGCTGCGTTTTCTAGGATAACGATAGAGTTAAATAACGCATAAGCAATACCTGGCTCAAACGCATTTAGTTCAAACTCAGCTCTTTCTGAGCAGTGAGTGATAGTTGTATCATTACCAAATACCTCATAGCACGCTACGCCTGTTACTTCGCAGATTACTGGATTTACTTTACCTGGCATGATTGAGCTACCTGGTTGCATTTTTGGAAGTTCTACTTCGCTTAGACCAGTTCTTGGGCCTGAGTTCATTAGACGGATGTCGTTTGCGATTTTGCTTAGGCGAACTGCCAAAGACTTTAACACACCGCTAACAAATACAAAATCAGCTGTATCTTGAGTAGCAGCGATGAAGTTTGTTGAAGGGATAAACTTTATGCCTGTGATAGCACTAAGGTGCTTTTCTACGCAGTCTTTGTAGTCTGGGTGGCAGTTTATACCAGTGCCGATGGCTGTTGCACCCATGTTTAGGTGAGTCATAGGCTCTTTTGCAAGTTCAAGTTGTTTTAGACTATTTTTGATATAGTGACCAAAGGCTTTAAAGGTATTGCCAAGTGTGGTTGGAACAGCATCTTCTAGCTCTGTGCGTCCCATTTTGATTATATCTTTCCACTCTTGCCCTTTTTTATTTAGCTCAGCTTCTAGCTTCTCAAGCTCAGCTTGAAGGTCGCAAAGTTTAGCATAAGTAGCTACTTTAATAGAGCTTGGATAAGTGTCGTTTGTGCTTTGTGCTAGGTTTGTGTGGTCGTTTGGATGAAGGGTATCTGGGCCATACTCACCTTTTTTCTTACCCATCATCTCAAGGGCGACATTTGTTAGTACTTCGTTCATATTCATGTTTGTGCTAGTGCCTGCGCCGCCTTGGACCATATCTACTACAAACTGATCGCTAAACTCACCAGCGATAATTCTATCAGCTGCTTTACATAGATAATCAGCCTTAGTCTTATCTAGCACGCCTAATTCAGCATTTGCCATAGCTGCTGCTTTTTTGATTTGAGCAAATGCCTTTACAAAAAATGGATAATCGCCAAAAGTGCGACCAGTCATTTTGAAGTTTTCTAGCGCACGAAAGCTTTGTACGCCATAATACTTGCTATCATCGATCTCTAATTCACCGATGAAGTCATGTTCTTTTCTAGTTGCCATTGTAACTCCTTTGTGAAAATTCAATGAAATTATAACACATTTAGCTATTTTTATTCTTAAAAATAAGCGTTAATTAAGAAATTCTAATGAGTTTAAATGAAAATTTTACTAATTCTTATAAAATTAATAATTTAATATTAAAAATGTAGCACAAAAATACCGAAAGAATTCTAGATAAAGATAAATTTTATGGCTCTTTAAGTTTTTTTAACGCAAATCGTGCTAAACTCACAGCTTTAAAATCGTAAAAATTTGAGAGCAAAATGTGTACTGATAAACCGCTTTTTTATCTTACTTCGTTTATTATTGCTGTAGGCATTGTGTTTGCGCTATCTTTGCCGGTTTTTACGGTGCTTTATTTTGATTTTAGTCCTTATCATTTTTTTATTCGTCAGCTTGGCGTGGGGCTAGTTGGCATACTTATTATGTGGTCGCTTTCGCAGCTTGACCCTGATAGGGTTATTGTTGGCAGGCTCACTACCTTTGAAGTTATCGGCTTTTGCTTGTTTTTTGGCTCGTTTTTGCTTATTATGGTTATGCAGCTACTACCTGCCTCGCTCGTGCCGCTAACTGGTGGCGCCAAGCGCTGGATACGGCTTGGGCCGCTATCGCTTTCGCCGGTGGAGTTTTTTAAGGTTGGCTTTGTGTTTTTTTTAGCATGGAGCTTTAATCGAAAAATTAGCCGTGATAAAAAGAAATTAAAAGAGGAATTTTGGCTTTTACTACCATATTTTTTGGTGCTTGCGGTGGCTACATTTTTTATACTTGTGCTTCAAAAAGATTTGGGGCAAGTTGTGGTGCTAGCTGTAACGCTTATGGTACTTGGCACCTTTGCTGGCACTTCAAAGCGCTTTTTTGCGATTTTGAGTGGAGTAGGAGTGCTACTGCTAATCGCTGCTATCATCACGCAGCCGCACCGTATCAGGCGTTTTCAAAGCTGGTGGGTAACAAACCAAGATGCGATTTTAAAAATGCTGCCTAGTGAGTGGGCGCAGCAGCTCTACATAACAGGCGCAGAAGAGCCTTATCAAATCACGCACTCGCTAAATGCGATTTATCACGGCGGTTTTTTTGGCACTGGGCTTGGCGGTGGGACATTTAAGCTTGGTTTTTTAAGCGAGGTTCATACTGACTTTGTGCTAGCTGGAATCGCTGAGGAGATCGGATTTATAGGGCTTATTGGGGTTAGTGCGATTTTGCTTTTTATCATTTTTAGGATTTTAAAAATTAGCTCAAGGTCGTTTAATAACAATGTTTATCACCTCTTTAGCCTAGGTATTGCGGTGATTATCACGGTGGCTTTTTTGATGAATGCTTATGGTATAACCTCGCTAATTCCTATAAAAGGTATAGCTGTGCCGTTTTTAAGCTATGGTGGTAGTTCAGTTCTGGCTCTATCCATCGCAGTTGGTATGGTGCTAATGGTGAGTAAAAAGGTGGATTTATCGTGATTTGCATTTGTGGTGGTGGGACTGGCGGACATTTGGCCATTGCTAGAGCACTTGGCGCAGAGCTAAAAAGGCGTGGTGTTTGCGTGATTTTTGTAGGCTCGCAGCAAGGGCAGGATAAAATGTGGTTTGAAAATAGCGATATTTTTGAGCAAAAGTATTTTTTAGCTAGTAGTGGCGTGGCAAACAAAAGCGGGTTTAAAAGGCTTTTTTCATTATTAAATATAATAAAGCTTAGCTTTGCTTGTCTTAGCATATTTAAAAAACACAAAATAAAAGCAGTAATTAGCGTGGGCGGATACAGCGCAGCACCAGCAGCATTTGCAGCTATTGCTAGCTTTAAGCCACTTTTTATCCACGAGCAAAACGCTCATACTGGAAGCCTAAATGCGCTTTTAAAGCCACTAGCAAAGAAGTTTTTTTGCTCGTATGATAAAAATGAAGCTTTTGATTATCCGGTTAGGCAGGAGTTTTTTGCGTTAGCTAGAATTCGCTCTAAGTGCGAGTGCGTGCTGTTTTTGGGTGGGTCTCAAGGAGCAAGTGCGATAAATGCGCTAGCCCTTGCTTTAGCGCCTATTTTAAATCAGCGTGGCGTAAAAATCATCCATCAATGCGGAGCCAAAGAATATGAAAGCGTGCGAGCTAAGTATGATGAGCTAGGCATAAAGGCTGGGATATATGATTTTAGCGAGCATTTGCCAGAGCTTATGAGTAGGGCTGATGTTTGCGTCAGTCGCGCGGGGGCATCAAGCCTGTGGGAGCTATGCGCAAATGCTTTGCCTAGCGTGTTTATACCATATCCATACGCAGCTGGGGATCATCAGTATTATAATGCGAAGTTTTTGGCTGATTTGGGACTTGCTGGGCTTTTTAGACAAGAAAATCTGGAGCCTAGTGCGGTGCTTGAGTTTATTGATAATATGGACTTAGCTAGCATTAGTGCGTCATTAAAAGAAAAAATAAATAGCGGTGGTAGCCAAAAAATCGTAGATGAAGTGCTAAAAAATATAAAAATCTAGAATTCCTAGCTAGGAATTCTAGATTTGAGCTTAGGAATTCTAGATTTTATAGCAAAAAATGCTTTAAAACCATTAAAAATTCGTAAAATTTTTGCTAAAACATTGAAATTTTCTACAATTTCTATTGATTTTTCTTAAAAAATTATGTAAAATTGCGCTACATTTTATTTTGAAAGGATAAACAATGACTAAGTCAGAGTTTGTGAGCCTTGTTGCTTCAAAAGCGGAGTTAACAAAAAAAGATAGCGAAAAAGCACTAGATGCGATCATCGCTAGTATCGAAGAAACACTAAAAAAAGGTGAGAGTGTAACTTTCGTTGGCTTTGGTACTTTTAGTGTAACTGAGAGAGCAGCACGCACTGCGCGCGTTCCAAGAACTGGCGAGGAAGTAAAAGTTCCAGCTAAAAAAGCTGTAAAATTCAAAGTTGGTAAAAACTTCAAAGACCTAATTGCAGGTCCTTCAAAAGCTTCTAAAAAGAAAAAATAATTTTTCTTTTATTTTAGCCTCGCTTCGGTGGGGCTTTTTTTTATTTAAAATTCTAGAATTCCTTTTATTTTTAAGCCAAAATTAGTTAAAATAAGTCTATGAGAGTAGATAAGTTTTTAAATATAGTAAATATCACAAAACGCAGAGCTATTTCAGAAGATATGTGCAAAAGTGGCGTCGTAAGCGTAAATGGCGTAGTAGCAAAGCCAGCAAAAGAGCTAAAAATCGGCGATGAAATCACAATAAAGTTTTTAACCCGCCAGGTGCGATATAAGGTTTTGGAGTTTCC
Source organism: uncultured Campylobacter sp. (assembly GCA_945873855.1). GTDB lineage: Bacteria > Campylobacterota > Campylobacteria > Campylobacterales > Campylobacteraceae > Campylobacter > Campylobacter magnus. The sequence goes on from CAMCEN010000008.1 coordinate 43,063, forward strand.
AACCCTAAAAAGCGTGCCAAAAAGCGATCAGGGCAAGTATGTTAAAGAGCTCTAATACCGCTAGCTACGAGCTTGGGCTTGATGAGCTTGATGGCTTTGCGCTTGAGTTACTACAAAGTTTTAAAAGCGGAGTTGTGATACTGCGTGGGGATTTAGCTGCTGGCAAAACTACGCTTACAAAAGCACTTTGCGCTGCTTGTGGCGTGGATAAAACTGCTGTTAGTTCGCCTACATTTTCTTTGATGCATGAGTATGGCGGGGTCTTTCACTACGACCTTTACCGTAGTGATTTTGATAGCATTTGCCAAAATGGACTGTTTGAAAACTTTTTTGAAGATGGGCTTCACATCGTAGAGTGGGGCGATGAGAGGCTTGAAAATGCTCTTAAAAAATACAAAATTCCACTATGTATAATAAAAATCTCTGCTTTAGAAAATAGCAGAAAATACGAGGTGAGCTTTGCATAAACTAGAAGTAAAAGACTTAGAAAAAGTCATCAAAAAAACCAAAATCATAAATAAAATCTCCCTTGAAATAAAAAGTGGCGAAGTTGTGGGCTTACTAGGACCAAATGGTGCTGGTAAAACCACTACTTTTTATATGATTTGTGGGCTTATAGCACCTACAAAGGGACAGATTTTCTTAGACGGCAAAGACATTTCAAAAGAACCACTTCACAAAAGAGCTCACCTTGGCATAGGATATTTGCCACAAGAAAGTAGTGTTTTTAAAGACCTTAGCGTTGAAGAAAATATCCGCCTAGCAGCTGAGATTTTATACAGCGATAAAAAGCAGATAAATGCTAAGGTTGAAGAGGCTTTGGAGCTTTTAAACATCGAGCCTATACGCTCTCGCAAGGGACTTAGCCTAAGTGGCGGAGAGCGTAGGCGCTGCGAGATAGCTCGTTCGCTTGTGATGCATCCAAAGTTTTTGCTACTTGATGAGCCTTTTGCTGGAGTTGATCCTATTGCGGTAAGTGATATAAAAAGCATTATCAAAAAGCTAAAAAAGCTGGGTATTGGCGTGCTTATCACAGATCACAGCGTGCGTGAGATGCTAGATAGCTGTGAAAGGGCCTATGTCATAAAAGATGGCAAAGAACTAGCTAGCGGCACAAGCGAACAAGTAGCGCACAATGCTTTGGTGCGTGAGTATTATCTAGGTAATGATTTTAAGCTTTTTTAAATCTAGAATTCCTTTGTAATTATGAAACTCCGCCAGTCCCAAGCCACCAAAACTAAGCTAAACCAAGCCTTAAGAAACTGGCTGCCACTGCTACAAATCTCAAGCGATGAGCTAAGGCAGAGAATTAGCGAGCTTTTGGTGGATAATCCCTTTGCTAGTGTGGAGCAAAAAAAACCTGATGATTTTAATAGCCCAGGGGACTATAGCGATGCGGCGATTTACAAGCCTAGCCTTTATGAGAGCCTTTTTGCGCAGGTAAATGCGCCACTTTTTAAAAAAGATGAAGAAAAGGTCGCAAATGCTATTATAGAGTGTATTAGCGATGAGGGGTATTTTGAGTGGGATGATGAAATTTTGGCTGCTTTTAGTCCTGAGAAAATAGAGAGTGTGCGGCTAAAATTTTCTCAGCTAGAGCCTGTGGGGGTTGGCGCAAAGGATTATAAAGAAAGCTTACTTTGGCAATTAGATGATCTTTGTGGGGTTGTGGGGTGCGATGCTGATGAGATTTTGGGCTGTGATGAGTATGAGGCTTATAGCCTTGCTCGCACGCTTATATCGCACTTTGATGAGCTTGGCGAGTATACTGATGAGACGGGCTATGATGAGGCGATGGGGCTTATAAAAAGGCTAAAGAATCCGCCTGCGATGGAGTTTATGGCTGAGGCTGCGCCTATTATTGCTGATCTTGTAGTTAGCATTAAAGGCGGTGAGATTAGTATAACTTTAAGCGATGATTTTTACCCTGAGATTTGCATTGATACTGATGGACTAGATGAGAAAATGGACTTTGTGGCTGCTTATATAAAAGAAGCAAAAGATTTGATAGATGCGCTTTCGCTGCGCAAAGCCACGCTGTATAAAATAGGGCTTATGATAATAGAATATCAGTATGATTATTTCTTTGGCGGGGCGATAAAGCCTATGAAGCTAAAAGACATCGCCGCTGATCTTGGGCGTTCTGCTAGCACGATTTCACGGGCGATAGCAAATAAATACTTACAAAGCCCAAGGGGAACTGAGCCACTAAAGAGCTTTTTTGCTAGCGAGGTTGGTGATGAAGAGGTCTCAAATGCTGCGCTAAAGGACTTCGTGCGTGAGCTTGTAAAGGGCGAAAATCACGCAAAACCGCTTAGTGATGAGGCGATTTTGCTTGCTATTAAAGAAAAGTTTGGTATAGAACTGGTACGAAGAACTATCACAAAATACCGCAAAGCCCTAAATATCGCAGGTTCAAGCGAACGAAAAAAACTCTATGCTATGGCTAGTGGGTAGGAATTCTAGTTTTGTTAGCAATTAAGAACAAAAATCTAGAATTCCTTATAAAATAACAATATATTAGCAAATTTGTGTTATAATTTTAGCTATAAAATATCATAAATATAGGTTTATAAATATAAAAAGAGGCGGATATGAAAGAGATAAAATTAGATCTAGGAAATTCTAGTTATAGCGTGTTTATCGGTCCTTTGGGTGAGCTAAACTTCGCTGGTAAAGTAGCTGTGGTAACAAACCCAAAAGTAGCTGGACTACACTTTAAAACCCTACTTAGCAAGATAAAAGCCCCAGAAGTCTACGCAATCAGCGTCCCTGATGGCGAGGAGTATAAAAATCTCTCTAGCGTGGAGAACATTTTAGAGCAGTGCTTTACAAGCAAGCTAGACCGCAAAAGCACGATAATTAGCTTTGGCGGTGGCGTTATTAGCGATATGGCTGGCTTTGCGGCGAGCATTTATGAGCGTGGGATAGGCTATGTGGGTGTGCCTACTACTTTGCTAGCAGCTGTGGATGCTAGCGTGGGTGGTAAAACTGGCGTGAATAATAAATTTGGCAAAAATCTCATCGGCAGCTTTTATCAGCCAAGTGCTGTTTATATAGATACTAGCTTTTTAGCCACGCTTGATAGTAGAGAGATTGCAGCTGGTATGGCTGAGGCTATCAAAATGGCGGTGATGTTTGATGAAGGGTTTTTTAATGAGCTTGCTAAAAAAAGCCTAAGTTATGATGAAATAATCGCAAAATGTGTGAGTCTAAAAGCTGCTGTGGTTAGCCAAGATGAAAAAGAAGCAGGGCTTAGAGCGGTGCTAAATTACGGCCATACCTTTGCGCATGTTATAGAGTGTGAAGGGGGTTACAGCACGCATTTACACGGAGAGGCTGTGGCGATTGGCATGGTTATGGCAAACACTCTTGCTTGCGAGCTGGGGCTTTTAAGTGCAGATGAAGCACAAAAAATCAAAAACGCACTAGAAGCATATAACCTGCCAACAAGCTATAAAATAAAAGATACAAATGCCTTTTATGAAGCCTTTTTTCACGATAAAAAAAGCATGGGCGGAAATATAAAGTTTATTTTAACAAATGGTAAAATCGGCTCACATATCATCAAAGGCGATATAAGCAAAGATGTCGTAATCAAGGTGCTTAGCAGGTTTTGCTAGAAACTAGAATTCACTAGGGAATTCTAGATTTAAAATTATAAAAAGGGGAAGAGATGAGAGCTTTATTTTTGTTAGCGATTTTTGTTTTTGCTCTTTTAGCTAATGAAACAGCAGCACAAACCGAACCGCCAAAGCTCTCAGAGGGCGATCAAAAAATAAAAATTAAAGAGATAGATGCAAAGCTAGCAAACAATATCTGGGCTAGGGAATACGCAAATTACATGCTCTACACCAAGCTAGAACGCGAGCTAGCACTAGCTAAGGAGCAAGCAAACAAGGGCACTACTGACCTTGAACTAGAAAATCAAATCAAACGCTTAAGCGCTCAGCTTGATGCGCTAAAAGACTTTGCTAAATCGCCCTTTGTTACGCTTTTGGTCCCACCAAATATAGAAGCTTCTCCGCAAATTACAAATCCACTTGCTCTTTTTGGCGGTTTTTCGTATCTAAAAAACCTTAATCAAACAAAAGAAAGCTACGAAAATCTGCTAAAAGAAATACAAATAGCCTCAAAGGCTCTAAAAGAGAAAAAAGAGCTTTTAAGCGATGAGGCGCAAATAGCCGAGCTTGAAGCTCAAATTTCTGAGTTTGAAATCGCTAGTGTCACGGCAAATACAACTTTTTCTATATTTTCAAAAAAAATTGATGAAAGTATAGCTGAGATAAATGCTAAAATCACCGCTCAAATCAAACATAGCTTTGTGATTTTAGGCAGCATTCTCTCAGTTTTTCTAATCGGCATTGTGGCGAAATTTAGCATTCACCATTATATGAAAGATAATCAAAAATTCTATACCATAAATAAGTTTATAAACATCACCGGCTTTATTATTATAGTCTTTATCTTGCTTTTTGCTTATATTGAAAATGTAAATTACCTAATTACCATTTTAGGTTTTGCCTCAGCTGGTTTAGCAATTGCGATGAAAGATATGTTTATGAGCTTGCTTGGATGGAGTGTTATTCTTGCTGGCGGTAGCTTTCATGTTGGTGATCGCATAAAAGTGCGTTATGAAAATGGAGATTTAGTAGGCGATATCATTGATATTAGCTTACTTCGCATGACATTATATGAGGATATCACGCTTACAACCTACAAGCAAAACCGCAGATCAGGTCGCATAATCTTTATCCCAAATAACTATATATTCACAGCTACCATAGCAAACTACACACATAGCGGTATGAAAACAGTCTGGGATGGCATAGATATAGCAATTACCTTTGATAGCAATCACAAAAAGGCTGTTTACATCGTAAAAAGCATAGTTCGCCACTACTCAAAGGGCTTTACAGATGTAGCAAAAACGCAGATGAATAAGTTGCGAGATCAATACAGCATAAAAAATACAAATGTAGAACCTCGCATTTATACTTTCTTAGAGCCCCATGCAATCGTCGTTAGCGCATGGTATAAAACAAATTCTTATGCTACTCTAGCGCTGCGCTCAAATATCAGCGCAGATATAATAGAAGCCTTTAACAAAGAAAATGATATCAAAATCGCCTATCCTCGCCAAACCCTTTATCTAGGGCGAGATAAGGGGCCTTTGCCAAGCGATGAGGCATGGGAGCAAAACTCATGAGCAAGGTCTTTGTCAAAACCTTTGGCTGTCGTACAAATATAGTTGATAGCGAGCTAATTAAAGCTCATTTAGACAATTCTTTAAGCAGCGATGAAGCAAGTGCAGATACTATCATAATCAATGCTTGTACTGTCACAAACGGAGCTGATAGCGATGTGAGAAACTACGCAAATCGCATGAGTGCTTTGGGTAAAAAAGTGCTTTTTACAGGCTGTGGCTTTGAGAGTAGGGGAAGGGAGTTAATGGAGGCTGGCAAGGTCTTTGGCGTCTTTTCGCCGGCTAAAAAAGCTGAGATTAAAGAGCTAATATCAAGGAATTCTAGATTTTTTGAAAATGGCAGCAGCGATTTTGTAGAAAATCATGTAATAAGCGGCTTTTCTAAGCACTCAAAAGGCTTTGTTAAAATCCAAGAAGGTTGCGATTTTTCTTGTTCGTATTGCATTATCCCTAGCGTGCGTGGTAAGAGCCGTTCTATGAGCGAGGAATTTATCATCACTCAAGCAAAAGAGCTAATCGCAAATGGCTACACAGAGCTTGTGCTAACTGGCACAAACATCGGCAGCTACGGCAAAGACAGCGGCTCTAGCCTAGGGCTTTTACTCCAAAAACTAGGTGCGCTAAATGGCTTAAAGCGCATCCGTCTTGGCAGCATAGAACCATCTCAAATTGATAATAGCTTTAAAGAGTGCTTTGGTGAGAGTTGGCTAGAACGCCACCTTCACATAGCCTTACAGCACACTAGCCAAGCTATGCTAAATATCATGCGCAGAGCTAATAAAGCTGATAAAGACAAAGAACTTTTTTTAAGTCTTGCTGATATGGGCTTTGCTCTTGGCACAGATTTTATCGTAGCTCATCCTGGCGAGAGTGAGCAGATTTGGACTGAGGGCTTAGAGGCGTTTAAAGCCCTGCCGATTACGCATTTACACGCTTTTATTTATAGCAAGCGTGATGGCACAAGGTCTGCTAGTATGAGCGAGCCTATCCCAAATGCCAAGCTAGCAAAAGAGCGTCTAAACACGCTAAAGCAAATCGCTAGCGAACATAATCTAGAATTCCGTAAAAAAAAGCAAAAGCTAGATGTTTTTTGCGAACAAAAGGGCAAGGATGGGCTATATCATGGCTTTGATCAGTTTTATAACAAAATAGCAATAGAGTCAAACACAGACATCACTAAACAATGGTTGGAGATAGATGATTATGAAATCAGACCTGAGAGCAATTTTGCAAAAATTAACCGCTAATAAAAAATATCTTTTCTTTGGGCTTTTGGCTCTGCTTTTTGCGCTTATTATCTTTGTGGCGATTCGTGCAGTGCCAAAAGAAATCACAGTCAGCGAATACGAAACACTACTAAGCCAAAACCTAATTAGTGATGCTGTGCTTGATGAAAATAGAGTGCTACTTAGCGTGGGACACTCGCGCTATTATGTACTAAAAGACAGCATTGATATGCGTGAGCTTGGCAAAAGAGTAGCAATTAGTGTAAAAAGTGGTTTTAGCACCGAGTTAACCTTGTTTATAGGGCTGGTGCTGGGGCTGTTTTTTTACTCGCTTTATTCTAGGCGCAAAAAACCAGCCACTCATCAAACAAGTGCAGAACTAAGCTCGTTAGTTGGGGCTGAGGCTATTACGCCAACTATATCAAATGTGCTATTTAAGGATGTTGCTGGCATTGATGAAGTAAAATCAGAGCTAATGGAAATAGTTGATTTTCTAAAAAATCCACGCAAATATAGAGAATTTGGTGTCAAACTCCCTCGTGGCGTGCTGATGATAGGGCCACCAGGTGTTGGCAAAACGCTAGTAGCAAAAGCCGTAGCAGGTGAGGCTGGGGTGCCGTTTTTTTATCAAAGTGGCGCAAGCTTTGTTCAAATCTATGTAGGTATGGGTGCAAAAAGGGTGCGAGAGCTATTTGCTAAGGCTAAAAGCTTTGCTCCAAGCATAATTTTCATTGATGAAATAGACGCTGTTGGCAAGGCTAGAGGCGGTGGGCGAAATGATGAGAGAGAAGCCACGTTAAATCAACTGCTAACCGAAATGGACGGCTTTAATGACAGCAGCGGCATAATAGTAATTGCTGCTACAAATAAAATTGAGATGATAGATGAGGCACTACTACGCTCAGGGCGTTTTGATAGGCGTGTGTTTTTGGCTCTACCTGATCTAAACGACCGCAAAGACATACTAAAATCATACCTAGCTAGCAAAAAGCATGAAGTAGACATCGACGCTCTTGCTAGGCACACTACAGGATTTAGCGGTGCTGGGCTAGCTACTTTGGTAAATGAAGCGGCAATAAATGCTATTAGAGAAAAAAGAGTGCTTATTAGCGATGATGATTTTAAGGCTGTTTTTAGCAAAGTGCTTCACGGAAAACGCAAAATCGGCGCTCTAAACGAGGCTGAAAAACAGCTCCAAGCCCTATATAAAGCCGCTAAGGCTTTATGTGCTGAGTGGTTTGGTGTGGAGTTTGAGAGAATTTCGCTGCTTGAAGAGCGTTTTATAGACTACGACCATGAAATAAAAAGTAAAAGCGAAATTATCGCAAAAATCAAAGTGCTATTAGCAGGCAGAGAAGCGATGAAAATCTATCAAAATGAGCTATATAGCAACTGCGCTAGTGATGTAGCTCTAGCAAGAGAGCTAGCACATAAGGCAGTTAGCGAGTATGCGATGAGCAAAAATCTACTTGCTAGTGAGACTGATGTGCTAGAAATCTTAGAGAGTGCGCAAGCACAAGTAGCAGAGTTTATCTCTAACATGCAAGCCCAGCTTGAGGCTATAAGTGAATTTTTGGCTCAAAATGAGAGCATAAGCAGAGCTGAGGTAGCAAATATCATAAAGGCAAAATATGAGCAACACTGAAAAAAAAGCAAAAATAGGAATTCTTACAATCAGCGATAGAGCCAGTGCTGGCGTGTATGAGGACAAAAGCGGCGCAGCTATCAAAGAGTGCTTAGAGCTTTGGATAAAAACGCCTTTTGAGTATGATTATAAGGTAATTCCTGATGAGTTTGAGCTAATTTGCGAGGCTTTGCGCTCTTTTTGTGATGATGGCTGTGATCTAGTGCTAAGCACTGGCGGCACAGGCCCAGCTCTGCGTGATATCACGCCTGAGGCAACGCTAGCTGTGTGTCAAAAAGAACTTCCTGGCTTTGGCGAACTTATGAGAATGACTAGCTTAAAGTATGTGCCAACAGCGATTTTATCTCGCCAGACAGCTGGTATTTTAGACTCATCGCTTATCATAAATCTACCCGGTCAACCAAAGGCGATAAAAGAGTGCTTGGAGCCTATTTTTCCTGCTATTCCATACTGTCTTGATCTAATAGGTGCAGCTTACATTGAAACTGATGAAAACTACATAAAGGCATTTCGCCCAAAAAAATAAAAAATAAAAAATAAAAAAAGCATTGTTGCTGGGTGATGACACAGCAGGGAATTCTAAAATTCCCTAAAATTCCGTCATTGCTGAAATTCCGTCATTGCGAGAAATGAGTGAAACGAACGACGAAGCAATCTCGTTCAATGTTTAATAAATGAGATTGCTCCCTCTGCTTTACTCCCTCGCAATGACGAATTTTAGGGAATTCTAAAATTCCTTAGCACAGAGATCCCTCAGTCAAGCTGGGGGATGACACAGTAGAGAATTTTAAAATTCCCAAAGAGAATTCCCAAAGAGAATTTCCAAAGATAAAAAATACCCCCGTACCCCCAACTAGCGGATGCGAAGCAAAAAAGCCTAGGAATTCTAAAATTCCCTAATCTAGAATTCCTAGTAAATAAAGCTCAAATTTTGAGTTTTACTTTCAAAAACTTTTAAAAATTAAGAAATATTTAATATTGCATTTGTTAGACTTTCATCGCTCATTTTAAAAGTCAATATCAAATTGATTTTATAAAATGAAAATTTTTTTAAAGGATTTATGATGAAATTTTCTAAACTTTCTTTGTTTGTGGTAGGCGCTCTGCTTGCTACTTCACTCAGTGCTAAGGCTGATTTTAGTAAAGAAGTTAGCGAGTATAGAGCTTATGTTATCGCTGAGATTGACGAGCTGCTAGCTAAAACAACCGAGTTTGTAGATAAAATAAACGCAGGCGATGTAGAAAGCGCAAAGCGTCTATATGCTCTTTCTCGCATGCATTATGAACGCTCAGAGCCTATTGCTGAGAGCTTTGGCGAGCTTGATCCAAAAATCGATGCTCGCCTAGCAGACTTGCAAGAAGATGGCAAAAGCGAAAAAGACTGGAGTGGCTTTCATAAAATAGAAAAAATCCTTTGGGAAACTGGCAGCACAAAGGGCGCAGAAGCCACTGGCGCACAACTTCTAAATGATATAAAAGAGCTAAGAGCAAAAACTCTAACTGCTAAGGTGGATGCTGAGCTTATGCTAACTGGGGCTGTGGATTTGCTAAATGAAGTAAGCACTAGCAAAATCACTGGGGAAGAAGATATATTTTCAAAAACTGACCTTTATGACTTTGCAGCAAATATAGAGGGTGCGCAAAAAATCTATGATATCCTAAAACCACATTTGCTAAAAAAAGATAAAAATCTAGCTAAGGATATAGAAGCTCAGTTTAAAAATGTAAATGCGCTTTTAGCTAAGCAAAACTTCTCAAAAGATGGCTATGATTTTAAAGCTTATGATAAGCTTTCGCAAAATGAGATAAAAGAACTTGCTGAGGCTGTAAATAAACTTGGCGAACCATTATCAAAAATGGGTGTAATTTTAGACTAAGGTTAATTTATGAACCAAAGAAGAAGTTTTTTTAAAAATACTCTAGGTTTAGCACTTGGTGCTAGCGCTGCGCTTAGTGGCGCTAGTGCTAATGAGCTAGCAAGTAGGATAAAGTCAAAGACTGCTAATAAATACGAATTTTACGGCACTCATCAGCAAGGCATCGCCACACCAGCTCAAAAGTTTATTTACTTTTTGGTGCTTGATTTGCATGAAACAGAACCCAAAAAAATAAGTGAAATCTTTAAGCTTTGGACAGCGCAAAGCGCAAATCTAAGTGAGGGCAAAAATATAGAAAAATATAGCTCAAATGCTCTTTTGCCACCTGTTGATACTGGCGAGGCTGACTCGCTAGAACACGCAAATCTAACGCTTACTTTTGGCGTGAGTGCTAGCTTTTTTGATAAGCTTGGGCTAAAAAATAAGCCTAGCGAGCTAGCAGATTTGCCACATTTCCCACGAGATCAGCTAAAAGAGCAGTTTGTAGGCGGAGATATCTGTATCCAAGCCTGCGCTGATGATCCACAAGTGGCATTTCACGCTGCTAGAAATTTACTGCGAACAGCTCGCACAAGTCTAAGTCCAAAATGGTCGCAAATGGGCTTTAATTCATTTATGGGCAGCGATACGCCACGCAATCTTTTTGCCTTTAAAGACGGCACTATAAATCCTAAAAAAACAGAGCTTGATAAAGAAGTGTGGATAAAAGGCGGAGTTTTTGATAATGGCTCTTATCTTATAGCTAGAAAAGTCGTTATGCACCTTGAGACTTGGGATAGAACGCACTTAAAGGGACAAAATGAGACCTTTGGCAGGCAGCGTGATAGCGGGGCACCTTTTGGTAAAACTGGCGAGTTTGACGAGATCGAGCTAAGTGGAGATAATGCTGCGCCAGATACTTCGCACGCATTTTTGGCAAAAAGTGCTGGGCAAAAATCCTGCGCCGCTCATACAGCTACGCAAGCGGGGTAAATGAGCGTGGGGCTTTGGATGCTGGGCTTTTGTTTATTAGCTTTCAGCGTGATCCAGCGCAGTTTATTGCTATCCAAAGCGCACTTGGACTAAAAGATAAAATGAATGAATATATCACAAACATCGGCTCTGGCGTGTTTGCCTGCTTTGGTGGGGTGAGCCGTGATAAAAATGATTATATAGGAAAAAGGCTTTTTAGCTAGGGAATTCTAGATTTTAAACTTGAATTCACAATTCTAGAATTCCGTGGAATTTAGTGGAATTCTGTGGAATTCCTAGGAATTCTAAATTCAAAATTTAGGGAATTTTAGATTTTAAACTTGAATTCACAAAGAGAATTCCCAAATCTAGATTTCCCAAAGAGAATTCCTAAATCTAGAATTCCTAGGAATTCTAGATTTAAAATTTAGGATATAAAATGAAAAAATACATTTTGGTTTTGCTTTTAATCTGCGCTAGTGTTTTTGGGCAGCAGCTTTCATTAAGCAGTTTTTTTTGTGCGTATTTCTGATGGGCTTGATTGCGCGAAGGCTAATAATTTTAGCTGCGTCAGTGCTGAGCTTAGTGCTTTTGAGCTTAGCTTTAATGCCTTAGAGCAAAGTAGCTCGCCAGCAGCTGGGGCTGTCAAAATGGCTCTAAACACGGCAAAAAAAGAGCTAAGCAGCGCTAGTTTAGAGGCTCTCTCGGTTGCGCTAGTTGCTTTTGAAAAAGAGCAAAATCCTATTAATTATCAAGCTTTGATCAAAAACTTTGAAAAAAAGGTAATGCCTGCTTTTAGAGCCTTTGAGGCAGCTACGCCAAACGGCGAGATGGGCGAATTACAGCTAGTGTATAAAAAGCTTTATGATACTTGGCAACGAAATGAACGCGTTGTAGGCGATCTAAGCTCTGCTCACTATGGCAAAATAGAAACTGCGATGGCAATGTATAGACTAGCAATGCTAAATGAGCCTATGGATAGGGCTGCGATGAGCGAGCAAGTAGGGCTTATGAAGGGCTATTTGGCTGAGTTTTTAGCAGGCAAATACCAAAATGCAAGCAGCGAAAATGGCGGCGCAAGTGGGCTTTTAGCAGGACTTGCTGGGCTAAAAACCGCACTTCTTAATATAGGCAAGGATGATAAAAAGGCTAAGGCCGAGATTCTTTCTTTTATCACGGCGTGGCCTGCTTTTGAGGGCGAAATTCGCACAAGAGATGCTGGGCTTTATAATAGAATTGAAAGTGATTTGCCTAGCATAGCAGCAAATCTAAGTGCTGGCAAAGCTAGCTTAGAGAGCATTATTTTGGGCATAGAAGCACTTGATTTAAACGCTGGATATAATGCCATTGATGTAGCACTGGTGCTAATTAGAGAGGGCTTAGAGGCACTTTTAATCATAATTGCGCTTTTTGCGGCTTTAAAAACTAGCACAAAAGCTAAGGTTGCAATTAGCCTGGGTGCTGGGCTTGGAGTAGTGCTTAGCGTCGCTACTGCCGTGCTTTTAGCCACCTTGTTGCCACTTGATAATGCAGATGTTGATAGAGAGATTTTAGAAGGCTTTGTAGGCATTGTGGCTGTGGGTGTGATGGTCTTTATCATCGCTTGGCTACATAGCAAATCTAGTGCAAAGGCTTGGGAGCAATTTGTGAAAAATCAAGCAAAAATTCTAGCTGGCGGTAGCGTGCTTTGCCTTGGTGGGCTTGCCTTTTTGGCTGTGTTTAGAGAGGGGGCTGAGACGATTTTGTTCTATGCTGCAATGCTACCAAAGACTGAGATAGCGCACTTTAGCGGTGGTTTGGCACTTGGCGTTATAGTGCTAGGAATTTTTGCTTATTTTATAGATTATATCACCAAAAAAATCCCTATGCGACATATTTTTAGAGTGATGAGTTTGCTACTTTATGCGCTAGGATTTAAGATTTTGGGTATGAGCGTTCATGGACTTGAGCTTACTGGTGTGATTGATAGCACTATTATTTCAGCTTTGCCTAGCATTTCATTTATCGGCTTTTATAACAGCGTAGAGAGTATTAGCGCACAAGTTTTTTATATCTTAGCAGTTTTAGCACTTTTTGCCTTTTCTAGCTTAAAAGAGCAAAAAAGCACGCTAAGAGTAGCTAGGGCGTAAAACTCTGCTAGGGAATTCTAGAATTCCCTAGCGTTTTACTATTTTTTTAATAAAAAAACCAAATTTTGGTAAATTCGTAACAATTAAAACTTAAAATTTATCTTTACTTACTCAATCAAGGCAAAATTTGTGTTATAATTTTGCGATATTTTTTATGAGGCAAAAATAATGAAAAAGTTAAACGGCTCACAAATGATAAGCGAAGCACTTCACGCTGAGGGCGTAGAGGTAGTATTTGGCTATCCAGGCGGTGCAGCGTTAAATATCTATGATGAAACATATAAGCAAGATTATTTTACTCACATTCTAGCTCGCCACGAACAAGGTGCTGTTCACGCAGCTGATGGCTACGCTAGGGCTTCTGGCAAGGTTGGCGTTGCTTTTGTAACCAGCGGTCCAGGCTTTACAAACGCTGTTACAGCAATAGCTACTGCGTATTGCGATAGCGTGCCTTTGGTGCTAATAAGCGGTCAGGTGGCTTTGCCACTTGTTGGTTCTGATGCTTTTCAAGAAATAGATGCGGTAGGAATCTCTCGCCCTTGCACTAAGCATAACTTTTTGGTAAAAAGCATAGATGAATTGCCAAAAATCCTAAAACAAGCCTTTTATATAGCTCGCTCAGGTCGCCCAGGCCCAGTTCATGTAGATATCCCAAAGGACATCACGGCAGCAGTTGGTGAGTTTATATATCCAGAAGATATTTATATGCAAACCTATAAGCCAACTCTAAAAGGTCATCCATATCAAATAAAAAAAGCTTGTGAAGCTATAAAAGAGGCAAAAAGACCGATTGCTTACATAGGCGGTGGAGCTATTAGTTCTGGTGCTAGCGAGCTTGTTAGGGAATTTGTAGAAAAAACCGGCATGCCAGTAGTGCAAACTCTAATGGCACTTGGCGTAGTAGATGCTAATGATGAAAGAAACCTTGGAATGGTAGGTATGCACGGCAGCTACGCAGCAAATATGGCTTTAAGCGAGGCTGATTTAATAATCGCACTTGGCGCAAGATTTGATGATAGAGTTACTGGAAATGTAAAAGAGTTTGCCAAATCAGCAAAGATAATTCATATAGACATAGACCCAGCAAGCATAGATAAAATCATACACTCAGACTATCCTATCGTTGGCGATCTAGCTAGCGTGCTAGAACAAGTGCTAGAAAAGCTCTCTTGCGATAAAGAAGCTCTAAAGCCTTGGCTAGAGCAAATAAAAGTATACAATAACCTTCATCCACTAAGCTACACAGATAGCAAAGATGGAGAGGCTCTAAAGCCTCAGTGGGTAATACAAGAACTTAGCAATACTCTACCAAAAGATGCTATAATAGCAACCGATGTTGGTCAGCATCAAATGTGGACAGCGCAGTTTTTTAAGTTTTGCCGTCCTAGAGCCTTGCTTACATCAGGTGGGCTTGGTACTATGGGCTTTGGCTTGCCAGCTGCTATGGGTGCTGCTTGGGCTGTAGATGATAAAAAAACCCCAGTTGTCGCAATCAGCGGTGATGGCGGCGTGCTAATGAATATCCAAGAGCTAATGACACTAAGCGAACATGGTAAAAGAGTGATAAATATCGTGCTAAATAATAACTTTTTAGGTATGGTGCGTCAGTGGCAAAGTCTATTTTATGACAGCAGGCTCTCAAGCGTAGATCTAGCAAAACAACCTGATTTTGTAATGCTAGCAAAAGCTTTTGGGCTAGAAGGATATAGCGTGAGCGATAAAGTAGGTTTTAAAAACGCGCTTGAAGCTGCACTAAAAAGCGATAAAAGCTGCGTGATAGAAGTAAAAATCGAGCGTTTTGAAAATGTCCTTCCTATGGTAGCACCTGGTGCTGCTATATATAATATGGTTTTGGAGTAGGTTATGCGTAGAGTAATTTCAGTAATCGTGCTAAACGAACACGGCGTGCTTTCACGCATTGTAGGACTTTTTAGTGGTCGTGGATATAATATAGAAAGCCTTACTGTTGCCCCAGTGCCAAATAGCGAGTTTTCACGCATAAATATAGTTACAATCGGTGATGAGCATACAATCGAGCAAATCATCAAGCAGCTTCACAAGCTCATTTCTACTTATAAAGTAATAGATAGTGGAGAGTTTGTAGAGCGTGAAATGGTGCTATTAAAAATCTCTTTAAATGAGGATTTCTCAGGGCTTGATGCGATACTAAAAAGCGCAAATGGCACAGTAACTAGCTCAAATGAGGATTATATAATAGTAATGGCATGTGATAAGGCTGATCGCATAGAAAACTTTATAAAGGTAATGAAAAAATACAACCCTTCTCAAATCGTGCGCTCAGGGTCAGTGATGATGGAGTTGTGATGCTTTTAAGTAGTATATATAAAATTTTAGGACAAAACCAACCAGCTGGATATGAACTAGACATCTCAGGTCTAAACTCACTAAAAAAAGCAGGTGCTCATGAGCTCTCATACTGTGATGGCGAGGCAAATGTTAAGGACTTAGAGGGCTCAAATGCTGGGGCTATTTTGGTGCGCCAAGAGCATGCTAATTTAGTAAAAAACCACGCTATAATTAGCAAAAATCCGCATTTAGATTTTGCTAATATTTCAGCGTTTTTTGCTAAACCGCTTTTTGAGGATAAGCATCCAGCCCAAATAGCTAGTAGCGCAAAGGTTATGGAAAATGTCCACATAGGCTCAGGTGTGATGATAGGTGAAAATGTCATCATCATGCCAGGCTGCTACATCGGCGATAATGTTTATATCGGCCGTGGCACGCTAATTCATCCAAATGTAGTTATATACAATAATAGCAAAATCGGCGAGAACTGTATCATAAACGCAAATGCAGTAATCGGCTCAGATGGCTTTGGCTACGCTCACACCCCAGATGGCAAACATGTAAAAATCCACCACAACGGCAATGTAATAATCGGCAACCATGTAGAAATCGGAGCTTGTACTACTATTGATCGTGGAGTTTTTGATAGCACCGTTATAGCAGATCATTGTAAAATCGATAATCTAGTCCAAATCGGTCACAACTGCGAGCTTGGCTTTGGTACGATTTTGGTATCACAAGTAGGGCTTTCTGGCTCGTCAGTTCTAGGGCGAAATGTAGTAATGGGCGGTCAAGCAGGCACCAAAGGGCACATTCGCATAGGTGATTTTGTCCAGTGTGCTGCTAGAACTGGAGTTAGCAAGGATCTGCCAGATAATAGTGGCGAGTATGCAGGTCATCCTATAATGCCGCTAAAAGAGTGGTTTAAGCTCCAAGCCAAGATTATAAGGTTTTTTAAAAAAGAGAGCAAGTAGGCTTTATGGAATTCTAGATATTTTATTCTAGAATTCCCTAGAAAAATGAGTTTAAATCTAGAATTCCCTATCTAGAATTCCCTGTAATTTCTAGGAATTCTAGATTTGAACTTAAACTTAAATTTAAAGGAGAAAATATGAGTTTTTTTGACTCTTACAATGCACATGTTGCCGAGCGCGCTACCTTGGGTATCCCACCACTAGCTTTAAATAAAGAGCAAGTTAGAGAAGTTTGCGAGCTTCTTAAAAAAAGCCCAAGCAAAGAACTAGTTGATTTACTAGCAAACCGTGTAAATCCAGGCGTAGATGAGGGCGCAAAGGTTAAGGCTGAGTTTTTAAATGAAATCATCAACCACGACCTAAAATGCGAGCTAATCAGCAAAACTGACGCTATAAAAATGCTAGAGCCTATGCTAGGCGGATATAGCGTGATCGTGCTAGTTGCTAGTCTAAAAAGCAGCGATGAGAGCGTAGCAAAAGCAGCTGCTGATGTGCTAAAAAATACTATTTTTGTTCATGATTATTTTAACGATGTAGCTCGCCTTGCAAAAGAGGGCAACGCAAACGCTAAAAGCGTGATCGAGAGCTGGGCAAATGCTGAGTGGTTTAAAGCAAGAGCTGATATACCTGAAAAAATCGAAGGCATAGTTTTCAAAGTGCCAGGCGAGACAAACACAGATGATCTAAGCCCAGCAGGCGATGCTTTTACTCGCTCAGATATCCCACTACACGCAAACGCAATGCTTGGCAAACGCCAACCAGGTAGCCTAGAGAAAATCGCTGAGCTTAAAAAAAGCGGCCGTGAAGTAATCTATGTAGGCGATGTGGTAGGAACTGGTTCTAGCCGTAAATCAGCTACAAACTCTATTCAATGGCATATCGGCCGTGAAATTCCAGGAATTCCAAACAAAAAAACAGGTGGTGTGATCCTTGGTAGCATCATCGCTCCAATTTTCTTTAACACAAATGAAGATAGTGGTGCGCTGCCTATTATCGTTGATGTTGATGGACTTGAGATGGGTGATGAGATCACTATTTATCCACTAAAAGGCGAGATTCACAAAAACGGAAGTTGTGTAAAAACATTTAAATTAGAGCCAAATACTCTAAAAGATGAAGTAAAAGCAGGTGGTAGAATTCCTCTAATCATCGCTAGAAGCCTATGTAATAAAGCAAGAGCTGAGCTTGGGCTAGGTGCTGAGGATATCTTTATCAAACCAGAAGAGCCAAAAAACATTGATAATAGCGCAGGCTACACACTAGCGCAAAAAATGGTAGGCCGCGCATGTGGGCTTGATGGTGTTCGCCCTGGTATGTATGTAGAGCCAATTACTTCAACCGTGGGCTCACAAGATACTACTGGACCTATGACAAGAGATGAGATTAAAGAGCTTGCTAGCCTTGGCTTTAGCGCAGATTTCGTGCTACAAAGCTTCTGTCACACAGCAGCATATCCAAAACCAAGCGACGCACTAACTCACAAAACCTTGCCTGATTTCATGACAAGCCGTGGTGGCGTGGCACTTCGCCCAGGCGATGGTGTTATCCACAGCTGGCTAAACCGTATGGTGCTACCTGATACAGTAGGAACTGGCGGTGACTCACATACACGCTTCCCGATAGGCATTAGCTTCCCAGCTGGTTCTGGTCTAGTAGCCTTTGCTGCAGTTCTAGGCTCTATGCCACTAAATATGCCTGAGAGCGTGCTAGTTAGATTTAGTGGAAAAATGCAACCAGGTATCACTCTAAGAGACCTTGTAAATGCTATCCCATACTACGCTATCAAAAAAGGCCTACTAACAGTAGAGAAAAAAGGTAAAATCAATGTATTTGCTGGCAAAGTACTTGAAATCGAGGGCTTGCCTGATCTAAAAGTAGAACAAGCATTTGAGCTAAGCGATGCCTCAGCTGAGCGTTCAGCAGCGGCTTGCGCTATTGCGCTAAATAAAGAGCCAGTAATCGAGTATCTAAAAAGCAATATCGCACTAATCGATGCTATGGTAGCTGATGGATATGAGGATAAAGAGACTTTACTTCGCCGTAAAGGCAAAATGGAGGAGTGGCTAGCAAAACCAGAGCTTATGAAAGCTGATAGCAATGCTAAATACCACACTGTAATTGAAATCAATATGGATGAGATCACTGAGCCAATTTTAGCTTGTCCAAACGACCCAGATGATGTGGCAACTCTAAGTGAAATTCTAAATGATCCAAAACGCCCTAAAAATATAGATGAAGTTTTTGTAGGTAGCTGTATGACAAATATCGGCCACTACCGCGCTCTTGGTGCTGTGCTAAATGGAGAAGGGCAAGTGCCTGCTCGCCTTTGGGTAGCACCTCCAACTCGCATGGACGAGGCTCAACTAAAAGCTGAAGGCGTGTATTCGCAATTTGGCGCAGCAGGCGCTAGAATGGAGCTTCCAGGCTGCTCACTATGTATGGGTAACCAAGCAAGGGTGCGTGATAATGCTGTTGTGTTCTCAACTTCAACTCGCAACTTTGATAATCGCATGGGTATGGGAGCAAAAGTTTACCTCGGCTCAGCTGAGCTAGCAGCAGTTTGTGCTATGCTAGGACGCTTGCCAAGTAAAGAAGAGTATCTAAAAATCGTGCCAGAAAAACTAGCTGGTAAAGAAAGCGATATTTACAAATACCTAAATTTCAATTTGATCGATAACTTCAAATTGTAATTATTACTTTTTTATAAAGGAATTCTAGAATTCTTACTTAGGAATTCTAGAATTCCTAAGCACTCTCAAAGCATTTTACAGCAAACTTTAAAAAAATTTCGGTATAATACGCTCTTTTTTATTCGCAAAGGAGCAAAAATGGGCGTAAAAGAACTCACAAATGCCATAGAAGAGCTGTTTGCTGAAAACTCAAAAGCTTATATAACTTTTGAAAAGCTAATCCGTCTTTTTGACAAAACCCCAAGTGCTGCACAAATCACCAAAATAATGGGCTTTATGGAAAAATACAAAGTCAAGCTAATTAGTGCCGCAGAAGCTACAAAGCTAAAAGACGCAATGGCACTAAAAAAATCTAGCACCAAGAAAAAAAGCCAAGAAGAAGAAACTGAATTTGACCTAAACACAGAAAGCGACCTGCTTGAGTGGTCTCGTTCTGATTCGCCTGTGCGAATTTACCTTCGTGAAATGGGTGCTATTGCCTTGCTTAGCAAAGAAGAAGAAATAGAAATCAGCAAAAAAATAGAATTAGGTGAAGATACCATAATAGACGCATTTTGCTCAGTGCCGTATCTAATAGAGTTTATTCTAAGCTACAAAGAAGCTCTAATAAATCGTGAAAGGCGCGTAAAAGAGCTATTTAAAAGCTTTGATGAGGATGAAGAAGGCGAAGATAATGACGAGGATGAAGAGTCTAATGACGACTACGAGAGCGGCGATGAAGCCCAAAAAGCAAAGGCTAATAAGCTAAAAAAACAAGACAAAAGAGCTGAGAAGGTAGAAATCAGCTTTAAAGCCTTAGAAAAAGCAAAAAAAGAGTGGATAAAAACCATGCCTACTACCAAGTTAAGCGAAAAAGACGATAGTGATATCGCTGCTAAGCTAGCCCTTGCTTTTAAGAAAAAAGTGCTAAAAGAAAAGCTAGTTGACCTAGGGCCCACAAGCAAACTAATAAATGAAATCGTCCGCTCTATAGAAACTGCGCTAAAAAGCGATGTGGACTTTAAAAAAGACCTTCAAAGTCTAGAATACCGCTTAAATCTATGCAATGACAAACTGCGCGCAAACCACGTAGCTTTGCTAAAAGATATCACAAAGCTAAGCAAAGAAGAGATTTTAGCGCGTGTGCCTGAGGCTACGATGGTAAGCACTTATATGGATATCCAAAAATTATTTCGCACAAAAGAGGCTAGCCAAACTGGCTTTGATCTAGACCAAGAAGAGCTAAAAATAGTCCTTGATCAAATCAAGCGTGGCAAAAACATAAGCGATAGTGCCAAGGGTAAAATGGCTCGTGCTAACTTGCGCCTAGTAGTTAGCATCGCTAAACGCTTCACAAATCGTGGTTTGCCGTTTTTGGATCTAATCCAAGAAGGAAATATCGGCCTTATGAAGGCTATTGATAAGTTTGAGTATAGAAAGGGCTATAAGTTCTCAACCTACGCTACATGGTGGATACGCCAAGCTATCAGTCGCGCAATCGCTGATCAAGCACGCACTATTCGCATCCCTATCCACATGATAGAGACGATAAATAAAATCAACAAAATCACTCGCTCATATATCCAAGAGCACGGCAAAGAGCCAAGCATAGAAGAAATCGCCGCTGAAATCAATCTAAGCGTGGACAAAGTCAAGCAAGTAATCAAAATCACAAAAGAGCCAATCAGCCTAGAAGCCCCTATTGGCAATGAAGATGATGGCAAATATGGAGATTTTGTAGAGGATAAAACCTCAGTTAGCCCTCTAGAGCAGATCCTAAAAGATGATCTAAGAGAGCAAATCGATAAAGTCCTAGCCCAGCTAAATCCTAGAGAGCGTGAGGTTATAAAAATGCGCTTTGGCTTGCTTGAGGATCAAAGCGACCTAACACTTGAAGAAATCGGCAAGGCTGAAAATATAACCAGAGAGCGTGTGCGCCAGATTGAGAGCTCGGCTATCAAAAAACTTCGCTATCCAAAGTTTGGCAAAGAGCTTAAAAAATATGTCCACGGAGACTAAAACTACTATAGGGAATTCTAGATATTATTTTTCTAGAATTCCCTGCGGTAAAATCTAGAATTCCTAAGCTTTGTAGCTAGAGTTTTGGTCTAGGAATTCTAGATTTTCTTAATAGCTACAATAAAACCACTTATTCTTTAATGCGCTACTTAAAGCATAGTATGGCAAGCAAAAGCAGATATAATATACAAAGTATAAATCTAGAATTCCTAGTGGCAATGTTGTATTATTTTACGCATATTAGCACTTGTTTTTAGTATCAAACAGAATTCCTAAGTCAAATTTTAATTCCAGAATTCTCAAAATTGTGGTGTTGGATTTTTGAATTTATAGAAGTGACAAAGGGTTAAAATCTACTAAATAAACTCTAAAATCTATAATTTTAGAGTTTATTTCATTTTCTTACAGCTGTCTTTATCGCCATTATAGCAGGCTTTTTGCCAAATTTCTTTGGCAGTTGCGCTGCTTTTTACTACGCCAAGTCCGTTATCAAACATATCAGCTAGGATTAAGCAGGCTTTTAAATGTTGCAATTTTGAACACAGCGCATCATAAGCTGCTGCTGCCTCAGTGTAGTAGCCCTTATTATAGAGCGTGCCTGCTACTTGCATACACGCATCTACATTGCCAGCTACGCACGAATTATCTAGCGCTTCAAGCTGCTTTTGTTCTGCTCGACTAATAGTGTGTGAGCTACCTTGGGCTTGGATATTTGCTGTAGTTTTAGGCTGCTCGCAGCCCAAAAAAACCACGCTCAAAAGCACAAAAAGTAAATAAAACTTACTCATCTTTGCCTGTGATGTAGAATACTTCTTTACCATCAAGTTTTTTAACCTTAAAGCCATTTTCTTGACCCCAGTTATAAACCGCTAGGTTAAACTCTTTTAGCGCAGTGATGTCGCTAGTTTCGCATTTGATTTTAAATACATCCTCGCTATTTGATAGCGCTACATATCCGCCCATTGTTTTGATTTCTTCGTTTAGCTCAGCGATTTTATCTAAATCTGGCACACTTAAACCTGCTTCTTCGATGCAGCGTTTTACTTGCGCTTTTAAAGCGTCGTTTGGTGTGTAGCCTAGGCTTGTAAGTACTGGTGTGTAATGCATTGTTTCTCCTTAAAATTTTGTTTTAGTATTTTAGCACAAATTTTGCGTTTTTCAGCTTGATTTTTGGCTAATTAACACGCCTTCGATGATTTTTTTGATATCGCCATCTAAAATAGCGTCTGTTTGGCTATAAGCCTCGCCACTTCGCACATCTTTTACTTGTTGATATGGAAAAAGCACATATGAGCGTATTTGATGCCCCCAGCCGATCTCATCTTTTGGCGCATTTGCCTGCTCGGCTTGCTGTTTTTGCATCTCAAACTCATATAGTCTTGATTTTAACATTTTTAACGCAGTGGCTTTATTTTTGTGCTGGCTTCTATCGTTTTGGCACTGAACTACAATGCCAGTTGGGATATGCGTGATTCTCACAGCACTTTCAGTTTTATTTACATGCTGTCCACCTGCACCACTTGCTCTATAATAATCAAAGCGCATATCCTTTTCTTCGATATCAATAGCGATATTATCATCAAGCTCAGGGCTTACCATAACTGATGAAAAGCTAGTATGTCTACGCCCTGCGCTATCAAAAGGACTTACTCGCACCAAGCGGTGAACGCCGTTTTCAGCCTTTAAATATCCATAGGCGTTTTCGCCACGAACGATGAAGCTCACATCTTTTAACCCTGCCTCGTCGCCTTCTTGAAAATCAAGCGTTTCTACCTTATAGCCCTCTCGCTCGCAAAAGCGCAAATACATACGATAAAGCATGCTCGCCCAGTCATTGCTCTCTGTGCCACCAGCTCCTGGGTGTATAGTTATAATTGCGTTTTTATCATCATTTTCGCCACTTAGCATCATTGAGATTTCTAAGCTTGTTACTTTATCTTCAAGCCCCTTGCTATCATCAAAAAGCGCATTTATAGTCTGGGCATCATTTTCAGCATTTGCTAACTCAAAAAGCTCGCTTGCGTCATTTAGGGCGCTTTTTGCTTCGTTAAAGTTTTCTAAGATTTTAGAGATTTTGCTTTTTTCTTTGCCTATTTTAGCACTTGTTTCTACATCGCTCCAAAAGGCTGGATCGCTTTCTAAACTGGCTATTTCATCAAGTCTAGATTTTATTTCATCGGGTTTTATGATACTAGCGATATTTGAGATTTTATTGCTAAGAGCCTTTAAAAGCTCACTATATTCGTAATTATCCAAGATTTTTTCCGTTTTAAAATTTTCTAAAATAGAGATTTTATTTAAATTTTGCTTTAAAAGTGCTGATATTTTGGCTTATTATTTATTTTTTTATTATATTTAAAAACATCATTTTCTATGCTTTCATTGTAGCCAAGAGTTTTGAAAATCACCTGCGATGCTATATTGCTTTTTTTTACATCAGCATATAGATAAAAGTCTTTAAACTCTTCTAATAAAGCATTCTCGCATAATTGTAAAATAATTTTGCCAAAGCCAAGTCCTCTATAAGCTTTGTCTATGCTATAGCTTATTTTGCCTTGATTTTCTTCTTCTATTTTTATACGAATTTGCCCTATATCATTGCCATTGTAGCAAAGTATATAGTGGCGTGTTTTTAGGTCTTTTAAGGTGTTTTCAAACCAAGTTTCGTGTTCAGCCCAAGTGATTTCTTTTGTTTTAAAAGAATTATTTCTTGCATCTTTATCATTTGCCCACTCAAAGATAAGCTTTATGTCGCTTTGCAGGACTTTGCGCAAATATATACTTTGTTTTTCCATATTTTTGCTAGTTTTTATACCCCACGATATCAAGCCCAAAGCCTGAAATAGCAGCGAATTCTTGAGATTCATTTTCGCTTAGTAGAGTGATTTGCTTTATATCAAAGTGGCGTAAAATTTGTGCGCCTATGCCGTAGCTTTTGGCTTCTTTACTGCTTTTACCACTTAAAAACACTAGCATTCCACCCTCAGTTTTTAGTGTTTTTAGACTTTTCATAAACTCATCGTAGCTTGTCATTGATAGTAGTTCGTGGTCAGTTTTTATGCGGTGAAACTTCACATTTACAGGCTTACTAGTATCAAGTGCTCCAAAGGTGTAGGCAAAATGCGTATTGCCCAAATGGTCGCTAAGCTCGTATTTTTGGGCTGGCAAACCTGCTATTTGACTAGCTTTTGGCTTGCTAACGCTAATTAGCTGTTCGTGGTGAAGGCGGTATTCAATTAGCTCGCTTACGCTTATCATATTTAGTCCATGCTTAGCGCAAAACTCTACTAGATCATCACGGCGCGCCATCTCTCCATCATCTCGCACGATCTCGCAGATCACGCTAACTGGCGCAAGCCCAGCTAAAGCGCACAGATCCACGCTGCCCTCAGTATGCCCAGTTCGCTCCAAAACCCCGCCACGCTTAGCAATCAGTGGGAAAATATGTCCAGGACGAACAAAATCAGCTGCCTTTGTGCTAGGATCAACTAGCATTCTTATAGTCATATTTCGCTCGTATGCGCTCACGCCTGTTTTTGCCTTTGCTGCATCAATGCTAATGGTAAATGCTGTCTCGTGGCAGCTAGTATTGCTTGCTACCATGGGGCTTAGCTCAAACTTAGCTGCAAGCTGGGCACTTAGTGGAGTACACAGCACGCCACGAGCGTGAGTTATCATAAAATTTACCTTTGCCTCATCGCAAAAGGCAGCCGCACAGACTACATCACCTTCGTTTTCTCTATCTTCATCATCAGTCATTACTACCATTTTACCGGCTTTTATATCTTCTATTGCTTGTTTAACATTTTCAAATGCCATTTTTATAAAGTCCTTGGAAAAAATTTCGCTTACTTTATCTAAATTTTATAAATATTAAGGCAATTTTGCTACAATCTGCGTCAAAAATTTAAATTAAAGGAGCAAAAATGCGAGTTTTACTAATAAAAGATGTAAAAGGTCTTGGCAAAGCCGGCGAGGTAAAAGAAGTAAAAGACGGATATGGAAATAATTTTTTAGTTGGCAAAGGCTATGCAAAAGTAGCAACTGACGCAGTTTTGCGCCAGTGGGAAGCTAGCAAAAGAGCAAAAGCTGAGAGCGATGCCTACGAAGTAGCCCAAGCTAAAAGCCTAGCTGATGATCTAGCAAAAATTAAGCTTGAAATCGCTGTAAAAATCGGCGCAAATGGCGCACTTTTTGGCTCAGTTACCAAAGATGAAATCGCAAAAGCCCTAAAAGACAAAGGCTTTGAAATAGATAAAAAGTGCTTAGAATTTGATAGTATAAAAACCCCTGGTGAGTATGAAATACACGCAAAACTAGGGCATCAAATCACAGCTAAGTTTACTTTAAGTGTAAAAGGTGAGTAATGTTTCATGCAACTACGATTTTAGCCTATAAAGGCAAAAACGCTTCAGTAATCGGTGGCGATGGGCAAGTAAGCTTTGGCAATACAATTATGAAAGGCAATGCTACTAAAATTCGACAGCTTGATAATGGCAAGATTTTAGCTGGTTTTGCTGGTAGCACGGCTGATGCTTTTAATCTTTTTGATATGTTTGAGAGAATTCTAGAAGGTGCTAAGGGCGATTTGATGAAGTCTGCTGTGGAGTTTAGCAAAGAGTGGCGCAAGGATAAGTATCTGCGCAAGTTAGAGGCTATGATGATAGTGCTAAACCGTGAGCATGTGTTTTTGCTAAGTGGCACAGGAGATGTGCTTGAGCCTGAAGATGGCTGCCTTGTAGCAATAGGCAGTGGTGGAAACTATGCTATTTCAGCTGCTAGGGCTTTAAAAGCACACTCAAATCTAAGTGAGCTAGAGCTTGTAAAAGAGAGTTTAAAAATCGCCGCTGATATTTGTATATATACAAATCATAATATCAAAACTTACGAAATAAGAGATGAAAAATGAACGCAAAAGATATGAAACCAAAAGAAATAGTTGAGTTTCTAAATGATTATGTAATCGGTCAAAAAGAAGCTAAAAAAATAATAGCAATCGCACTTCGCAACCGCTGGCGCAGAATGCAGCTAAGCCCTGAAATGCAAGATGATATAATGCCAAAAAATATTCTAATGATAGGCTCAACAGGCGTAGGAAAAACTGAAATCGCACGCCGCTTAGCAAAGATGTTTGGCATGCCTTTTATAAAAGTAGAAGCTAGCAAATATACAGAAGTTGGCTTTGTAGGGCGTGATGTAGAGAGCATGGTGCGAGATCTGGCTGCTGCTAGCCTAAATCTGCTAAAAGAAGAAGAGCGTAAAAACAAAGAAAGCGAAATCAACGAGTATATAGAAAAGCGAATTTTAGAGCGTCTTTTGCCGCCTTTGCCAAAGTTAGCAAGCGAAGAAAAACTGCGTGATTACGAAGCAAGCTATGCTAAAATGCGTGAGCGACTAAAAGCTGGCGAGCTAGATAATCTAAGCATAAGCATAGAAATCGATCAAAGCGCAATAGAGGCAAATCCTACCTTGCCACCTGAAATGAGCCAAATGCAAGATAGCCTAATCAAAGTCATCGGCATAGGCTCAAAAAAGGTAAAAAAAGAACTAAAAGTAAAAGATGCTAAAAATGTGCTAAAAAACGAAGCCTGTGAGAAAATCTTAGACATTGATAATCTAAAAAGCAAGGCCTTAGAAAGAGCCGAAAATGAGGGCATAATTTTCATCGATGAAATCGATAAAGTGGCTGTGCCGACGGGCGCTAGCAGTAGGAGCGATCCTAGCAAAGAAGGCGTCCAGCGTGATCTTTTGCCTATAGTAGAGGGCAGCAGCGTAAATACAAATATCGGCGCATTAAAAACCGATCATATACTTTTTATCGCAGCTGGAGCCTTTCATCTTGCAAAGCCAAGTGATCTTATCCCTGAGCTTCAAGGCCGCTTTCCACTAAGAGTAAATCTTGATAGCCTTGATGAGGATGCGCTATTTGAGATTTTAACAAAGCCAAAAAATGCTTTGCCAGCGCAGTATAAGGCACTGCTTGGCGCTGATGGTATAGAGCTTGAGTTTGAAGAAGAAGCACTTCGCAAAATCGCAGCTCTAACTCACAACGCAAACGAAAAAGTAGAAGACATAGGCGCAAGACGCCTACACACCGTAATCGAGCGTGTGCTTGAAGACATCAGCTTTGAGTGTAGTAGCGGCAAGACCATCATCACAGCAGCACTTGTAGAAGAAAAACTAGCCGATGTAGCGCAAAATCAAGATTTAGCAAAATATATTTTATAGAAAATTATTTTATGAATTTATCCCTAGGAATTCTAGAATTCTTAGGGATAAATCTAGAATTCCTAAAATAAATTCTAGAATTCCTAGGTACTTTTTGCGTTTATAGACTAGGAATTCTAGAATTCCTAAGAATAAATCTAGAATTCCCTAAACATTGTGTCATCCCCGACCTTACTTTCTTTGTCATCCCCCGACTTGACCCTAGGATCTCATCACAAAATAGAGATCCTCGGGTCAAGCCCGAGGATGACATAGTAGGGAATTCTAGAATTCCTAAGGATAAATTTAGAATTCCCAGAGATTGCTTCGCTCCCTCGCAATGACGAAATTCTAGAATTCCCTAGGTAATTCTAGAATTCTCGCTGTCCTTTTGGCTTTGCGGTAGCGGCTGTTAAAAGCTAGTGAATTCTAGAATTCCTAAAATAAATTCTAGAATTCCTAGGGGCTTTTTGCGTTTATATCATTTAAGAATTCTAGAATTCCGTATAGTGATCCCCCAGTCAAGCTGGGGGATGACATAGTAGGGAATTCTAGAATTCCCAAAAAAAGACACCCCCTAACCCCCAGAAAATCTAGAATTCCAAGAATAAAATCTAGAATTCCTAGCTTCGGTCGTTTTGCTCCCTCGCAATGACGCAGTGAATTCTAGAATTCCATATAGAGATCCTCGGGTCAAGCCCGAGGATGACACAAAGCTTAGGGAATTTTAGAATTCCTAAGCAAAAAACTACCCTGTAAAAAAATAAAAAAATAGCAAATTTTTACATTTTTAAGCTTGAATTTCTAAAAAGAATTCTAAAATTGTGCTTTTATTTTACAAAAGCAAAGAACATACAATGAAACCAAAAATTGGCGATTTAGCATTATTTATTAGCAAATATCTTGCCGCACTTCATGCATGCGGGGCCTTTGTATCTCGTGAAAATCGCTGCACTCAGCGCATCGCTCATGCTTATGGCTATGATATTAGCATTAACTTTTTTTTCAACAATACTGCCCTTACGCTAAAAGACCAGCAAAATCCACATATCAAAGAAACGCTCGTGCTCTCAAATCCAGCCGTGCAAATAAACCTAGCAGAACTTAGAGAACTAAGCGCGCTTAGCTGGCACATCCACGATGATAGACCTGAGCTTGCGCAGTGCTACGAGCATCTAAAAACCGCAAAAGAGCGCAATATCAAAGAGCGAAATATCTGGGTGGTTTTGCTTGTAGTTGGAATTTCGTTTGGTGCGCTTTGTAGGCTTTTTGGCGGTGATTTTGTGGCGATGGCTTTTACTTTTGGGGCGGCTTTTAGTGGGGCAGGGCTTAGGCATTTGCTTACGCTTTGGAGCATTGATATGAGGCTTCAATACATCTTTTTATCCTTTTATTCATCGGCGTTTGTGGCGTTTTTTGGCGGGATTTGGGCAGCTCATTTTGGCGAGTTTAGCATGCATATTGCCATTGCTACTAGTATACTTTATCTAATTCCAGGTATATTTTTTATCAACTGCGTGATTGATATTTTGGATAATCATGTTTTAGTGGGCTTTTCACGCATTGTAAATATTGCTATTTTGATTACTTGTATGGCGATTGGTGTGTATTTGACCTTGGTTATTTTTGGGCTTGGAGCACTAGCATGAGTTCGGTTTTTTGGGGTATTGGGGCGGATATGATTTTTGCAGCACTTGCTGGTTTTGGCTTTGCTTATGGGGCAAAGCCGCCTGTGCCTGCGCTGATTTTAGCTGCTTTAATCGCTGCTTTTGGGCATGCTTTTCGCTTTACTTTGGTAAACTTTTTAGGCTTTGAGATGATTGTGGTGGCTACTTTTTTGGCTTCTTTTTTGGTAGGACTTTTGGGTCTTATGGTATCTAAGTTTTATAAAACACCACTTGAGGTCATTACTTTTCCTGCACTTTTGCCTATGATACCTGGATTTTATGCTTATAAGAGCATATTATTGCTTTTTGAGTTTTTAAATACTAGCGATGAGATGGCAAAAACTATTGCTCTTTCAAACTTCTTTTATCAGCTTTTTATCACGATAGGGGTTACATTTGCGCTTGCTGCTGGTGTTAGTACGATGATATTGGTTTTTGCAAAAAAGAGTTTTTCTATAACAAGGTATAGTAATATTTTTAAAAAAAAGAGTATAATAGCGAAAAAAAATTCTAGGGAGTAGAACATGATGCCTGATTGGGACGAGAAATACTGCATCGGAAGCGCTGTAGTAGACGATGAGCATAAGCGTCTTTTTGAGCTTGCAAAAAAAGCGTATATTTATGCTAGTAAAAATGTCTCAAAAGAGCAAATGAAAGAGATTGTAACTGAATTTTTTAACTACATGAAAGAGCATTTTGCTCATGAAGAAGAGTATATGAAAAGCATTGGCTATCCAGCATTGCCAGCACATGCTAAGATTCACAAAGAAATCATCCATAGCATGTCAGATCTAATCACAAAGATCAAAAATGTAAATGAAATGAAAGAAAACCTAGTAACAATCGCAAAATCATGGCTACTAGAGCACATCATCCAACAAGACATGAAAATCGAAGAGTGGCATAGAAAAAATAAAGATGTAAATGTTGTAGAATACGATTATGTTTGTGGTTGCCCTAGCAGAGTACATAAAATCTCTCACGCAATCCATCTAAAAATAGTTGATGAGGGCAAAAATTTTAAATGTACCGCTTGCGATCAAGTGATTAAACAAAAATAAATGTTTGAGTGGAAAAGGGAATATAGCGTCGGTAACGCTTTGTTAGACAAGGAACATGAGCGTTTCTTTGAGCTAGCAAAGCGTGCTTTTTTTACTGGACGCAATGAAGTTTCACCGATTTATCTAAAAAATCTAATCAATGATTTTGTAAATTTTGCTAAACAGCACTTCAAGCATGAAGAAGACTATATGAAGCAGATCGGCTATCCTTTTTTAACCGAGCATGCTGCTTTGCATGAAAATATTTTGCGCACTTTTGTCATGCTTAGTAGCAGTGATAAGCCTATATTGCAGGCAAAAGAAGAGCTTATAAAAATCGTGCGTGCGTGGCTAGTAGAACACATGCTAACTAACGATATACGCATTGAGCGTTGGCAGAAAAAACAACAAATCAATATTACCGAAGAAAATGTATTAGAAAAAGAAATCAATGAACTAGAACAAAAGTTTATAGACTACGATTATGTCTGCGACTGCCCTGATATGGTTCACAAAATCCCTGAGAGTATTCATTTGCGTATAGTTGCAGGTGAGCCTTTTGTCTGCGAAAGGTGTGGCGCAAAAGTAAAGCTAAAGAATTAAAATGTCACAAAACTCACAAAAATATAACGCTCAAATCAATAAAGAGCATATTTTAGGCTTTTAGATAATGTCACTTTCTCATCTAAATCCTGAGCAGTTTGCTGCTGCTAGTGCGCCTTTTGGACACAATCTTATAATCGCCTCAGCTGGCACTGGCAAAACTAGCACCATAGTCGCTCGCATAGCTCATCTTTTAGGCTCTGGGGTAGAAGCTAACAAGATTTTACTACTTACTTTTACAAACAAAGCCGCAGCTGAAATGCTCTCTCGCCTTGCTAAAAAGTTTGATAAAAGCGTGATTTCTAGCGTGAGTGCTGGGACTTTTCACGCTAGCGCTTATGCCTTGCTTAGAGCAAATGGCTTTGATATCACGCTAAAGCAGCCCGGAGAGCTAAAATTACTGCTAAAAAGCATAGCAGGGCAAAGAAAGTTTCATCACATTAGCGATATAGGCGCATTTAGCGCGGCGTATTTATACGAGCTTTACTCATTTTTTCAAAACACCGGTGGTGATGATTTTGAAGAGTGGTTTAGAGCAAAAAACGGCGAACAAAGCGTATATAGCGCAATTTATGCTGATATTTTGCGTGAGTTTGAAGAAGAGAAAAAACGCTTTGGCTATGCTGATTTTAACGACCTTTTGCTATACCTAAAAAGAGCTTTAAAAGAGGGCGATATAGCTCAGGAATTTACTGAAATTCTAGTAGATGAGTATCAAGATACAAATTTGCTTCAAAGCTCACTAATAGATGCTTTTGGCGCAAAGAGCTTATTTTGCGTAGGGGATTATGACCAAAGTATTTATGCTTTTAATGGAGCAGATATTAGCATAATAGGCTCGTTTAAAGAACGCTACAAAGACGCTAAAATCTACGCGCTAAATACAAACTACCGCTCAAGCCAAAATATCTTAAAACTAGCAAACCGTGTAATAGCAATAAATCCACGCCTCTATGAAAAAGAGCTAAAAGTGGGCAGAGAAGGTGCTTTTAGCCAGCCGCGCCTGCTAGTATATGATGATCTTTTTTCGCAGTATAAGGGCATAGCGCAAATAATTAGCTCTCTAAAAGTGCCAAGTGATGAAATAGCTGTGATTTTCCGCAATAACTCAAGTGCTGATGGCGTAGAAATCGCCCTAAAAGAACTAGGCATTGCATCTAGACGCAAGGGTAGTGGGAGTTTTTTTGAAAGTCGTGAGATAAAGGCTCTAATCTCGCTTGTCTCGCTGCTGCTAAATGGCAAGGATATAATGGCGTTTATTGATGTAGCGCAGTATTTTAAGGGTCTTGGCGAGGCAAAATCAAAGCAGATTTTTGAGCTTTTATCTCAGTGTGGGGCAGGGGACGCTATAGCTGGACTGCTGCGACCTGACCCAAAAGCCACTATCACGCACAAAAGGCGCAAAAACTACGAACTAGGGCTTTTTGATGATGAGCTCAGCGTGAGCGAAAACCTGCCAGCAAGTATAAAAAATCACAAAATCGCTAGTTTTTTATCTACTGAGGGCGGGGAGTTTTTAAGCGATTTGCTATATTTTCTAAAAGCGCTAAAAGGCGTAAAAGACGCCTCAGCCTGCCTTGGGCTCATCATCGCCTCTCCAATATATGAAAAAATCGCCACCGCAATCGCTCACAAAAAATCTATCCGCAAAGATAAAAGCATAGATGAGAATCAAAAAGAGCTTACAAAAGAGCGAATAATCCATAGGGCAAGGTCGCTTGAGAGCATTGCTAAAAACTACAAGGATTTAAGCGCGTTTTATAATTTTTTAAGCCTTAGCGATAGCCAAATGAGCGCAGGTAGCGGTGTAAGCTTGCTTAGCGTGCATGCTAGCAAGGGGCTGGAGTTTGAGGCTGTTTTTGTCATAGACCTGGCGCAAAACCGCTTCCCAAACATCCGCTTAAGCTCAGGTGCTGGGGGCATAGAAGAAGAGCGAAGACTTTTTTATGTAGCTGTAACAAGAGCGAAAAACGAGCTTTTTTTAAGCTATGCAAAATACGACAAAAACGGCAAAATCAGCTACGAGCCAAGCCAGTTTTTAAAAGAAGCTGGTTTTAAAATAGAAAAAGAATAAATCTAGAATTCCTACTTAAAATTTGTTAGAAATTCTAGAATTTTACCTAGGAATTCTAGATTTTCTGGGGGTTAGGGGGTGTCTTTTTTTGGAATTCTAGAATTCCCTAGCTTTTAACAGCCGCTACCTCAAAGTCCAAAGGGCAGTGAGAATTCTAGAATTCCCTAGGGAATTCTAGAATTTTGTCATTGCGAGGGAGCAAAGCGACCGAAGCAATCTTTAAGGAATTCTAGATTTTAGCTCGCTTTAGTGGGGCAAGCCCACTGCTCGCAAATTTTATAAAGGCTACGCCCTAAACCGGCGTCTCGCCCCTAAAACCCTACTAAAATCTAGAATTCTCTTGCTTTATCTACGTTTTTGGGGAATTCTAGATTTTCTGGGGGTTAGGGGTGTCTTTTTTTTGTGGAATTCTGGAATTCCCTACTATGTCATCCTCGGGCTTGACCCGAGGATCTCTATATGAAATTCTAGAATTCTCTGTGATGAGATCCCCCGATCAAGTCGGGGGATGACACAAGACTTGGGGAATTCTAGATTATCTTTAGGAATTCTAGAATTCCTAGTGTATTATGCTCTTTATAAGAAATTATAAACTCCCACACTAATTATCGCTGCTGGGACGATAATGCGTATTACCCACACCCAGATTTCAAAAACGCTTTTTGGCATTTGGTGTTTTAGGTTTTCAGCCAGAGTGCTTTTTGGCACGACCCAGCCCACAAACACGCAGAAAAATAAAGCTCCCAAAGGCATAAGAATAATCGAGGTAATATAATCAAGCAAATCAAAAAAGCTCTTTCCAAAAAATGTAAATACCTCTGCGCTAGGCTTGTAATAAGAAAGTATGCAAATAAAGCCCACCACTAAAATAAACACCGCACAATACGCCACTGCCTTTGGACGCTCTACTTTGACATTATTCATCAAAAATAGTGCCGTAGGCTCGATGATAGAAATAGCAGAGGTAATACCAGCAAAAATTAAAGCCATAAAAAACGCAAAGCCGATAATCTGCCCAGCCACGCCCATAGAACCAAAAAGCGAAGCAAGGCTTACAAAAATAAGCCCAGGTCCTTCGCTAGCATTTTCAATAGGTATAAAGCTAAAGACCACAAGTCCCATTAAAATGCCAACCATGGTATTTAGCACGATGATGTAAAAAACCGAGCTAAAAAGATTAGTAAACTTATCAGTATTTGCTGCGTAAGTACACACCGTTCCCATTCCAAGGCTCATAGAAAACATAGCAAGCCCAAGGGCTTTTAGCAGCAAGTCAGCATCTAGGACTTTTGAGAGGTCTGGGGTAAATAAAAAGCTAGCAGCTCCTGTGAAATTGCCAAAAATTGCAGAATAAGTAACCAAAGCTATAAGCAAGATAAAAAGACTTGGCATAAGCACTAAATTTAACTTTTCAATTCCTTTTTTAACGCCTTTTAAAATCGTATAGATTGAAAGAGCAAAAACGATAAGAAAGCCCATGCTAACACCAAAGATATTGTTTGATGCTAGGTAGCCAAAGGCCTCTTTTGCGCTTACTGGATCAGTTGGCAGCTGCGACATACACAGCATTGCGTAGTAAAATATCCAGCCAACCACAACTAGATAAAAAGGCACTATCATAATGCTTACAAAGACAAAAAACCCACCAATGCTCCACGCTCTTTTAGCACTTGGGGCTAGTTCGTAGATAGCGCCCACTGTATCACGCCTAGTAGCACGCCCTAGCAAAGCCTCAGCTAAAAAAGCAGCCGCACCGATAGCCAGACACAGCACCAAATACACCAAAATAAAAGCAAAACCGCCACCAAGCCCCACCATAGTAGGAAACTTCCACGCAGTCCCTAGCCCTATAGCTGAACCTGCCATAGCCAAAATATAGCCAACACGCGAAAAATGCGCTTCTTTATGCATAATCTCTCCTTAATTTAGTCTATAAATACCGATTCCAACGACTAAAATCGGTAAAATAAATCGTAAGATAAAATACCAAATATCCACCGCAAACTTTGGTGCGTAGTTTAAAAATAGCGTATAAAATCGCTCTTTTGGCATTATCCAGCCAGCAAAAATGCTAAAAAACAGCACGCCAAGCGGCATAAGCACATTTGAAGTAGCATAATCTAATATATCAAAAATACTCTTGCCAAATATAGCAAAACTCTCTTTTGTAGGCTCATAGAAACTAAGCACACAAAGCACTCCAAGCCCAAAGACTAAAACTCCAAGAATTGCGCTAGATTTGATTCTGCTTATGCCTTTTTCATCCTCGAAGTATCTTACAGCTGGTTCTATCATCGATACAGCAGATGTTATACCAGCAAAAAGCAGTGAGATAAAAAACATAAACCCAAGCGCAGAGCCCACCGCTCCAAGCTCGCCAAAAAGCGAAGCAAGAGAGACAAAAATCAGCCCTGGGCCCTCGTTAGCACTGGCCCCAGGTGCTACTTGAACGAAGCTAAATACCACAAGCCCCATGAGAATTCCCATGCAGATATTAAGCCCTACTATATATAATAAGGATTTAAAAAGATTTGTATCCTCACCCAAGCTAGCCCCATAAGTGCTAACCGTCCCCACGCCAAGTGAGAGCGAAAACAGCGCTAGTCCCATGGCAGCTAGTATCAGCTCAGGGTCTAAAATCTTGCTAAAATCAGGGGTAAAAATGAAACTCACAGCCCCGCTAAAACCGCTACTATTAAAGGTAAATGAATATATCAAAATTACAATTAACAAAATAAACAAGCTAGGCATTAAGATAAAATTTAGCTTTTCTATACCTTCTTTTATACCTCTTGATACTGTATAAAAAGTGATGAAAAGCACCGCAAAATAGCAGAGCAAAACGCTTGTTAGATTATTTTTAATAAGACTATCAAAAAGCTTGCCAGCCTCATCTGTGCTAGCTGGAAGCCCACCAATGCTAAGACAAGCGTAGTATAAAATCCAGCCGATAACCACAAGATAAAATGAAGCAATAAGCAAAGCCGTAATCATAAAAAATCCGCCAAGCCCCCAAAATCTCTGCCCTTTTGGTGCTAGTTCTATGAGAGCCTTTGGCGTGTCCTTACCACTAAGTCTGCCTATGCCAGCCTCAGCCAAAAAAGCCACACAAGCTATCAAAATCGTAAGCACAAAATAAAGAAAAATAAAAGCAAATCCTCCGTGATTGCCAGTCATTGTAGGAAATTTCCACGCATTGCCAAGTCCTATGGCAGAACCAGCCATGGCTAAAATATAGCCTAGTTTGGAGAATTTTTTATGCATTTCTTGCCTTTTAGAAAAAAATTTGTCAATTCTAGCAAAAATAATTTTAAACTTTGTTATAATTAAGGCTTGAAATCAAATGTAAAAGGAAAAAAATGAAAATAATCGAAGGAAAACTAGCCCTAAGTGGCAAAGAGCGTGTGCTTATCATTAACGCTAGGTTTAATCACATTATCACAGACCGCTTGGTTGAGGGCGCAAAAGACGCTTTTATCCGTCATGGTGGAGATGAGAAAAATCTTAGTTTATTGCTTGTGCCTGGGGCTTTTGAGATACCACTTGCGCTTGAAAAAGCACTTAGTTCAGGCAAGTTTGATGCTGTGTGCTGCGTGGGTGCGGTGATTCGTGGTAGCACGCCGCATTTTGACTATGTTAGCGCTGAGGTGGCAAAAGGCATCGCAAATGTAAGCCTAAAACACGGCAAACCAGTAACCTTTGGCGTGCTAACAACTGATAGCATAGAGCAAGCCATCGAGCGCGCAGGCTCAAAGGCTGGCAATAAAGGCTTTGAGGCGATGACTGGGCTAGTTGAGCTTATTTCACTTTTTGATGGGCTTAAATAATGGCAACTCGTCATCAAGTGCGCCAAGCTGTCATAACCTTTCTCTACGCGCATGAAATGGATACATTTAATGAGGATTTTGCTAGCGAGTATTTTGCTGAACAAAAGATAAAAAACGAGCAAAAAAATTTCGCCGAGACTCTTTTTGGCGGTGTTTTAGAAAATATTGATAATATTGATGAGAAAATCAACTCTTATCTAAGTAGCTTTAAGTTAGCTGAACTTGGGGCTATGGAGAGGGCGATTTTGCGGCTTGGGGCGCATGAGATACTAGCGCAGACTTGCGAGGCTAGGGTGGCGATTAGCGAGGCTGTGGCTTTGGCTAGTGAGTTTGGCTCTACAAACGGCGTAAAGCTCGTAAATGGCGTGCTAGATAATATCGCAAAAGACAAAAGCCCAGTAGCAAGCGCAGCTGTGGATACAAAAGAATTCTATGAAAATCTAAGCGCAATACAAGAGAGCCTAAAACCAAAAGAGCCTAGGAATTCTAGAATTCCTAAGGAAAATAAAAACTCAAAAGAGCCTAGGAATTCTAGAATTCCCAAAGAAAGCGGCTTTAAAAAATTAGCAAAATCAGGCCCAGCCAGCAAAACAGCCCCAAAACAGCCGCCAAAGCGAGCTAGAAAGGATGAGAAATGAAACTTTGTGTAGCACTTGATTTGCCTAGCCGTGATGAGTGTTTAGGGCTTGCTAGTGAGCTAAAAGGGCTTGATTTATGGCTAAAGGTTGGTATGAGAGCCTTTTATAGAGATGGGCTTGATTTTATCTGTGAGCTTAAAAAAATAAGCGATTTTAAGATTTTTTTAGACCTTAAACTCTATGATATACCAAATACCATGAGTGACGCAGCAGCCGAGCTGTGCAAGGCTGGGGTGGATATGATAAATATCCACGCAAGCGCAGGTGCTGTGGCGATGAGAGCAGTGATGGAGCGCATCGCTAGTGAGAAAAACCGCCCTTTAGTGCTAGCAGTCTCAGCGCTAACTAGCTTTGATGAGAGCGGATTTAGCGATATTTATCACACAAATATAGAAAGTGCTGTGCGTAGCATGTCGCTTTTAAGCAAAGAATCTGGGCTTGATGGTATGGTTTGTTCGGCTTTTGAGAGCAAGATGATAAAAGAGCATTGCGGTGATGATTTTATCACGCTTTGTCCTGGGATTCGCCCTGTATTGCGTGGTGAGACCTCTAGCCAAGATGATCAATCAAGAGTAGCTGGTGTAAGCTTTGCAAAGTCTCACAAAGCTGATTTTATTGTAGTTGGTAGACCGATTTACAAAGCTAGCAATCCAAAAAATGCCGTAAAAGAGATTTTATCTCAATTTTAAGTAAAATATAAGCTTTTCGTGTTATAATTCCAGTTCTTTTTACTTTAAAAAGAACTTGGACAGGTGGGTGAGTTGGCCGAAACCACACCCCTGCTAAGGGTGCAGGCTCTAACCGGGCCTCGAGGGTTCGAATCCCTCCCTGTCCGCCACTATGCCCATAAAATCATCATTTCAAGCCACTTTTTTTAGCTTTTGGTTTCCCTATGCCTAGGCGAGCTTAATACAACTTTAAATCTCGGTTAAAATCTTGTAAATTTTGATTAACATAATTAACATAAACATTGTAAATCATTTTAGGCGTGCTATGACCTAGCAGGGCAGCAAGCTTTACAGGCGTTACATAGTTATTAGTAAGCATAAAAGTAGCATAAGTGTGCCTCATAGTGTAAGGGCGGCGATATTTTATACCTAAATCGACTAGAATTTTGCTCCAAATATCTTGGAAAATTTGAGAATCTCTATAAGGCTTGTTATATTGATTTTCTAGCAAATATCCACTAAAAAACTTGCGGCTGTCTATAAACTCGCATAAAGTTTGCCTTAGATTTCTTAAAATCGGCACTTTACGCATACTTTTAGCAGTTTTTGGAGTGCCTTCACCAAAGCGAGAACGAGTAGAATTTATAGAAATTATATCACTAGCCAAATCAATATCTTTTAGCTTTAATGCTATAATCTCGCCAGTGCGCATACCAGT